>NZ_QTMH01000010.1:0-269276 GCF_003603065.1 Bacteroides sp. AF20-13LB
TTGTAACTCAATTCTATCACTATATCTTTCCGCATTTCACTTTTTTGTAGTAACTTTGCGAATAAAATATCCGACCTGAGTAATCCGAGGATCCCGTCCACCTACAGTTATCAAACCTTGCTTATCAGCTCCTATACGCATTGAACGGAACTTATAGACGTAAAAATCCGTCCCTCCACGTCCCACACGTAGTTGTTTATAAAAACCACCACCTTTACTTTCCAATCGGACGGCGAAATATAACACAAGAAATACGGGGAAAAGTAGAATTATTCCCAAAAGAGAAAAGATAAAATCAAGAAAGCGAATCATCACTCAGTACCTGCAACTGTTATATATGCGGCCTTTACAACATTAATAATGAAGTTCAGCTGTTCCTCATCCAGCTGAGGATAAATAGGCAAAGAAATTTCCCCCTTAAAATTCTCATAAGCTTGAGGATAGTTTTTTATGTCATATCCCAAGGATTTGAAAAATGAAAGCATCGGCATCGGAATGAAATGCACATTGACCGCTACTTCCGCCTTGGCTATTTCATCAATCATACGGTCACGCTGTTCTTCCGTAAAATTCTTGATTCTTAATGCGTAGATATGATAGGAGCTTTCCTTTTCACCATCTACCGAAGGAGGAATTATAGCCCAATCGTAATCTGCAAAAGCTTTGGAATAAGTATTGAATACCCTTCTACGTTCCTTCAGAAGAGCAGGATACTCTCGTATCTGAGCCAGTCCGATAGCCGCATTCACATCAGCCATATTTATTTTCATTCCCAACCCCACAATGTCATAACGCCAACCACCGGCTTTCGACTTTGAAAAAGCATCTTTTGTCTGGCAATTCAGACTCATCATATGGAGCTCCTTATAAAGTTCCGCATTGTCAAAGGGAGCAGGCAAATTAAGGCAAATGGCACCACCTTCCGCAGTTGTAACATTCTTCACCGCATGAAGTGAAAATATAGCAATATCCGTTTCACAACCCGTTCTTTGATTCCTACTGTAATATGCTCCCAAAGAATGTGCAGCATCATTCATAACCAAGATACGCCCCAATCGTTCTTGTACTGACGATGTCGGTTGAAACATGCCACGTATATCCGGTTCATTCACCAACTCCATGATGCGCTCATAATCGCAAGGAAATCCTGCAATATCAACCGGGATTATAGCCTTTGTCTTTGAAGTGATGGCATTGCGAATAGCCTCTACTGAAATATTAAAGTCTTTTCCAGAGTCCACCATAACCGGTTTTGCACCAGCGTGGAGTACAGCCAGAGCAGTAGCACTATAGGTATAGGCCGGCACAATCACCTCATCCCCAGAATGAACACCCAGCCAACGAAGCATCATGATAGCTCCCGATGTCCACGAGTTCACACACAGCACTTCTTTTGCATTGGAGAAAAGTTTTATTTCTTCCTCCAATGCTTTTACTTTCGGACCGGAAGTTATCCAGCCGGAACGTAATGAATCAACCACCTCACTGATGACAGTGTCATCAATGTAAGGAGGCGAAAATGGAATTTTCATGATTAATGTATATTTAAATAGGAAAGAATGCTACAAAAGGGCATCATATAAGATTTCTATAGGATGATAAGCTTGCCTGCCTGTACCATCCTTTATCTGTTGCCTGCAACTCGTACCAGGAGCAGAGATACAAATTTCAGTTTCAGCTTGCCTAACAGCAGGAAATAATGACTGCTCTCCTATCTGCATGGACAATGCATAATGTTCTTTCTCATAACCGAAAGCCCCGGCCATGCCACAGCAACCGGAAGGAATTATATCAACCTGATAATTTTCAGGTAAAGCAAGCATCTCCTTGGAAGGTTCAATGGAAGCCAGTGATTTCTGATGACAATGTCCATGCAATTTTATGTGTAAAGGAAAATCTGTAAATTGTTCTTGTGTTATATTTCCCTTATGGATTTCTTTCACAATGAATTCATCATACAATAAACAATTAGCAGCCAGCCTACGGGCATCTTCCCGGGTATTTTCATTGACTAAATCCGGATATTCATCCCGAAAAGCCAATATACATGAAGGTTCTATACCTATTAAAGGAGTTTCTTCAGAAATAATCTCTTTAAGTAAAACTATATTTTTCTCAGCTATGCCTTTAGCCCTTTTCAAGAAGCCTTTAGACAACTCTGTACGTCCACTCTCCACATGCTTAGGGATAATCACCTCATATCCTAAAGTACGCAGCAGTTTTATGAACTTTATGCCAATCCCCACATCCGTGTAATTGGTAAATTCATCTGCAAACAGATACACTTTACCCTTATCATGGGTTTTATTATCCGGATGCTTTATCATCCAGCTCCGCAAAGTCATTTTATAAAGCTTCGGAATAGAGCGTTGAGGAGCAAACTTCAATATCCGTTTAATGAGTGAAGACGTAAATACATTTGAGATTATTGCATTATAGAGCCATGGCGCTGCCATACCCAGCTTTTGCATACTTGTCAGATTGGCAATTAAACGCGAGCGCAATGGAATATGGGCATTGTCATAATGATGTTGCAGGTATTCCGCTTTAAAACGGGCCATATCCACATTCGAAGGGCATTCTGACTTGCAAGCCTTACAAGAAACACAAGTATCCAAAGCGGTCAGAATTTCTTCCTGATTAAAAATATCCTTCTGGAGCGGATGTATCAAAAGTTCACGTAGTGTATTGGCACGAGCACGCGTAGTATTTCTTTCATCTCTTGTAGCGCGATAAGTAGGACACATCGTACCGCCCAATAAGCCTGATTTACGACAATCCCCGGAGCCATTGCACTGTTCGATGGCACACAGCCATCCTTTCTGCCGAGAATAATCAAAATAAGTATCTATTCCTAAATCCCACTGTTCATAACGCAAATTAGCATCCATCGGAGGAGTATCCACAATTTTGCCCATATTGAAAATATGCGGAGAATCCCATATTTCCTTTACCTCCTTCAAAAGACTATAAACTTTATCTCCCAATAATAAAGGAATGAATTCACCACGTAAACGACCATCCCCATGCTCACCACTCAAAGAACCTCTATGTTTCTTTACCAATTCAGCAGTTTTGGTAGCTACCGTACGGAATAACTTCCTATCTTTTTCTTCCTTTAAATTCAAAACTGGACGGAGGTGTAACTCTCCGGTACTGATATGGGCATGATACACACAACTCAAGCCATAACCGTCAAGCATCTTTTTCATATCTGCAATGTATGCAGGAAGACGCTGTGGGGCCACAGCCGTATCTTCTATAACAGATACAGGTTTAGCACTCCCCGGCATTCCGGAAAGTAAGCCCAACCCGGCTTTTCGCAAGCTCCAAACACGACTGATATCCTTCCCATAGACACGTGGGTAATGAGTTCCATAATTATGTGCTCTTAAATCAGCCTCTATTTCGTTAGCCTTCTTATCTACCTCTTCACGGGTATTTTCTGCTAACTCAATAATAAGTATGGCAGCCGGATCTCCCTGAACAAAGAATCTGTTCTTGTTTTGTGATATGTTCCGTTTACTTAATTCCAAAATTGTGCTATCCATCAACTCAATGGCTACAGGATTATGCTTCAATACCACAAGATTGGCAACAAATGCTTCCTCCAAAGTTGAACAATGCACACATACCACAGCTTTTTCTGTTGGTGGCAGAGGTACTAAACGCAATTTTAGCTCAGTAACGAAAGCCAATGTACCTTCTGAACCAGCCAGCAATTTACACAAATTGAATGGTTCCTGACTATTAGAGTCAAAATAATCTGAATGCAATAATTCGTCGATGGCATATCCGGAGTTCCTTCTGCGTAAAGAGGTATCAGGATAGTTATCCACGATTTCTTTCTGATTTTCCTTATCTGACAGCAACGTTATCAGCCGATCATAAATAGAACTTTCCAATGAAGCTCCTGCACGTATGCTATCAACTTCCTTGGGGGATACCCCTTTCAAAAGAGCCTCAGAACCATCACTTAATATGACTTTTGCCTCCAACAGATGATCACGTGTACTGCCATATACCAATGAATGAGAACCACATGAATTATTACCGACCATTCCTCCCAAACAACAACGATTGGATGTGGAGGTTTCAGGACCGAAAAACAGTCCGTATAGTTTACAATAAAGATTTAACTCATCCAATACCACTCCGGGTTGTACCCTAACCCAACGTTCCTCCGGGTTTATTTCCAAAATATGATTCATATATTTGGAAATATCCACTACCAGTCCTTTCCCGACTACCTGCCCCGCAAGAGATGTACCTCCTGCACGGGGAATCAAATTAATATGATTTCTGGAAGCGTAACGTACAATCTCCTGTACATCTGTTTCATCTTTAGGAAATGCTACGGCAAGAGGTGTCTCCCTATATGCAGAAGCATCGGTAGAATAAAGAATACGATGAAGTAAATCTGTCCTTACTTCACCATGAATATGTAAATCTTTAAAATTCATTCAAATAAAGAAGCTAAAAAAGCAATTATAAAAGTTGTAAACTTTCCAAGATTTTATTTCCTGCATCTCCATTTCCATAAAGTCTATTTTCAAACCCCGTTTTAGGAGCATCCACCAACAGAGCATACGTATCTTCTATCATCGCTTGATTGCTTCCTACCAATCTGTTAAATCCATTGTCAACAAGTTCCACCCACTCTGTTTCATCACGCATAGTCACACAATATTTACCAAAGAAATAGGCTTCTTTTTGCAATCCACCACTATCAGTCATTACCAACTCACAATTCTTTAAAAGCCAAACCATCTCCAAATAGCCAACAGGCTGGATAAAGCATATATTAGAACAGGAAAAATCATATCCTATTCCTATCAATTTGGCTTTAGTACGGGGATGCAGCGGCAATACCACCTTACATTTATCAGATATATTTTCTAAAGCCATAAAAATATTCTTCAGACGTCCCAGATTATCCGTATTTTCAGCACGATGTACTGTACATAAAACAAATTTATCCGGTAAGTTGCTGTTTGGTTTTCTGCATTTATCCGCATAAAACAATGCAGCATCTTGCATTACATCTCCATTCTTTACTATTTGGCATCTAATATTGCCATATCCTTCATTGACCAGATTTTCAGTAGCTTTATCAGTTGGACAAAATAGAATGTCACTGATACGGTCTGTCAAGATACGGTTTATCTCTTCCGGCATATCCATATTGAATGAACGTAGTCCCGCTTCTACATGAGCCACCTTGATATGAAGTTTCTTTGCGGCCAATGCACCGGCAAGAGTAGAATTTGTATCTCCATACACTAACACCCAATCCGGTTTCTCTTCTATCAGAACCTCTTCTATTCTCTCCAACATCTGCCCAGTCATAGCACCATGACCCAATCCATTTATGTTTAAATTATAATGCGGTTTAGGTATGCACATCTCTTCAAAAAAGATATCACTCATGTTAGAGTCAAAATGCTGACCTGTATGTACTATAATCTCTGTTACGTCTTTAGAAGCTGCAAAAGCACGACTCACAACCGCAGCTTTTATAAACTGAGGACGTGCCCCAATAATTGTTACTATTTTCATTTCTTTATAAGATTATTCATTATATCGAAAAAACGCTTTCCCAACACTTGATAAGTATGATTCGAGAGAACAAATTTTTTACCATTCTCTCCTAATCTTCTTCTTTCTTCTTCTGGCATGGATTTTAACGCCAAAATAGCCTTACTAATTTCACCGACGTTATCCGGTTCGACATCAATGCCACAATCAGCCTCTCCAACCAAATTGTTCCCGGCATCTATTGCCTGTATAATTGGTTTTGCAGCCATCATATAATCAAACATTTTATTGGGACTTATGCCAAAACGAAATAAAGACTGCTTTTGCAAGCCTATATAAAGCACATCCATTTCTTTCAGCAAATTAGGTATCGCCAATTTATCGATAGTTGGAAGAAAGTAAACATTTACAATTTCTTTCTTATGTGCATATTTTATCAAATTTTCTTTTTCCTGTCCTCCACCGACTAAAACAAGTACCACATTTTGCTCCGCGAGAGACGAAACCGCATCAATCACAGCATACAATGAATTTGCAATACCATGAGCACCGGCAAAACCAACTATAAACTTTCCTTCTTTCTGAAATCTACTCAATAATAAGCCATGTTCTTCCGGAATCCCCTTAGGGTTATTCCAATCAGATAAAACAATGCCATTAGGTACATAATGAAATTTACCTTTTCCCAATCCATGCTCTCTCATGTGCTCCTCAGCCTTAGGTAACATGGAAACGACAGTATCTACATATCTATAACAGTCATTCTCTGCCTTTTGCATAATTTGGATAAAGGGGTGCTTTTTAGAATATCCACCTAGTTCCATGGGGGATAATGGCCATAAATCATGTACTTCATAAATGAGTTTTGCATGATAATGCTTGGCTATTTTATAAGCAGGATAAATATCTAAAGGATAAGTAGAAGACGCTATTACAATGTCAGGTTCAAAATTCCTTAAATACTCTACAAAATAATGGTAAAGTTTGAATACAAACAAAAACATGGAAAAAATCCTTCCTACTCCATTCCCTTTATATCGATTAACCGGAATCCAACAATATTCAACATTATCTACGATTTCTCTATACTCACAAGGTTGTTTTTTTCTTAAATGCGAAAAAGAACCTCCTACAATTCGCACATGATGTCCTGCTTTCTGCCACTCCTTAGCCATATAATAAGGACGAAATTCCATGCCTAAATCAGGACTACCTGCATAATGATTAATAAGAAGAATATTCATAAAGTAATTTGATTATAAAAGCAATGGTAGTTTTTGTCTGCATTAAACTCATTCTGATAACATAAAATAGTAGATATTTTCAGAATATCCATCTTATTCATAATATCCGAAACTGTTTCATTAAAAGCAGCCTGATCAATATTAACTGGTATTAAGACACCAGTTTCATCATTTACTATTTCAGCATTTCCTCCTACATTTGTAGCAATAATAGGAATCCCAAAACTGATAGCTTCCATAATTGAAACCGGAATCCCCTCTGATAAACTCATATTAACAAACAAATCAAAATCATTCATCATATACAATTGTTTTACATCCGAATTACTGATATAACCAGTCAATATTACATTCAGGTTTTTCGATTTATTCTCTATTAAAGCCTGTAATTCCCTCAATAATGGTCCGCCCCCAATATGAGTCCAACTGATACAAAGCTGCGGATGAGCTACACAAAAAGAATTTATTCGTTTAAAAATGAAATCCACCCGTTTGACAGCAGTCAAACTTGAGCATGAAATAAAAGAAATATCTGCCACTTTCTTTACTTTCTTATTATACTGTTCTTTTGTCGATACTCCCAAATGACTTAAAAATATCTTTTCAGCATAATTTGGATAACATTTTTGCAAAAATATCTTACCTTCTTTCGCTACACAAAACACTCCTTTTAAATAGGCCAACGCTTCTTTTCTATAAGGAATATAAGAACCTATTTGTCGCTCATAAACATCATATCTATGAGCACGAGTGTAAAGCACAAAATCTCGATAATACTCATCTTTCTTTATTCTCCAACCTAATCCCAAAGGTGTATGATTAAACCAGTAACTATAAAAAACACTACCTTGTTTAAAAATATATTTATGAGATGATAAAAAAGAGCTTATCCAAAAAGAACCATACAGATACTTAATTCCTTGATAAAATTCATTGGGAGAACGTGGTCTATCTTTAATCCATAACATTTTCCAAAAATGCAGACTAAATAGCATCAAACAAGCGATATATATTTTCTTTATAAAACTCGTATCAGCCAATGAATTACAAATTTCGACATTTGAAGGTACACACCGACAAACCTTCTTTCGATGAAGAGGCAATACGACAATATGTAATCCCAAATTTCCAGCGACGCGCATCTCTTCCTCTATGAAAGTTTCTGAGTTTATTCCATAAGGAAAAGTATTAGTAAACAAATAAACCGTTTTCATCAAGATTCTCAATTAGCATAAACCTATGAATGTAGACTTTCAATCACAGTCAAACATCGTTTTTCCCACGTATGCTCTAAAGCTATTTGTTTTACCTGTTCTCTAAGCAAAACAAGATCTGTCTTATTATCCAGTATAAACAAAAGCTGTTTTTCTATATCTTTTGCCGTATAATTACAAGTATAACCTATTTTTTTTTCAGATATAAAATCTCCTGTCATCGTATGATTAGTTCCTAATAGTGGACAACCATATCCCAATGATTCAAACAATTTATAAGGAACTGCAAAATTTAAATATTCCACAGGATTTATTAATATACAAAACAAATCTGTTTGGGAAAACATTTTTTTAACTTCTTCTTTTGTACCATGCACTATTCGAACATTTAAAGGAAGTATCCCATATTGTGTTTTTTCCCTCTCCCAATCATCTTTCCTACAACATATTGTTAGATGAACTTCAGGAATATTACCAACAGCTTTTACGAATTGTTTCAAGTCATATACTCCTCCAATACCTCCAACATATAACAAACTCAATTTCTTGTCCTTGTGAGTAAGGTTTTCTTGCAAAAAATCAACGTTTAATCCCGATGGTAAAGCAAAAACAGGCATATTCAATTTTATAGGAATATAATCAAGCATCTTTGTTGAGGGAAGATATAATACATCAACCAATTGCTTATATCTCAACAAATCATAGCGATAAAAATATTTGGCGATATTTTTTTTTATAGAGGAGCCATAAAGTTCAAATTTCCAATAAATATCCCGATAAAATAAGCCAATTTTAATTCCGTGTTTTCTACAAAATGAAAAAAAAGAGAAATCTAAAAAGGGGTGAGTAGGACAATGATGCTTTTCAGTCAATAAAGTTGGCATTGTCGAGGATTCGCTATACAAGAAATCATAAGTTACACCTTTTCTAATATTGTGTTTTATTTCTTTTATTCGTTTTTTACGTTGAGAAGCATTTCCTTCAATTAATATGACTTCGTAACCTAATCTTTCAAATGCTTCAATCATCTTGACAGGACGAATTGAACTTGCAGAAGCCCGTTCCCGATTAATTCTCATGGGAATATGAAAAATCATCCTCTGTATACTCTTCTCCATTTCTTTTTATTTTTATAAAACGTTTTCAATATTAAATAAATGAAAACAAGCAAAAATGCATTTCTAAAATTTATAATCGGATATATACAATCCGATACTGATCCACGTGGAGCATATAATAACCCTGAAAACATTAGCATCCCCATCACGGCAATAAAACCACCCTGTCTAAACCATTTATGCAACTGTGACAAAAGGATTCCGAATACAAAATTCACCACAATAATTCCGACATATCCAAAATCAACCCATGCCTCTGCTATATATGAACTTCCCAACCCACCTCCACCTAAAAAACGTTGAGGATCTACCAAATAAGTAATCGTTGCTCCAAAATTATTATTATGATAAACAGCTTCTAATTCCTGTGACTTATAAAAAGGAAACAACCCGAAAAAATTGCTAACAGGATTATGTTTAAGCTCCTGTATAATAGGTCCGAATGTATAACTGATATTCGTTTCAGGATACGTCCCCTCACACTCTTTTGCATAACCGATGACATTTACACTAACCCCTTGACCTTGAAAAAAACTAATTGCCGAATCAAAAATATTTTTTGATTCATGATCTAGCTCATTTCGTATATACCCGAACGCAAGTAAAAAAGAAAGGGCAAAAGGAGTTATTATACCACAAATAATATATTCACGTTTGCCAAACCATACCTTACCACCAGAATTTACCGTATTTCTCAGAATCAAATAAGCAATCAAAAAGCAAAATGCTAAAACGACTCCGTTACGCTGTCCGTACCCTAATGATAAAGTATTAATTAATAGAAATACTAAAAAAGGATATTTCAATTCCCGTTTCGAAGGCATAGTCGATAAATACAAGAAAAAAAACAAATTAAATGAACGACCTATAAACCCAATGAAATGAGGAAGTCTAGAACTGAAATCTGTATAATAACTCAAATAAGAATTAGACAGAACAAACAACATTTTTTCAATATTGATACAACAAGCAGCAACTGCACATACATAAAGAAAAGGCAAAAACAGTTTTTTCCGGAATTTTACAATGTCCGAAGCATACTTAGTCCTTTCTTTTTGCTTAAACCACACAATCCGCTTATCTTGAAACATATAGAATCCAACAAATAAAAAAAATAAACTTAAATACAGGGAAAACAAAATATGATTTATAATCTGCGGAGAACTAAAATTTAATCCTTCTTCTGACTGTAATTCACCGAAAATGGGAGAAATAAACAATCTACTCAATAAAAAAGTAAAAAATGTAACATTAAACAGAGCAAATACATATCGTTTATTTAGGTCTGCTATTGCATAGATCATACTTAATATCCAAACCGAAAATATAGCTCCTAATGAAAAAAGATACACTTGATACAATAAACCTATTACGAAACTGAAAAGCCCGAGAAATAAGAAAAAGAAAAGATATGCCGTTCGTATTCTCCGCATATAATTACTTTGACAACAAATATCTGTACAAATAAAGATTAGACACAAGACCAGACAATAAAAACACCGACAACGTACTTATTGCCGCCCCGATACTTCCCATCCAATATATTAGAACCACATCTGCTATGATATTAAAAAGCCCCATAGCAACCGTAATATAAAAATTCACTTTAATTTTCCCTAAAGAAGCCAATACATTTCCTCCTGGAATCCGCAAAGAGGCTGTAAAGAAATAACCGATCGCCAAAACAATAAATATGGATACGCAGTCCAAATACTCTTTGCCAAAACAAATCTGAACAATCAACTTTGAGAAAAAAATAAGAAAAAGAGAAATACACAAATTTAATCCCAAACAATATTTTAGTAATTTCATATAATGGTTGCGCACCCAATTCTTATCATTTTGATGATTGGCAAAGTAAGGATAAACAAACGTCATTATAGTCGAAGGAATAAACGTCAAAGCAAAAGGGATAAGTGTAGCTGTCTTATAAGATGCTAGAACATTCATATCTTCAGTAATAACCCCAATAAGAAAAACATCAATAATATAAACCAAAAATGATACCCCATTATTGAACATTGAAACTAATGAAAAACGATTAAACTCTGATGCCTCCTCCTTTGTTATTACAACTCTTGCATCACACCATATCCACCCACCTCTTTTTAAATAAACCATTCCTGCCCCAATACAACCTAACAAAGCAATATAAGTAAAAGCAAAAATTCCCTTCACACCTAAAAAATATGCTCCAACTACAGTCCCTCCCATAACCAATACTGTATTCAAAGAAGTATATAAAGAATAAAATTTGTTATTTCGAAGTACTAAATTATAAATTTGGAAAATCTCATAAATAATTGTAAAGACAGGTATAAAAGAAATAATCACAAATAAAATACTTGTAGAAGAATCTTTGACAAATAACAAACCAAATAATCCGATTCCAAAAGCCAATATAATATTTGCGATCACTCCCCTTCTTAAACCGTATTTAAAAAATGCGTACATCAAAGGAGAATTCCTATACACTGAACCATATTGCAACAACCCTGAAACGACTCCCAAACCGTTCAATAACAAAAAAAAAGACAAAATATTTTGGACATAAGCATATACCCCATATTCTCCCTTTGATAAAATGCGGACTAACAAAATAGTTCCTGAAAAAGAAATGATTTTATTAAAGACATTCGCACCAAACATATGCATCAAGCCACGTTGTGCCAAATTCTTAATAAGAATTACCGTATTATTACGCATAAATCTTTCTCGCAGCAAGTATTGTCAAAACCTGTAACTTCTCAATCACACTCCCTTGATTAAAAAGCATCATAGAGTCCGCTTGTAACTTCTTGTATCCATCTAATAAATGAATATGTTCCTCATAATAAGTGTTAACAAAGTTCCTTATTCCAGGATTTGTAGCATACCAAAATTCAAAAGGATTCATATCACGCTTATTATGGCTAAAATGGCGACTTCCAATTATGTGCAAGCCTCTGCGAAATCCCCCTTGAACAAGCTGCATCAATTTCTGAAAAATAAAAAAACGAGTCCTTTGCTTACGAGTAGATTGAATTTTACCCGCCATCGGATATTTTTTATTAATCCATGTCCAATAAAGCCTGTTATATATACGCAAACATTTAGGGATAGAAAAACAAATATCTATAAACTCTGGATCAATAAAAGGAGAAACAGCATATGTATAATTCGAACGAATATAATGAGTTGATAATGCACCTTGAAAACCACGAAGATAAAGAGACATCAATTCATGGCCCTCATATCCCGAAACATTTATATCTTCACATGAAACCCTATTGGAATATTTAATTCCATTCACATCTATTGTATCTTCGCGTAAGGATTTTAAATATCCTCCTCCTACAATCAAATCCCCCAATTGCCCTGTATGTTCTAAACCCAAGACTCTAAAATTCAAAAATTTCAAAAACTGATTTCCCCCGGTAATTCCCGCATAATATCCCATGCCAAAATTCTTTTTCGTAACTTCCTCCACTTCTCGCACAAACGAAGCTTCATCCAAATACTTTACATAAAATTGGTTACCCAAAAAGTGGGCAACATCTTTTGCATATTGGCAATCCAGACTAGTTGATTGTGAATAACAGATATTAACAATATTTCTATAACCCATATCATGAGCAACCCAAGTTGTCATTCGAGAATCTAAACCACCACTTAAATCCACCAAATGATATTTATATCCATACTCCGTATCTTTGTCAAAACAACGTTTAACAGCCTTTCTGAAACCTTGATCAATTAACTCTATCGCCTCGTTCATTCCCATATCTATTTTTACTTTATAGGAAAAACGATGCCATTCCTTGATATTCATTCCTTTCTCACTCACAAACAAATACTTTCCAGCTCTCACCCTCTTCACCTCTTTTAAGAATGTAGAATCATCTACCATATAACCGAAAGAAAGCAATTGGTAAGCGGCTTTATCCGAAAACGAATATACCATTCCATTCCGCTTTAACTCTTCATATACCAAGTTAAATTTATTACTAACTACAACATTACCATCCACTCCTACATAATAAAAAGGAGCACTATCACCCGTCTGATTTCCCCAAACAATAAGCACTCCAGTTTCTTTATTACGATAAAATCCATTGAATGGGCCTATAAATTCTTTAAAAAAAGTAAATTCATCTTTTTTTAATAATAAAAAAAGTAAATCCTCAAGAGTTGTAACCTTATATTTTGCGAACAGCTCCGACTTATTTAAAATCACCCCATCAGAAACAATAGTAATCTTCTCGTTATCACAATAAAACTTATCATCCTTAAATCTATCATCAAAATTTACCTTCACCCGGACAATTCCATTTTTTCCCGACAACATAAACATCCAACCTATCGTCTGCTTTTCCATCTCTATATATCTTTATAAAGTCCTTAAAGTCAAAACAACTCATTCAATATTCGCACAAATTTGCTATAATTCACAGAAGAATTATATCTTTCTTCCCACATTTCTCTAGCATGTTTTCTTAAAGTCTGATAATCATTATCTACCATACAAGCAATAGATTTCAAACAAACACTCAAATCTCTATTCAAGAAATCTTTATTCAGTAATAAACCATTATACCCATTTTCTACAATTTCTCCCACTCCACCCACGTTGGTCGCAATCACAGGAATGCCAAAAGATGAAGCCTCCATAATAGAAACAGGAATACCTTCTGATTCACTAACATTCACAAAAATATGATAAGAGTTTTCCTTATATAATTTATAAATATCTGTAGATGTCAATTCCCCCAGCAAATTTACTTTTATATTCTTAGGTAGTTTTTCTATATCTAATTCCAACCTCTCTTTTAATGCTCCTCCACCAATATGTGTCCATTCAATATTTATATCAACTATTTGTTGCAATGTTTCTAATATCCTATGAACCCTCTTGACTGGCACAATCCAAGAACAAGATACCAATCGAAGTGTTCCTTCCAAATGTACATTACTTTTAATTCCATAATCAAAAGTGCCCAAACGAGAAACTTCTAGTTTACAACTCTTAGAAATAAAAATATTACCTTTTAAATAATCCAAGCCATGCTTAGATATTGGAAATATAACATCCAGGTAACTTGATAAATAGAATCTCAAAGGTAAATAATTAGAGATATACCTATCTGCATATAAATCATACCCATGACACCGAGCTACTGCTCTTGCTGAAAACTTTTTCTTAAAACGAACTGCAGCATAAGCTCCATGATGCAGCCAATAACTATAACAGACCGTATCATGTCCTTCAATTTTATTAGATATATTCTTTGTTAGAAAAATAAACACCCTTTCACCTAAACCAATAAATGCAATCAAAGAATGCAGTCTCGAAAAAAAATAATTTCTTTCTTTTAGCAAAAATAGTAATTCTTCATAAAAGACTTGCCTGAGAAGAGAACGTAGATACCAGATTATTTTATTACATCTACTCAATTTAGGCATTTGATAAATGCTAATATTATTAGGGATGTTCAAAAAGCGCTGTGGACAAACATTATCTATAGAAACAACGTAAACAGGATAAAACTTGCTATAATAGCGAATTTCATTATCTACAAAAGTTTCTCCTTTACCAAAAGGGAAAGAGTTAGTAATTAAAACTAATGCTTTTTTAGCCATTACAAGATAGCAAACTATAGAAAGATAAAATATTAAAATTAGGGGGACGTAATTTAAACTGTGTCAATCTTTGCATTTTTCTTTTTATCAGTAGATTACTACTTGTATTTATATTGATATTCAAGTGTTTATCCGAAGTAAAATATGATTTACTCAATGGATTAAGAACTGACACAGCTTGAATTATGACCTCTATAAATTATAAAGCAAAGCAAAAGTGCCCCCCTTTTTAAATATCACTAGCATTTATTCTGATAATCATTAAGCAGATTCTCATGGTCCCACATCTTTTGTCAAATCCATAAAAAAATCAAATACTCCAAAACAAACATCCTATCTAGTAGGTAGATTTCTCTCAAAGTTTTTCCCTCTCTTCCCGATTAGCTTTGCGCAATGCGAAAAATTCGTCAAGCAACATTAATTTTTCTATGGAACTCATATCAGAATAGTAATCAACAAAGGAAACACATACTTAAAGCAATAATCCAAAACGCCTTAACATTTTAGGCGAAGCATCTTCATAGCTAATCACAGCACCTTTAATCAGTTCGAGGTCATCTTGCATAATGATACCTTTAGCTTTATCGTTCCCAAACAGTTCTTTAAAACGCTTACCAGTAATCGTTTTCAAATCAGAACAATCTACAAAACGATCTTTCTCTTTTAGAAAAGCATATTTCTTTGCAGACAATTGATAGTGCATCTGTTGCCGTCTTAGAGGCAAATTAGGATTTATTTTTGTGTCTATAATAACAACTCCTATGGCATTTCCATCTAAATCATGTCCCAAGACAACAAAATATTTATTGCGGCCATCATCTCCCGGATTCTTACCCTTGATGTTCTCTTCTTTCCCCAAGTGCATTCTGAACACCTCACCAACAGATACATTGGACAGCAACATGCGTTCTACCGTTTCTTGCGGTAAAAGGTCTTCAAAGGTTCCTTTCTTCATCTGCCCTGCAAATAATCGTCAATCTCAGATTGTTCTTTCAGATATTCTACAAATCCGGAAGTTGCGCCTCCTGCCTGAGCCATCAATAGCGGATTCATAGGTGATGCACTCCTTGCATCCCATGCCGTTTGCCAAGCTACATCATGCGAATCTTTGGACAATTGCTTTGCATCCTTCTGCAAATTTTCTTTTATGGAAGCATCCAAACACGCAAGGTCAGCCTTACTCAACTCATCCATATCCGGTTCTTCGGCAGCTCCTATAAAATAGTAACATTCTGCATTTCCCGGTTTTAATGAATCCGCTAATTGCTGCAACAAGGAACCTTTTACAGCATGAGCCGAATTTGTTGCAACCTTCACGGCATCATACAAAAAAGAAGGAACAGGACCACGCTCCAACGCACAGAACGTATCCTTCACCAGATGCTTCCCGTAAGTAGCATAATGTTGGCGCTCCGCAAAATATAGAATTTTGAACAAATGGATGAAATCCAACTCGCCACATTGCTTTAAAATATAGAGAGTAACAGCTTTTAATTTCAACATGTCATCCGTAGTCATCATTATATCCTCCTATTTTTCACCAAAGAGCAAAGTTCACTCCTCTTTTTGTATTTATATCTACCGCAAAGATAGTCTTTTCACTACAAACTCCAATACTTCAACGAATGAATCTTATCTCTATACATTCCTTTAATATCCACAAGCACCGCATGATCGTACGTCATACCCTTGAAGTATTTATCATCCAGATTCTTGTATTCATCATGAGCCACAGCTACAACCACTGCATCATAATTATCTCGCGGTTTTTCCACCAATCGGAAACCGTATTCTTTCTGAACTTCATCACTGTCTGCGTGTGGATCAACCACATCTACATCGCACCCGAAGTCCCTGAGTTCATTAATAATATCAACAACTTTTGAATTACGGATATCCGCTACGTTCTCCTTGAAAGTAACCCCCATCACAAGGACACGGGCACCAAGTACACCCTTGCCTAATGATATCAAACGCTTTACGAGCTTCTTAGCGATATATCCGCCCATACTGTCGTTTATATAACGGCCCGCACTGATTATCTGGCAATGATATTTCAACTCGCTGGCTTTCTGAACCAAATAATAAGGGTCGACGCCGATGCAGTGCCCTCCTACCAAACCCGGATAGAATTTCAAAAAGTTCCATTTGGTTCCGGCAGCTTCCAACACATCGTAAGTATTGATACCTATACGGCTGAAAATAATGGAAAGCTCATTCATCAAGGCAATATTGACATCACGCTGAGTATTCTCAATAATCTTTGCCGCTTCAGCAACTTTTACATTCGGTGCACGATGGACGCCCGGTTTTACTACAAGCTCATATACTTTGGCCACAACATCCAAAGCTTCTGAATCGCAACCAGAAACAATCTTAATCGTGTTGGGCAGAGTATGCACCTTTTCTCCCGGATTGATACGCTCCGGAGAATAGCCGTATTTAAAATCTATGCCGGCTTTCAATCCGCTTACCTCTTCCAAAATGGGAAGGCAGTCGTCTTCCGTACAGCCCGGATAGACCGTAGATTCATAAACTACATAATCACCCGGTTTCAAGGCTTTAGCTACTGAACGGGAAGCACCTAACAACGGGGTCAAATCCGGCTTATTGTATTTGTCAATTGGAGTAGGAACGGCTACAATGAAGAAAGAAGCTTCCTTCAACTTCTCAATAGAGGAAGTAAACTCTATATCTACATTTTCAAAGGCTGAACCATCCAGTTCCCCACAAGGATCAATCCCCTCGCGCATCTTTGCCAAACGTGACTCATTTATATCAAAACCAATTACTGAAATCTTCTTTGCAAATTCCAGAGCAATGGGCAAACCTACATAACCTAAACCGACCAATGCCAGTTTAGCCTCTTTATTTACTAACTTATTATACATAACCTTCAAACAAAATTAAAAATTAAAAATTAAAGAACTAAAAATTAAAGTTTAGCAACCTTACCTTCTTTCAACCGATAACGTTCCTTACTCTCCGGACAAACTGCAACCCCATCTTCATCAAAGTCAAGCCTATGACCGTATTCACTCATCCAACCCATCTGACGGGCAGGATTACCAACCAATAAAGCATAAGCAGGAACAGTTTTAGTAACTACCGCACCGGCACCGATAAATGCGTATTCACCAATATCGTGTCCACAAACGATGGTGGCATTGGCACCAATAGTGGCACCTTTGCCAACATGAGTTTTGGCGTACTCGGATTTACGGTTGACAGCACTACGAGGATTGGTAACATTGGTAAAGACACAAGAAGGACCTAAAAAAACATCATCTTCACACGTCACACCAGTATAGACTGATACATTGTTCTGAACCTTTACATTATTCCCTAATACCACATCTGGAGAAATCACCACATTCTGACCGATATTGCATCTTTCTCCAAGCACACATCCGGACATGATATGACTATAATGCCATATCTTTGTACCCGCACCAATCCGGCAACCATCATCGATGGTTGCTGTTTCATGAGCAAAAAAATCTTGCATAGGTGTATTTATTTAAAGAAATCTTTTATGCTATCAATAACCAAATCCTGCTGCTCAGTAGTCAGTTCGGTGTGAACAGGAAGGGAAAGAACGGAATATGCCAATTTTTCAGCATTATCCAAAGACTCTGCAGCACGTGTTATTTTTTGGAATGCCTCTTGTTGCTGTAAGGGCAACGGATAATAAATCATACTAGGAATACCGGCATCTGCCAAATGCTGTTTCAAGGCATCACGTTTACCATCTAATACCTTCAAAGTATATTGATGATAAACATGAGTACTTTGAGGCAACTCTTCCGGCGTAATGATGCCTCGCACATCCTTCAAATGTGAAGTGTAATATTGTGCCGCTTCACGGCGAGCAAGGCAATATTCATCCAAATGTTTCAATTTGGCGTTCAAAACCGCAGCTTGAACAGTATCCAGACGAGAATTACATCCGATAACCGCATGGTGATACTTTATCCGCTGACCATGATTGGCTATCATACGAAGCTGTTCGGCCAATACATCATCATTGGTAAGGATTGCTCCTCCATCACCATAACAGCCCAAATTTTTTGAAGGGAAAAATGAAGTACATCCTATATGACCAATGGTACCGGTATGTTTCTTAGTGCCATCGGAAAAAGTATATGTAGCACCGATGGCTTGTGCATTGTCCTCCACAACATACAAGTGATGTTTTACAGCAAACTGCATGATAGGCTCCATATCACAAGACTGACCGAAAAGATGTACCGGGATAATAGCCTTTGTCTTCGGGCTTAGCGCCTTTTCCAAATTGGCAGCTGTCACATTAAAAGTGGCATAATCTACATCCACCATCACAGGAATCAAACCTAAAAGGCCAATCACCTCTGCAGAAGCAACATACGTAAATGCAGGCACTATAACCTCATCTCCCGGTTTCAAGCCTAAAGACATCAATGCTATCTGAAGAGCATCTGTCCCGTTACCACAAGTTATTACATGTTTACAACCGGAATAAGTTGCCAGATTGGAAGCGAATTCTTTTACTTGAGGGCCATTAATAAAAGCAGAAGTTTCAATGACTTGCCGAATACCCGTATCCACTTCCTTTTTTATCTTTAAATATTGACCATGAAGGTCAACCATTTGAAGTTTCATATCCATAACCATTTCATTCTCAAGAATTATTTACCACCCAAATGGATGTTTGGCTAAAGGCAGTTTTGCCAAAGGATGGTAGTCACCTTTCAAACCGATGGGTTCTGCATGACGAATATCATACACGATATTGATTGCATTACGTGCATCCTCAATACCAAAACCTTTACCGGCAAGAATATCCTTATAGCTTTCAGTGTGCAATTCCGTAAAACCTTTGCTGAATTCAAATTCTTCACCGTCAATATTGATTGTACGATAAGTAAGCTTCTCCCCTTGTACTGCATTTTCAGGAAGATTGTCTGAATTTATACTTAAAAAATAACGGACACGCGCTCTTTCCAACTCCAGATATCCTGCTGCACGGTCATGTGTATATACATGAACAATATTCTTCTTTACAGGACCAAACACCCATGAAAGCATATCATAAAAATGCACGCCGATATTGGTCGCAATTCCCCCACTCTTGTGTACATCACCTTTCCAGCTTGTATAATACCAATTGCCACGTGAAGTGATATACGTCAAGTCCACATCATAAATTTTATCTTTAGGACCGTTCTCTATTTTCTTCTTCAAATCAATAATAGACTGGTGCAGACGAAGTTGAAGTATTGTATAAATATGGTGTCCGGTTTCTTTCTCCACTTCTTCCAAGGCATCCACATTCCAAGGATTCAAGACCAAGGGCTTTTCGCAAATCACATCAGTCCCCAAACGCAACCCATAACGCATGTGTGCATCATGAAGATAATTAGGAGTACAAATAGAGACATAATCAACTTGCTTGTCAGTACCTTTCAGTTTCGTACAGTGACGGTCAAACAATTCATGTTCGACAAAAAAGGATGCTTCCGGAAAAAAACTATCCATAATCCCAACACTGTCAAATTTATCATAAGCCGCAACCAAGCGGTTTCCGGTGTCCTTGATGGCACGCAGATGACGGGGAGCAATGTAACCCGCCGCTCCAATTAATGCAAAATTTTTCATTGATTATAATTGTAATATTAAGAACCTAGATTTGCGGAAATTTATTCTTGCACTTCTTCCCACGGATATTGATTCTCCTCGAAATTTCTCAATTCTTCTATTATTTCCTTCTGTTCATCCGTTAAGTCTGAAATATTCCACGTTTCAATAAGTTGATGTGCTTCATGAGCCAATTCTTCATCATACGTTTCACTATATCCCCATGTCAGTAAACGCATTTTTAATAAAGATGCCGGAAGTTGACTCATAATATTGTAGATACGATCCAAAATAACCTGTTTTTTCCGCTCCTTATCTCCATTATCATAGATAGTGGCATTATACCCCATCAGCAGAGCAAGACACAGATTTCCCTCTTCTTCAATATCAGAGCTTTGTTCGGAAAATAAAGAATCGGAACGGGTCAGAACTTCTTTATTTAAACGACAGAATTCATCAGAATAAATAGGACTACCATTCGTATCCAAATACATAAGTTCATGAGCCATCCGTTGAAGCTCAAGAGCACGGGAAAGTAAAGAATTCATCTTTATATTGATTTTTTATTATTTATCGGGAAGAAAAAATATCTTTCGAGAAGATTAGGATGACAGAGAGTCGCTTAGTCATTAATTGCCTTCAGATAGGATTTGGGTACTTTAATGCTTGCTACTAAAACACCCGTAATGCGGATAACAACATAAGTCTTGTTGGCTTCTGTGGCGATTTCACCTTCAATGCCGCTAAACTCCCCTTTGACAACTGTAACCTTTTTGCCAACGGTAAGAGGTTCATTGTCAAAACAAACACCTTCGGGATTCAAATCCATGACGAACATGAAATCCTGCATTTGTTTATCGGGAACAACCAGCATGGAATGAGTGGAAAAATCCTTCATATAGAAAACCTGAACACCATAAACATTATGTATGTCACAAGCAGACTGTTTGGTGGCATGAATAAAAATCAATCCACGGGCAACCGGAACCACGCTACGCTTCCGACGGTACTTCAACTGTGAGATTACAGTTCGAGTGGGAAGATAACACTCCACATCAATACCTTCCTCCAAATTAAGATTTTCGATACGCTTCTTAACTGCAAATTCTTGTTTGCTTAGTGTACGGGCTGCGAACCAATATTTCTGTGTTTCAACCACTTGGAGAAGTTTAATAAATAATCGGAAGTTTGTTTTGGGGTACGCTTCGCGGTCCGATTGAGTCATTTACTCTTTCGAACCGTATCTGCAGACAAGTGCTTATAAAACGTTGTCACCGAACGAATTAGAAGTAGAAAAGCGTTCAATAGACGTTCGTTTAATAAACGCAAAGATAAGCCGTATTTTTTGAACTAACAAAATGTTTAATAAAAATATTTCCAAAGTAATTTTTATTTCATATTAATGTATTGATTTACAATAATATAAATCTAATATTTAACATCTTAAAGTTTTGTTCCTTTTTAACTTTTATGCCTCTACTTATTTTCTTAAAAATAGACGTTCATTAAACGAACGTTAAAAAAACTCCTCCAGCATCTCCTCCATCTTTCTGTGTTACAAGCAATTACACAGTTTATTCAAGCAAAACAAAAACAGTATACATGAACAGATACAAACAATTTATAGCATGCAATACACGATACTAACAACATGTCGTGCAAGAAGTTAATAACGTGTCCTACAAAAAACAAATATCGTGTCCGCAGGATATTAACTTCCTGCAAACACGATATTAATTCGCTTTTACACAAAACTATACGAGGCTAACTACCTGCTGCAACAACCCCGACAATTCGAAAGTAGCATTCTTAATATCCGAAATCCGGTTCTTGCCTTCTGTCGTAAGAGAAAAACGCATCTGACGCTTATCTTCCTTACCTATCAGACGGGTAATGAGCTTCTTTCCCTCGACAGAGCGAATGACCTTTGAAGTGTTGGAGGCAGACAAACCCAGTGCCTCGGCTATCTCACTGGAGGTAAGCTTAGGAGTATTGAGCAGCGTGCACAACAGCATTCCTTCATTCAGCGATAAATCATACATCTGCGTAAACTGCACCTCGAACTCGGCAATAGCCCGATAAACATCACGGATTTTACATAAAGTCTCCATATCTTGTCCTCCTATATAAATAAGTTCACATTTGCCTTGTCCGCACGTTCCATATAGGTAGCCACGCCGCCGATGGTTACTTCATCCAGAAGTTCTTCGTGCTGGATGCCCATCATATCCATAGACATCTGGCAAGCAATGAATTCCACTCCCTGCGCCAATGCCTGCGAGCGCAACGACTCCAAAGAATCCACTCCCTTGCGCTTCATCAAGAAGCGCATCATGCGGCTGCCCATGCCAAACATATTCATCTGCGACAACTTCAGTTTCAAAGAGCTGGACGGCAGCATCATGCCGAACATCTTGCCGAAGAAGTCCTTCTGCACACTGGGTTTCTGCACTTTCTTCAAGACGTTCAGTCCCCAGAAGGTGAAGAAAATGGTTACTTTCTGTCCCGTTGCCGCTGCTCCGTTTGCTAGTACGAAGGTTGCCAGCGCTTTGTCCAGGTCGTCACTGAACAGAATCAGCGTCTTTCCCCTACCCCCGGCTGCGGAAACATTGGAAGCAGATGTACAAGCCGGAGCACCTTTCTCGATGACTACCGTATAGCGTCCTTTCTCGTCATGCTTCTCTATCAATTTATTTCCCGTCGTATCACACCAGGCAGAAGCATCGCGTGCAAAACCGGCATCGGTTGCCACAATCTCCACACGCTCGCCCACAGCAATGCTATCCATCGCCTTTTTCACCTGCATGATAGGTCCCGGACATTGCAAACCGCAAGCATTTATCTTCAACGTTTCCTTCTTGGACACTGATGCATCCGCAGGAACATCATCAGTAGCAGCCTCTACCGAAGAAGAAGAAGAGCCGCCGCCTGCCGGAGCAGATGGAGACGGCAGAGGTGCTGTTGCCGTGGAGTAGGTCTTATAACCACCTATCAGATTGCGCACATTGCGATAGCCGCACCCCATCAGGATGCGCAGGGACAGATAACCGCGCAGACCCACAGCACAGAAAAGCACTACCGGCTTGTCTGTAGGTATCTCTGCCAAATGCTCGCGCATTTCGTCCAACGGAATATTGACGGCTCCCGGAATGGTGCCGAAAGAGAATTCCTCGGGCGTACGGGTATCTATCAGCATCACTTTATCCTTCTCTTCCACCAGCTCGCGCCAAGAGATGACGGGCATTGCACCGCTGATAATGTTCGATGCTACATAGCCGCCAATAGCGATGGGGTCTTTGGCCGAGGAGAAAGGAGGCGCATACGTGTGCTCCGTCTCCATCAAATCGTAGACTGTGCCACCCCGCTTGATGAGTCCGGCTATCTGGTCGATTCGCTTGTCCACTCCCTCGTAACCGATACATTGCGCACCATAGAGTTTACCGGTTTTGGGATGGAAAGTCAGTTTCAAGGTCAAAGGTAGGGCATCCGGATAGTAACCGGCATGAGATGCCGAGTGAGTCACCGAGCTTTGATATTCCATGCCCCACTGCTTCAAGCGTTTGGCTGCAAGGCCCGTAGAGGCTACCGTCATGTCGAATACTTTGGCAATGGAGGTGCCGATAGCTCCTTCGTAGGAAACAGTATTGCCAAACACCATATTATCAGCAACGATACGTCCCTGGCGGTTGGCAGGATTTGCCAGATAATTGAGCCAGGGCTTTCCGGTCAGCGGATGAGGATATTCGATGGCATCGCCCACAGCATAGATGTCTTTTTCGGAAGTCTCCAAGTGTTCGTCTACCCAGATACCGCCCATCTCGCCCAGTTTCAAGCCGGCTTGTTGCGCCAATGCAGTGGCAGGACGCACACCGATGGAGAGTAACACCATATCGGCAGGAATGGCCTTTCCGCTTTTCAGGAATACGGTGATTCCGTTGTCCGTACGTTTGAAATGGGTTACTCCTTCTTCCAGATAGAGAGAGACGCCTTTCTGCAACAAATGCTGATGAATAGGTGCCGCCATAGAGAAGTCGATAGGCGCCATCACCTGATTACCCATTTCGACTACAGACACATGAACACCGGCATGATGCAGGTTCTCCGCCATTTCCAATCCGATGAAACCGGCACCTACCACCACGGCGCGTTTCACCTGCTTGTCCGAGATATAAGCCTTGATATGGTCGGTATCTTCTACATTGCGCAACGTGAAGATGCCTTCGGAATTAATGCCTTCCAAGGGGGGCTTCACGGGGTTGGCACCGGGAGAAAGCAAAAGTTTGTCATAGCTTTCGTCGTACTCCTTGCCTTCCACATTGCGTATGGTAACGGTCTTGTTTTTGGGATGGATGGCGATTACTTCATTCTGCACACGCACATCAATGCGGAAGCGCTTGCCGAAAGATTCGGGTGTCTGTACCAACAGCTTCTCGCGCTCTGCTATCACTCCACCTATATAATAAGGTAAACCACAATTAGCATACGAGATGTAAGGGCCTTTCTCCAATAAAAGGATTTCAGCCATTTCGTCCACTCTTCTCAGTCGGGCGGCTGCCGTGGCTCCACCTGCTACACCGCCAATGATTACATATTTCATAATTCTTCGTTTTTTAAGTTTGACGATGCAAAGAAAATAATTATTTTCAATAAAACATAATTTCCAAAGGAAAATATTATTAAAAGACTCATTTTTAATAAGAATAGGCATAAAAAAACGGATTATTACAAGTTTTTACACCTATAATAATCCGTTCAGTATGCAAGTTTTTATAAGCTTACCAACCAAGCCGAGCAAGACCGACAGCACTATACCATAAGGTAGAACGATAAGCGGCATTAGCAGCTTGAGCAGCAGCAGAAGTGGCAGTGGAAGGTATATAATGGCTAACCCCATTTGCCCGCTTCATGGAGAACATACCAACAGACATCGAATAAATCATCGGCGTTTTTTTCCAACAGACAGAAGCTGCATCATATGCTTGCTTCCATTCATCCAAGGCAACTTCATCCACAACGAGTTTTTCCATCATTTCTACGAAATCATAATAGCCTACATAATAAGACGATCCTACTTTACGCTGATCATAATCAAAGACCGATGACCGAAGAACTTCTCTATCTGCTGTCACTCCCGACAAAGCATTTGCTGTAGCAGCAGCTAAGTTCTCAAGCTCAGAAGATTTCAGCACATCTATAGCAGTGCCCATTGTCCAATTGCTATTACTTCCTATTTTTCCAGTATAAATTTCATCATAAGCAGCAAAAGTCCCAATAGCCATTTCTACCGCTGCACCTTTCTGAAATATAAATGGAAACATTCTATCATAGGCAGCACCAGGACCAGGATTCTCAGCAGGGAAACCAATATAGTAATCGCAACAATCACGCAACTCATACGCGACTTCCACCGACTGCATAAAGCAAGCATCAAACATAATAAAATCAAAATGAGGAGCGTTCTGTAATACTAACTTCAAGTCCTCAATATTCATATAATGCCCTCCTCCAGTCTTATCATTTCCTATCCAGCGAGTAGAAGGCAATGGAGTAGGTATCCATCCTTCCCCATGCGACCAATAAATCAAACCATAACTTTCCGCTTTATATAAAGAATTCCCAAACACATCATTGAATACCTCTTGCGTCTCAGCGACTCCGCACGAATTTCTATCTTCGTATTCTTTGACTATTGTTTCAACAACAGTACCACCTTTATTTTCAATTTCAATCAAACGAGGAAATCCCGTATCTATATACACCAATAAATGCATATCAGATGTATTATCAATTGAAGCCATCCCAGCTTTCAATTCCTCCAAATCCCCATCCGTAAAGCTAGCCAATGGATTTATACTATTATCCGCTGCCATATATACCAGCACAGTACGTTTCCCATCAACCGGAGGATCAGGTATCGGGTCATCACCACGACACGCCGACATGAACAAGGGGAAAACGAAGAAAAAAAGAAGATATAGTTTTGTTTTCATACTTGAAATCTTATTCCTGCGGTTTTGCAAATGTGAAAGCCTCAGGCTTCACCACCTGCAAAACCATATTCTTACTCTTTTTATACTTGCCTTTTACCTTTACAGCCTCTTTTTCCAACTTTTTCTTGTTTTCAGCGAAATAAATCATGCAAGTATAATCAGGTTTCTTCAGATTGTACTCCAGATAGTTCTTAAGCTGGTAAGTGTATAAATCACGCTTGGGCAAGAATCCATTCTTATCCAGCTCTACGCTGTCCAATACCTGGATGTCTGTATAATATACGATGGAGTCATTGAAAGAAGCCGCCACCCCAAAAGCATATACAGCCTTTTCCTTATCTTTCATTGTAAAAGCCGAACACAACGCAAAAACCAAAGCTACGGCACAAAGTATACGAACGTATTTCATTGAGTTATGAGTTATAAGTTATGAATTATCAATGGGGCAAAGATATAAAAAAAACCGCACGCCTACTAAAGACGTACGGTTTTTAATTCCTTCTATTTGTCGGAAACTGATATTTCTTATTTATCCCAAATAAGATTTGAGCAATTTACTACGATTACTTTGTCTTAATCTTCTGATTGCTTTTTCCTTAATCTGACGCACACGCTCACGGGTCAAGCCGAATTTGTCGCCGATTTCCTCTAATGTCATTTCCTGCTGTCCGATACCGAAAAACATCTGTATGATTTCTTTTTCCCTATCGGTTAACGTAGAAAGAGCTCTATCAATTTCCCTCGCAAGAGACTCGTTCACCAAAGAGCGGTCAGCCATAGGGGAGTCATCGTTGACCAGTACATCGAGCAAGCTGTTGTCCTCTCCTTCTACAAAAGGTGCGTCCACCGAAATGTGACGGCCGGACACCTTCAGCGTATCAGAGATTTTGTCAACAGGGATTTCCAGTTCATCGGCAAGCTCTTCAGGAGACGGACGACGTTCGTTTTCCTGCTCGAACTTGGAGAAGGCCTTGCTGATTTTATTCAGCGAACCTACCTGGTTCAACGGAAGACGTACAATACGCGACTGCTCTGCCAAAGCCTGCAGAATGGACTGACGTATCCACCATACTGCATAACTGATGAACTTGAAACCACGTGTTTCATCGAACTTTTCGGCAGCCTTGATCAGTCCTAAATTACCCTCGTTAATCAAGTCGGGCAAACTCAAACCTTGGTTTTGGTACTGCTTGGCCACAGATACAACGAAACGCAGATTGGCACGTGTCAATTTCTCCAGTGCAACACGGTCACCCTTGCGGATGCGCTGAGCGAGCTCCACTTCCTCTTCAACAGTAATGAGGTCTTCGCGACCGATTTCCTGCAAATACTTGTCAAGAGAAGCGCTCTCTCTGTTAGTGATACTTTTTGTAATTTTAAGTTGTCTCATTCTTATAATACAGATTTGGGTTGCAAAGGTACGACAAATTATTTTGTTACAATAATTTCATCCCAACTTTTTCACATTATTTATATCTTATCCTATATAACAAAAAGGATGCCGGTATGTATTGTACCGACACCCCCTTTTTCGCTATTGTTAGCTAATATTACAATCTTCTTACCTAACTATCCCTATTTTTTATTCTTGAGTCAAATCAACGGCATACATTGCACGTTTTCCTGACGGGAACATACCGGTGATGAACAAACCTTGCTCAGGAGACTTTCTTGCCTCTTTCATCGCCTTTTCCAAATCGTCTACCGTCTTCATCGGCACTCCGTTGGCTTTCAGAATGATGAAGCCCTTGCGGATACCTGCATCGGCCATCTTGCCATTGGTAACCCCGGTAACTTCCAGACCGTAACCCAGGTTCAACTGCTTCTTCAGCTCGGAAGATACGGGCTTGAAGGCTGCACCCAAGATTTCCATTCCGGCATCCTTCACTACCTTCGTAGTGCCTTGCTCATTCTTCAGCGTGATTTCGAATTCCTTTTCCTTCTTGTCACGAACCACTGTTACCTTCACTTTGTCGCCCGGACGGTGTTTTGCCAGCATTTCCTGCAAATCCGAGAACTTGTGAATCTTCTTGCCGTTCAATGCTATGATTACATCATTTTCCTTCAAGATGCCGGCAGCGGAACCACCTTCAACAACTTCGGCCACATAGATACCCTCTTTCACACCAAGTTCGTCGGCCTTCTTCTTCAGTTCTTCGGTCCAGCGTTCGTCCATCTGCAGGTCTGTGCTCAAATCACTACCCTTGATGCCAAGGAGCGCGCGCTGCACGGTACCAAACTGTTTCAAGTCGGCTACCACCTTTGTCATAATGCTGGTAGGGATGGCAAAACCATAGCCGGAATAAGCACCCGTGGGTGAGTAAAGCATGGCATTGATACCAACCAGCTCGCCTTTGGCATTCACCAACGCACCACCACTATTACCTTGGTTGATGGCAGCATCCGTCTGAATGAAAGACTGGATGTTTGCAGCTTGTCCATTGGAGGCAGAAGAGCCAATGGAACGGGCTTTTGCACTGACGATACCAGCTGTTACGGTAGAGTTCAGGTTGAACGGATTACCTACTGCCAATACCCATTCTCCCACCTTCAACTGGTCGGAGTCACCAACCGGAATTGTCGGAAAGTCATCCCCTTCAATCTTAATCAATGCCAAGTCCGTGCTGGGGTCAGTACCGATGATGCGTCCTTTCAGCTCACGGTCGTCATTCAGTTTCACAGTGATTTCATCAGCACCTTCCACCACGTGATTGTTCGTCACAATATATCCGTCTTTGGAGATGATGACACCCGAACCGAAACCTACACGCGGCTGGGTCTGTATCTGGCGCTGGCGTCCACGACCGTCTCCAAAGAAGAAGTCAAAAATATCCGGCTGTTCTTGTACCGTCTGGGTCTTACTCAACTGAGTGGCACGTATATGCACTACAGCATGGAGCGAACTCTCCGCTGCTTGTGTCAAATCCACTGGCTGGGCATCCGTTGCATGGAAAGCCGCCGGTAGCAGATTATTGGGGTTCTGTTGGAACAACTCGCTGAATGCGGCAGGCTTTTCCTTATTCAGCATCTTATAAGTGGTCAATCCAGCCACTCCAGAGCTCAGGAGCACGATAGCCGCAACTCCAAGGATGTTTTTTGTTGTCTGTTTCATACTATTCTTCCTATTCTTTAAATTGTTAATATTCAAGTTTCGTTTAACATTACGACGTTAAAATAACGACAAAAAACGTTCAGTTATTCCGCTTGTCACTCTTTTTTGTTCTCTTTTAACAGAGGATATTTAGGGCTTAACAGCGGTTAACGGCAAAGACTGACAAATTAGCATTTATGTACGATTGCTGACTGTTAAAGAACTGACAGATAGGGTATAAAAAGACGCATCACCCGTTGCGGCCGAAACGGATGATGCATTTGGGGTAAACAGATGATGCGTTTATACCAAACAGATGATGTGTTCGGGCTGAACGCATCATCTGTTTTTAGAGGGCAGATAGCACCTTAATAATTCAAGTAATCAATGTCCATGTGGTAGCCCCACTGCGGGAAGTAGAGGTTACCTCCCTCCCACTCCACCTCGCCACGCTGGAAGTCGACGGTCTCGCTGCGGGGATACTGCTTTTCGGGCTGTAGCGGCATGCCGTAATCAGTGTTCACAATCATGCGCCAAGAGTCTATACCACCCAGGAAGAAATATTCTTCGTCGGCATTGCGGGCAAAGGCAGGAATGCCGAATGACTGGTCGACAGGCACCCAACCCACACCCTCGAAGTAGACTTCTGCCCAATCGTGCAGATTCCATGCACGGGGATGCATCATGAAGCCGCTCTGGAAATGTGCGGGAATACCACTGATGCGGCAAAGCGTAATGAACAGCAGGCTGACTTGGCCACAGTCTCCGTGACGGTTGTCCAACACATATTCCGGGATATTCTCAATGGTGGAATATTCGCGTGCAGAAGCCCACGGGAAGTTGTCATTCACCCAACGGAAGATACGTTTGGCTTTCAGGTAGGGGTTGGTTTCACCGGCTGTCAATTTGGCAGCAAGTTCGCGCAAGCGCGGGGAAAAGACGATATGCTTCTCACGCTCGGCAGTATATTCCTTATAAAGGGCGGTCGTCGTATCATAGGGCTGCACATCTTCCGGCTTCAGATTATGCCATTCGCCGTTGGCGGTAAACTCAAAGGTTTCGGAGAATACGGTCGGTTCGCCTTCGACAGCACGTTTCTCCATGTACAATGTACTGTGACGGCACTCGGGCGACGAAAAGGTGTATTGCGGTTCGCTGGCCGAAATGAACTTGACATCCTGCTGCCGGGCCTGGTCCTGACGGGGATAGGGTAACCAGCAACGGATGATTTTCCCGGCAGGCACGGCATTGGTATCTACGGTCAACGTGTAGGTGACGCGCATGCGCTTCGGCGCAACAATGGCCTTGCCCTCTTTCTTCACAGCAGAAATGATTTCGGGCAGGTTCTCCATATTCACTTTCTCGCTGCCACTCGGCGAAGTGCCTTCCTTGGCTATCTTGATGTCATAGCAAGTGGAGTCCACACGAAACAGATTAGGTCCGGCATTGCGGAAATAGCGTTTCTCTCCATCCAGCATCATGCACTCCAAAGCTTTGGAGGCTTCCCACTGGCGCATCTGCTCATCGGTCACGTCGGGAATATACTTGCGGATATAGTCCTTCACCTGGGATTCCGTCATACAGAAATCCGTAAGCAGACGTTGGTACAGGTCGTCCTCCCAATTATAGGGCTTGCTCTCGGGCTTCGTGCTGCATGCAGAAGCCATCACAAACAGAGCGACGGTATACAATAGCTTTCTCATAACTTCACCACTCCAATACCCGGCAAATCGGGCAACGTTATCTTACCTTTCACAACCTCCATACCCTTGAAACGGTCGTTCGCAATCAGCAGACTACCGTCCAAGTCGGCAAAGTCCACTGCCGGAGAGAATTGGGAGGCAGCGGTAATGGCACAAGAGGTCTCGGTCATACATCCTACCATCACTTTCATGTCCAATGCACGTGCCAAAGTCACCATCTTCCAGGCTTCGCGCATGCCGGTACACTTCATCAGCTTGATGTTGATGCCCGTAAAGGCACCCTTCAAGCCTGCCACATCCTTCAGACGCTGAATGGACTCATCGGCAAATATGGGCAACGGGCTTTGCTGGGTGACCCATGCAATATCGTCCAGTTGTTCCTTGGGCATCGGTTGCTCTATCATGACAATTCCTTTTTCGTGCAGCCAATGTATCATATCGAGCGCATGATGTTTGTCCTTCCAACCCTGGTTGGCATCAATGGCAATCGGAAGGTCCGTCACCGAACGGATGGTCTCTATCATTTCCTTGTCGTTCTCCCGCCCCAGCTTCACTTTAAGGATATTGAACTGGTCGGCACACTCTTTCGTCTTTTCACGCACTACGTCGGCCGTATCAATACCGATGGTGAAAGTTGTAGAGGGAGTCTTTTCCTTGTCCAAACCCCATATCTTATACCAAGGGGCTTGCAACAGTTTGCCCACAAGGTCGTGCAAGGCGATGTCCACAGCAGTTTTAGCAGCGGAATCCCCTGCCGAGAGGCTGTCTATATAAGCCAGTATATCTTCCAGCTGAAAGGGGTCTGAGAATTGGCCGATAACATCCTGCACCTTCTTCAGAAAAGCCAGTACACTGTCCATCGTGCCTAGTTCGTGTTGCAGGTACGGGGGCATGGAGGCTTCACCATAACCGATAATGCCATCATATTCTATCTCGACCTGAACGTCGGGAGTGGTAGTACGCGAGTAGGTGGCCACTGTAAAGACATGGCGCAATTTCAGTTCATAGGGGAAGAAACGCAGTTTCATTTTGGGGGTTACACCTGCCCTACTGTTCACGTTGAACAAGGAAGGAGCGTCATTTCCTCCGGCAAATACATGATTGATTGCCATGCCTGAGCCGAGTGCGGCAAAAGCGGCGGTTTTCAGGAAATCTCTTCTGTTTGACATAATTGTGTGTGTATTAAATGTGCCAATATGCTAATGGGCTAATGTGCCAATGGGCTGCGCTATGTATATGCTACGTTATGTTTGCACCGTCACGCCGCAGGTCATTGGCATATTGGCACATTAGCACATTATTACATTGAATAAAATGGATTCGTTTCCGTTGTATTGAGCGACGCCTCCTTATTTATATAAGGTAACACGCGCGTAGCGAACAACAGTCTACCGAGGTTGTATTCATCGAACAGCTCGTCGTCAGGGCTGAAGCTATTGACGCGCACATCGCCTTGCGAATGGATGAAACGCTTGTTGCCGATATACATGCCGACATGTACCACACGTTCCTTGCGTTCCGGCGTCGCCTTGCGCCCGAAGAAAATCAAATCGCCCGGCTGGAGGTTACTGAAATCAGGAGTGATATCGATATGCTCGCCCACGTATGCCTGCTGGGAAGCATCCCGCGGAATGATGATGTCGTGCATGAAAAGAACGGTGCGCATGAAGCCGCTACAATCCACCCCTTTGGAGGAAGTGCCAGCCCAAAGATAAGGGATGCCCATCATGCTATGCGCCGTGGCTATAATGCTGGCGGCATCCTGCTTCAAGGTGGCACGCCATTTCTTCTCAGGCATGGAGATGGATTTGGAGATATATCCCTGACGGCCGTCGGGATAAGCCACCTTATAAAAGGCACCTTTTGTCCCCTCCCACTTCAGGCGGTTTCCTGCAGCAACATCAGAGACGGTCTGCGATGCCTGGCTGGGCTGTGAGTAGACAAAGCCATAATGCGAAGTCACCACTATTTTCTCTGCATTGTTCCAAGCGGTCAGCTCTTCCCGCGTGACGGGATGTATGCCTACTCGGTGTACCCATGCAATGTAGTTGTCCGGTGTCTGGATACGGTACCAGCCGTCGCGCTGCAACACCCGCACCGGCATACCCATCAAGCCTTGCGTCATCATTTCTGAAGAGAAATCCGGGGCTACCCGAAGATTACACACAGACACATTGACAATGCCATACGTCTTGCCTTCAAGTCCGGCCTCATCCGGAAGCACTTGCAGACAATCCATCACCGCATATCCTTTCTTTGCCAAACCATCCAGCAAAGCCGTCTTTGCCTCTGCCGAAGTGGTGACACCACGCAACATCACATTCTTTCCGGAGAAAGAGTAATCCACATCGAACAAAGCCACGCGCTTGTCCGGTGCAAACTTTTGTTTCAAACTGTCAGCGAGTTGCGCCACTTCTGCAGGTATTGTACGGTCACCCACTTCCGAAGCGACAGCAAAAAGCGGGATTAACAGAAATAAAGAAAAAAGAGAGGATAACTTTTTCATTGGCCAAAAGGATTTGGGGGTTATTACTAATAGCAAAGCTACGAATTTATTCCGAAATAGATACATGTTTTTAAGATAATTAAGGGTAAAGAATGAAGAATGAAGGATTCATCCGTACTGCATCCGCACACTGCACAACAAATTCTTCATCCTTCATTCTTCATTCTTCATTAATATTCCGTATCTTTGTACCCTATAAAGCAGTTGGTCGGTCTGTCGCTTGCGCCTCGTGCGTATGAGGAAAGTCCGGGCAACACAGAGCGTCCCACTTCCTAACAGAAAGCTGTCCGTGAGGGTAGAGTAACGTAGAAGAAAATAACCGCCGTCGCCCTTGGGCTACGGTAAGGGTGAGAAGGTGGGGTAAGAGCCTACCAGTCTTGTGGCGACACAAGGGCTGTGCGTCTTGGGAGTTGTAAGGTCATGTAAACCGACGTTATGAGAGTTGCTCGCTCCATGTCGGAGGGTAGACCGCTAAAGCTTGTATGGTGACATGCGGCTCAGATAAATGACAGACACTTCTTTAATGGAGAATGGATAATGAAGAATGGATAATTCCTAATTAGGCTTTTTCAGAAACAGAAGAACAGAACCCGGCTTACAGACTGACTGCTTTTTTATTGACAATGGATAATCGAGATAATAGCATGAACAAGCGTATTGCTGCCCTTTGGAAATTCCTCACCTACGACATCTGGCGTATTACGGAAGATGAAGTCACGCGAACGACCTTTTCCGTATACAATATCATCAAGACGATTTATCTTTGCATCAACCGCTTCACCAAAGACCGGATAGTAAACAAAGCCTCGGCGCTGACTTACAGTACGCTGCTTGCCATCGTGCCTATTCTTGCCATTTTGTTTGCCATAGCCCGCGGTTTCGGATTCGATAATCTGATGGAAAGCCAGATTGTCAACGGTTTCGGCGGTCCTACGGAAACCACGGAAGTCATCCTGCAATTCGTGAATTCGTATTTGTCTCAGACCAAGAGTGGAATATTCATCGGAGTGGGTCTGATTATGTTGCTGTGGACAGTCCTGAATCTAATCAACAATATGGAAATCACCTTCAACCGCATCTGGCAGGTGAAAAAGGCGCGCAGCATGTACCGCAAAATAACGGATTACTTCTCTATGCTTCTGCTGATGCCCATTCTGCTGGTGGTGTCCGGTGGTCTTTCCATCTTCATGAGTACGATGGTGAAGAACCTCGAAGACTTTACCCTGCTGGCTCCCGTCGGCAAGTTTATGGTGCGCCTCATCCCCTTCGTGCTGACCTGGTTCATGTTTACAGCACTGTACGTCTTTATGCCGAATACAAAGGTCAAGCTGAAACACGCACTCATATCCGGTATTCTGGCAGGTACGGCACACCAGGCATTCCAATTCCTTTACATCAGCAGCCAGTTGTGGGTTTCCCGTTACAATGCCATCTATGGTAGTTTTGCCGCCCTTCCGATGTTTCTGCTATGGTTGCAGGTATCCTGGACCATCTGCCTATTCGGTGCCGAACTGACCTACGCCGGACAGAATATCCGGAACTTCAGCTTCGACAAGGATGCGCGCAATATCAGCCGGCGCTACCGCGATTTTATCTCCATCCTGATAATGTCTCTCATAGCCAAGCGCTTTGAACAAGACGCCCAGCCCTATACAGCCGAAGAGATATCCGAAGAGTGCCAGATTCCCATCCGGCTGACACACGAAACCCTTTATGAATTGCAGGAAATCAACCTCCTACATGAAGTGGTGACCGATGAAAAGAGTGAAGACATCGCTTACCAGCCTTCCATGGATATCAACAAAATGAATGTGGCCCTCCTACTGGACAAACTGGACACGCACGGCTCAGAAGATTTCAAAATTGATAAGGAAAATGAATTCAACAACCAATGGGGAGCATTGCTGAAGGCACGGGAGGAATACTACAAGAATGCAAGCAAGGTGCTGCTAAAGGATTTGTAAGCACGCGGAAGTCTTTCCAGAAACTCCGTATCTGCTTTCTTTTTGATTATTTTTTAGACGCGGATGACGCGGATGGGAATATTAAAAAAATCCGCGTCATCTGCGTCATCTGTGTCTAAAAAGTAAATCACCGATATTTCTCAGGCTCCACGGCACGAGTCATATCATAGGCACGGTCACTCTGACGGGATGCCACTAATTGCAGGAAATCGTCCATAGTGCCGTTACCTTATTTATATTGTATCATGCGGCTGATGTACTTACCAATGATATCGAACTCCAGATTCACCACACTGCCCACTTTGAAAGCATGGAAATTGGTATGCTCAAAGGTGTAAGGAATAATGGCCACCTGGAAAGTATCGTCGGTGGGATTGCACACGGTCAGGCTGACACCATTGACCGTTACCGAGCCTTTGTCTACCGTGATGTAGCCGCGCTTTGCCATCTCCTTGTCAAAAGCATACCGGAAAGTAAAGTAATAGCTTCCTTCCGCATCCTTTATATCGATGCAAGTGGCAGTCTGGTCCACATGTCCTTGAACGATATGGCCATCCAGCCGGCCGTTCATCATCATACTACGCTCCACATTCACTTCATCTCCCACCTGCAACAAGCCAAGATTGGAACGGTCCAGCGTTTCCTTCATGGCCGTCACGGTATAGGTATCATCTGTCAGACTGACTACTGTAAGGCAAACACCGTTGTGAGACACACTTTGGTCTATTTTTAATTCACTGACGAATGAACACTTGAAAGTAAAATGTACATTCTCCTGGTCTTTGACCATCGCCACCAATGTGGCACATTCTTCTACTATTCCGGAAAACATGGTTCTATATACTTTTAGGTTATACGCGATTTATTATTAATATGCGCAAAGATACAAAAAGCCCTTCGTATAGGTACAAAAAAAAGGAAGCTTTTCACAAAGCCTCCTTTTTCAGTTTTCAATAGGTATTAGTTTTTTTTTAAGGTAAAAAGATTGTTTTCAGGATAACGATGCAAATATAGGCGCTTTTCGTGATACTAACCAAATTAAAAAACATGTCTTATAACATCTTTTTGAGAAATCATTTAAGTTTATTATCATTTCAAAGCATTTTTCTACACCTGCAATCGTTTTCAATGGACAAATATAAGGCTATTTTCCATGAAACACTGAAATTATCCTAAAATTTTGTTTATTTCTTATCATTTAAGTAGTGTTCATCTGTCCGCCCGCTATGTTTTAACACTTTTGCGTCGATAAAGAACACTATTTCTTCGGCAATATTCGTGATATGGTCACCGGAACGCTCCAACTTGCGGAACACGCTCACCAGGTTCAGACAAGAAAGTGCACTCTCCGGATGCCGGCTGATGTAGTCGGCAAGGATGGCAGTGGCATCAGCATTGATTTCGTCCAGCATATTGTCCTTGGCAAACACAGCGGTAGCCAATTCCTGGCTCTCCTCCTGAAGTGCCTGCTTGGCAAGCTCGAGCATGGAGAGCACCTGGGCTATCATCTCTTCGAGACGGAGTTGCTTGACCAGCTCAGTATCCAATGCCGGTTCATGGCAGTTGAGGGCAAAGCGGGCGATGCCTTCTGCAAAGTCTCCCAGACGCTCCAGGTTCGTATTGATTTTGAGCATGGCAAGCACAAAGCGCAGGTCGATGGCAACGGGGTTGTAAAGGGCAATGATATCCTCCACGTCGCTGTCTATTTTCAGTTCGAAAGCATTGACGCGACGTTCGCGCACCAATACCTGCTGGGCCAGTTCCCGGTCCAGCGTAAGCACGGCGTCACCTGCACGGTCGAGCTGATTATATACCAGGGTCCACATTTCGTCTATTTCCTTTTTCAGCAAGACGAGTTCAGATTCGATAAACTTCACCATAATGTTTCTATTTTAAGATTACTTTTGTACAACTTATTTTTGCTTGTATGGAACAATCCGCTACCCGAAACGTCCCGTGATGTAGTTCTGCGTCTCCACCTTATCGGGATTCGTAAATATCTTCCGGGTATCTCCAAACTCCACCATCTGCCCCATATAGAAGAAAGCCGTATTATCACTGACACGCGCTGCCTGCTGCATGTTGTGGGTGACGATGACGATGGTGTACTGCTTCTTCAACTCGTGGATAAGCTCTTCCACCTTGGCAGTGGAGATGGGGTCGAGGGCGGATGCCGGCTCATCCATCAGCAGGACTGAAGGAGACACCGCCATGGCACGGGCTATGCAGAGACGTTGCTGCTGACCGCCGGAGAGGGCGTAGGCGGAGACTTTCAGCTTGTCCTTCACCTCGTCCCAAAGAGCGGCGCCTTTCAGGGTTTCTTCCACCCGCTGACGGATGAAGGAGTTATCGGTGATGCCATTCACACGGAGTCCGTAGGCAACGTTCTCGAAGATGCTTTTGGGGAAAGGATTGGGCCGCTGGAACACCATGCCCACGTTCTTGCGGAGTTCGTCCACTTGCACTCCTTTTCCATAGATGTCTTGTCCGTCAATGCGTATCTCGCCGGTCAGACGGGTGTCGGGAATCAAATCGTTCATGCGGTTCAGCAGGCGCAGGAAGGTAGACTTTCCACAGCCCGAGGGACCGATGAAGGCTATCACAGACTTCTCCTCAATGTCCATGCTGATGCCTTTCAGGGCATGGAAATCGCCATACCAGAAGTTCACGTCACGGGTTTCTATCTTGTTCTTCATACCTATTGTATATGTTTTCAATTCGTCTTAATCTTCTTCTCAAAGTATTTCCGCAGGGCGTTTGCCAGCAGGTTCACCAGGAGGATAATGAGTATCAGCACTAGTGCCGTGCCGTAGGCGATGGGAAGCTGCGCTTCCATATCCGTACCGCTGGTAGAGATGACATAGAGGTGATAAGGAAGCGCCATGCACTGGTCGAAGATACTTGTAGGCAGCTGTGGCAGGAAGTAGGCGGCACAGGTGAAAAGGATGGGTGCCGTCTCGCCCGAAACACGCCCCAGCGCCAGAATCAGTCCAGTAATGATATTGGGCATCCCCATCGGCAGGATGACATGCCAGATGGTCTGAAGCTTGGTAGCTCCCAACGCGCGGCTTCCCTCACGCATGCTGTCGGGGATGGCTTTCAGCGCTTCTTCCGTGGTGCGGATAACCAAAGGCAGACTTAGCAGACCCAGCGTCAACGAACCTGCCAGGATGCTGTCTCCAAAATCCATATAGTTGACAAACAGCGCCATGCCAAACAGACCGAACACGATGGAAGGGATGCCGCTCAGATTATTCGTCATCATCCGTATGAAGCGTACCACCCAGCCTTTCGGCACATACTCATTCATATAAATACCGCTCATCACTCCCACCGGAAAGGCAAATAAAGCACTGCCCGCCATCAAGCAGAACGTACCTACAATGGCAGGAAGGATTCCGCCGGCAGTCATACCGTTGGTAGGAGCCGTAGTGAGGAACTCCCAATCGATGACTCCTATACCTTTATATATAATGAAGCCGAGGATTGCAAAAAGAATCCCCACCACACTTAGGCTCAACAGACGGAACAAGCCGAATGCCACGTTTTGCGAAAGATGCTTTCTATTGACCATATCTACCTTCTTTTATTTTCGTCTTGGCGAAACTGCTTCCACCGTGAAGTTTATCAATAAACTGATGAAGAACAGCACGACACCCAGCAGGAACAATGCTTCGTAGTGAGCTCCGCCGGCAGGCGCTTCGCCTAGTTCGGCGGCAATCGTTGCCGGAATGGTGCGCAGCGGTTCCAGGATGGTATGGGGAATGACGGCGGCGTTGCCCGTCACCATCAGCACAGCCATCGTCTCGCCCACCGCACGGCCGATGCCCAACACCACTCCGGAGGTGATGCCCGAAATGGAGTAAGGAATCACCACCTTATATATAGTCTGCCATTGCGATGCTCCCAGTGCCAAGCTGGCTTCGCGCATGGCGCGGGGACAATTCCTCATCGCGTCTTCTGTCACCGTTATGATGGTGGGCAACGCCATAATGGCAAGCACAATACTGCCCGCCAGCCCGCTCTCGCCTACCGGCAAGTTGAACACCTGCTGCAAAAACGGCACAATGACAATTAAGCCGAAAAAGCCGTAGACCACCGACGGTATGCCACTCAGCAACTCAATGATGGGCTTCAGCAGATTCCTTACCCGGGAATTGGCTACCTCCGACATATAGATTGCCACCGACAGACCAAACGGCAATGCAAAGAGGATGGCAAACAGACTGACCCACAGCGTCCCCGTAATGAGCGGCAAAAAGCCGAACTGCGCAGCAGGTGTTGCCGTGGGAAACCATTCGGCACCGGCAAAGACGTCCTTCACCGAAATGGTGTTGTCTTTCAGCAGATGCACCGAGTCTGGACGGACGATGAACTGCTGCGGTACAAAGGCTATAATGCCAGGCGTACGCTCCACCAGCTCCGTAATGCAGGCACCTGCATTTTCGTAGGAAGCGCCCAACTGCTCTTCCGTATAATACAGTGTGATGTCCTCCAAACGGAAAAGGCGGATAGGAAGGTCCTCCCCTCCCACTTCGTTCCAGTTTGTCAGCTCTTCATCAAAAACATTCTTTATCTGTGCCGGAGTCAGTTCGCCCACCCGGTTCTCCTTATTCAAGGCCAATACATACCCTTCTTCTATCACCTTGCTGCTGAACAAGCCCAGCGCTTCGGAAAAGAGGAACACGACGATAAGTACGATGGTAAGACTCGTCACAAAGCCGCTACAAGCCAGTATACCTTCTACAATCTTCTCAAAAATCTTTTTCATGTTGCCTATTGATTTCTGTATGCAAAGGAACGGGCCGGATGTTAAGGCAGTGTGACTAACGTTTGAAAGAAATGTTTCAAAGGTGTTACAAAACTATTACAACGACTCAAAGCACATTCCATGTAACACATTTGTAATATCCATTACCTTAATTTGCATCATGTGTTTACCCTATTTGCACCATGTGTTTTATGAAGACAAGAAAATTACTCCTACTCCTCGCCCTGGCAGCTGCCACCACTGGCATGCAGGCGCAACGCATCAAAGGCAGCGACACCGTGCTCCCCATAGCGCAGCAGACCGCCGAACGCTTTATGACCCTGAACCCCTCTGCCCGTGTCACCGTGACCGGCGGTGGAACCGGTGTCGGTATTTCAGCCCTGCTGGACCAGACCACGGACATCGCCATGGCTTCCCGCGCCATCAAGTTCAGCGAAAAGATGAAAGTCAAAGCTGCCGGAGAAGACTTGGCAGAAGTACCCATCGCCTACGACGCCCTTGCCGTAGTGGTTCACCCCTCCAACCCGGTGAAACAACTGACCCGCCAACAACTGGAAGATATCTTCCGGGGCAAAGTCACCAACTGGCAGCAAGTGGGCGGAGACGACCGCAAAATCGTAGTCTACTCCCGCGAGACTTCCTCCGGTACCTACGAGTTCTTCAAGGAAAGCGTACTGAAAAACAAGAACTACATGAGCAGCAGTCTCTCCATGCCTGCCACGGGAGCCATTATCCAATCCGTCAGCCAAACTCGCGGAGCCATCGGATATGTGGGTCTAGCCTATGTATCACCGCGTATCAAGACACTCGCCGTTTCATACGACGGGCAGCATTATGCCGCTCCCACGCTGGAGAATGCCATCAATAAGACTTATCCGATAGTACGCCCGCTATACTATTATTATAACCGAAAAAACGCCTCGGTCGTAGCCCCTCTGCTCGATTTCATCTTGTCTGCCGCAGGACAGAAAATCATCAAAGAGAGCGGATATATCCCGGTACATAAAGAATAAATCTTCATTCTTCATTCTTCATTCTTCATTTTTTTACCCTATCTTTGTCCCCACGATACGAAAATAGTAACATTATGGCAGAAATAAAGAGCGAAGAAACAAGCGAAAAAAAGAGCTTGAACTTCATTGAGCAAATAGTAGAAAACGATTTGAAAGAGGGTAAAAACGGGGGAAAAGTACAGACACGCTTCCCGCCCGAACCAAACGGTTACCTCCACATCGGACACGCCAAGGCCATCTGCCTTGATTTCGGTATTGCCGCCGCACACGGCGGTGTCTGCAACCTGCGTTTCGATGACACCAATCCCACCAAAGAAGATGTGGAATATGTAGAAGCCATCAAGGAAGACATCCAGTGGCTGGGCTACAAATGGGGTAACGAATATTACGCTTCCGACTATTTCCAGCAATTGTGGGACTTCGCTATCCGCCTCATCAAAGAGGGCAAGGCATACATCGACGAACAGACTTCCGAGCAGATTGCCGCCCAGAAAGGAACTCCCACCCAGCCCGGTGTGGAAAGTCCCTACCGCAACCGTCCTATCGAAGAAACACTGGACTTGTTCCAGAAAATGAACAGCGGCGAGATTGAGGAAGGTGCCATGGTGCTCCGCGCCAAGATAGACATGGCAAGCCCCAACATGCACTTCCGCGACCCTATCATCTACCGTGTAGTGAAGCATCCGCACCATCGCACGGGCACCACTTGGAAGGCTTATCCGATGTACGACTTCGCCCACGGGCAAAGCGACTTCTTCGAAGGCGTGACACACTCGCTCTGCACACTGGAGTTTGTGCCCCACCGTCCGCTCTACGACCTCTTCGTGGACTGGGTGAAGGAAGGCAAAGACCTCGACGATAACCGCCCCCATCAGTATGAGTTCAACAAACTGAACCTCAGCTATACGCTGATGAGCAAGCGCAACCTGCTGACTCTAGTCAAGGAAGGCTTGGTAAACGGTTGGGATGACCCCCGTATGCCGACTATCTGCGGTTTCCGCCGTAGGGGATACTCTCCGGAGTCCATTCATAAGTTCATCGACAAAATAGGATATACAACCTACGATGCGCTCAATGAATTCGCCCTGCTGGAAAGCGCCGTGCGCGAGGACTTGAACGACCGCGCCACCCGCGTATCTGCCGTACTGAATCCGGTGAAGCTTATCATCACTAACTATCCCGAAGGGCAAGTGGAAGAGATGGAAGCCGTCAACAACCCCGAGCATCCCGAAGAAGGCAACCACGTCATCGAATTCAGCCGCGAACTCTGGATGGAGCGCGACGACTTCATGGAAGATGCCCCAAAGAAATACTTCCGCATGACACCGGGACAAGAGGTACGTCTGAAGAACGCGTACATCGTGAAGTGTACCGGCTGCAAGAAGAACGACGCCGGTGAAATCACCGAAGTATATTGCGAATATGACCCTGATACCAAGAGCGGTCTGCCCGGAGCCAACCGTAAGGTGAAAGGCACCATCCATTGGGTAAGTTGTGCCCACTGCCTCGAAGCAGAAGTACGTCTCTACGACCGTCTGTGGAAAGTGGAGAACCCGCGCGATGAGCTTGCCGCCATCCGCGAAGCGAAGAACTGCGACGCACTGACAGCCATGAAAGAAATGATCAACCCCGACTCCCTGAATGTGCTGCCCTGCTGCTACATCGAGAAGTACGCTGCCGGCATGCAGCCCCTCTCCTACCTGCAGTTCCAACGTATCGGTTATTTTAATGTTGACAAAGATTCTACGCCAGAAAAAATGGTATTCAACCGTACTGTAGGTCTGAAAGACGTTTGGGGTAAAATCAATAAATAAGAATATGAGTAAAAAAAACCTGCTGTCCGGAAGAGACAAAGAACTGCAAGAAATGGCAGAACAATATGAAGCTGCCAAAGCAGAGAACAGAACCATCTATCTGGACGCAGACGACTTAGCCGACCTCGCAGACTGGTATGCCGTGCATCATAAATATGCCATGGCTACCGAGGTCGTAGAGTATGGCTTGGGAATACATCCGGATAATACGGCTCTGTTGGTGGAACAGGCATACTTGTTCCTCGACACCCAGCATAAAGAGCAAGCCAAAGATATATTGGAACGGATTGCCGAAGAATCTTCCGAAGTGAAAGTGCTGAAAGCCAACCTACTGTTGGGCGAAGGCAAAGAAGAAGAAGCAGAAGCGATACTCGACAGCATAGACGATAAGGACGACCTGGCCAATATCGTTGATGTATCCTATATGTACATCGACATGGGATTCCCGGAAAAAGCATTGACATGGCTGACGCGCGGACTCGAAAAATATGCCGAAGAAGAAGCCTACCTTGCCGTCACCGGCGATTGTTACTATGCCCAGGGACTGTTTGAAAAAGCCACCTTCTTCTTCAATAAGCTGATTGACAAGAATCCGTATTCGGCTCCTTACTGGTTTGGACTGGCCCGTTGCTACTTTGACCAGCAGATGTTCGACAAAGCAATCGAAGCATGCGACTATGCCACGGTGGCCGATGACGAGTTTGCCGATGCCTACCTGATGAAAGGACATTCCTTCTTCCAATTGGGAAATGAGGAAAGTGCCATGGAGAACTACCTGCAAGCCGAAAAGTTCCATCTCGTCTCCCACGGTTTCATCAACACCTTCATCGGCCTGAACAAAACCTCCAAAGGAGAGTGGAAAGAAGGATACGACTATCTGGAAAAAGCCATAACGGCCGAAGACAGCCATGACTTCGCCTTGCCTTCTCTTTATGCCAATGCAGCCCTATGCCTGCACAAGATGGGAAAGAAACGCAAAGCACACCAGTATTGTAAAAAAGCATACGACCTGGCACCCGAAGAGATAGACCCGTACCTGATTGAGGGACGCATCTACATGGAAGAAGGTGAGTATGAGAAAGGTGTGAAGAGATGGGCCAAAGCCTTAGAGTATGCCCCCTATGCAGATACCTGGCACGAAATAGGCATGTGTAGCATGGAAATAGGACAACTGAGCTATGCCAAGCTGGCCTTTGAACATGTCAAAGAGATGGAGCCGGACTTTGAAGGTATCAACGAAAGGCTGACTTCTCTGTATATGTTGCTCAAAGACAAGGAGAACTTCATGAAGTACAACCAACTGTGCGAACATCCGTTCAGGCTGGAAGAGCTGGATAGATTACAGCAGATACTACAAGAAGATAATCAGGAAGAGCTGGCCCTAGTGATGAAGAATATTTTCAATGCATTACAATAACAGTAATTATATACCACTAATCTAGCAAATGGAATCAGTAGCCTTTATCCAATGGTGTCTCGACCACCTCAATTACTGGACCATCACTTTATTGATGGCCATTGAAAGTTCGTTTATTCCCTTCCCCTCGGAAGTTGTAGTCCCTCCTGCCGCTTGGAAAGCCGCCAACAATGACAACATGAATATATATCTGGTGGTATTGTTTGCAACCATAGGGGCAAATATCGGAGCATTGATAAACTACTATCTGGCAAAATGGCTGGGACGCCCCATCATTTACAAGTTTGCCAACAGCCGTTTCGGGCACATGTGCCTCATCGACGAAGCCAAAGTGCAGCATGCGGAGGAATACTTTGACAAGCATGGAGCCGTATCAACCTTTGTCGGCCGCCTGATACCTGCTGTTCGCCAGTTGATATCCATCCCTGCCGGTCTGGCACGCATGAAGCTGGGAACTTTCTTGCTGTACACCACCTTGGGTGCAGGCCTTTGGAATTCCATCCTGGCTTTTATCGGCTATTACTTGTCCACAGTACCCGGCATCGAGAACGAGGAACAGCTGCTTGCCAAAGTAACGGAATACAGCCATGAGATAGGTTATGTATTTATCGGCATCGGCGTACTCATCGTGGCATTCTTCATCTATAAAGGCATGAAGAAGAAATAAAAAAAACGGCATGATAATAAAAAAGCGGTGGACAGCATGATAAATTCTGTCCACCGCTTTTTATTGCTTATCCCAAATCCAAACTTTCTACTTTACAGCTGCAATAGCTTTATCATAGTCAGGCTCTTGTGTAATTTCAGGTACCAATTCCGTATAGGCAATCTTACCATCTTTGCCGATAACCACTACCGAACGCGCCAATAGACCTGCAAGCGGTCCGTCGGCCATGCGTACCCCGTAGTTTTCATCAAAATCGGAAAAACGGAAATCAGACAAAGGAATCACATTCTCAATACCCTCCGTTGTACAGAAACGTGCATGTGCAAAAGGCAAATCCTTGGAGATTGCCAACACCACGGTATCGGGCAGGCCGGTAGCCAGTTTGTTGAACTTACGTACAGAAGTAGCGCACACACCAGTGTCAAGGCTGGGGAAAATATTCAAAATAACATTCTTCCCGTTCAGTTCCTTCAAAGAGAATGAAGACAAATCTGTTTTTACCAATTCGAAATCGGGGGCAACAGAGCCCACCTTTATAAATTCACCGATAACCTTTACCGGTTGTCCTTTAAATTTTGTTGTAGCCATAGTTTTATCAAATTATATGTATACATAACAAATTACATACAGAAAAAGTTCACCCGAAACTTTTTTCCGGATAAACTGTTATTCTACAGACGAATTAATGATAATCACTTAAAAAATTAAATTCACATGAAAACTATTTTTGACGAACTTCAGCAGGAAGTAAAGAATTGGTGGATTTCACTCATTCTTGGTATTCTTTATGTAATAGTGGCTATAAGCCTGATGTTCTCCCCTCTCAGCGGGTATGCGGTATTGAGCATTCTGTTCAGCGTCTCCATGTTGTTCAGCGGTCTGCTGGAAATATCCTTTGCAGTAAGTAACCGTAGAAGGGTATCCAGTTGGGGATGGTATCTGGCTGGAGGTATCATCGACATGATTCTGGGATTCTACCTGATAACCTACCCAATGCTCAGCATGGAAGTCATTCCATTCATCATTGCCTTCTGGCTGATGTTCCGCGGCTTCTCATCCGTAGGCTATGCCATGGACCTCAAAAGATACGGGACAAGAGACTGGGGATGGTATGTTGCTTTCGGTATTCTTGCCGTCATCTGCTCGCTCATCATCTTGTGGCAACCGGCAGTAGGCGCCCTTTACGCCGTGTACATGATTTCGTTTGCATTCCTGATTATAGGCTTCTTCCGTATCATGCTGTCATTCGAGCTGAAAAACCTGCACAAGCGCGGGAAAGAGTGGAAGGAAAAGAAAGAAGTATCAGCCGAATAAGTAGCCCACACGAAGCGTGTCAAAAGGAATCCCACCTTTGACACCTTCGTTTAGCCGAATTGCTCAATAACGTCTCAGAAAACGGAACATCGTAGTCCGTGACACTCCCATCTGTCGGGCAAGCTCGGCACACGACTCTCCTCTTTGGTGCTCCCTCACAAGTTTCCTCTTATTCGCATAGAGTATCTTCATTTTGGGTGTGTCCCCTTTCTTCCTGCCCAGATGTTTTCCCTCCTTCCTCCGTCGTTCCAGTGCTTCTTTGGTGCGCATGGAAATCAGATTACGCTCTATCTCGGCCATCAGTCCAAAAGCAAAACCCAGCACTTTGCTGTTGATGTCATTCTGGAACACATACCCCTCTTTGGTACTGTACAGCACCACTCCCCTTTTGATACAGGAGTTAAGAATGGTCATTATCTCCAGCAGTGTCCGGCTAAGCCGTGAAATCTCCGTTATAATCAAGGAGTCTCCCGGTTTCATCCGGTCCAACAAGCCCGCCAGTTTACGCTCTTTGCTACTCACTTTTCCGCTGACCGTCTCCATGTACCATCTGTCGATACTCAACCCATTCTTCTCCGCGAAGCGTATAATTTCCTCGCGCTGATTCTCTAAAAACTGTTTTTCTGTACTTACTCTTAAATAAGCTACTACTGCCATAATTGATAAACGTTTATTGGTTATTATTCACCACCAAAGAACGGTTATTCAAGTAAGAGTGGCAACACACAACTATGACTCTCTATCACAGAGGATCACATTATGGACATCCCCCGAAGTCAGGGAAGACTTCTCGGTAACCATCTCAAATATGCCTATAAACAAAGAAAACAGCCCCACTGAAGCTGTTTTCTGAAATTAGTTCATAAAAAATTGATACTATGTAGTTTCATAGTATACTCTTCTTCATTTCATTCACTATGTATCTCACATCCTCATCCGTCACATAAGGACCACTCGGCAAGCAAAGACCACGCTTGAACAAGTCCTCACTGACACCATTCACATAGGCAGGATTAGCCGCATAAACCGGCTGGAGATGCATGGGCTTCCATAAGGGACGGCTCTCGATACCGGCTTTATCCAAGCAAACACGCATGGCCTCTACATTACGGTTAGGCTCACAAGAAGTATGGGCACTCACTGACTCATGCGTAACACCGGCGGCACCACCTACGGCGCCTTTTACTGTCTCACGGTAGGCATCCTCCTCACCTCTCACATGCAGATTCCCGTCAAGCAGTACCGTGTTCAGCCAATAATTGCTGTCATAACGTCCGGAAGGATTCTCATGAAGCGTGATTCCCTCCACATCAGCCAACAGCTCACGATACAGACCGCACAGATACTTATGGTGCGCTATGTGCTCATCCACCACCGTCATCTGGCCGCGACCGATACCTGCACAAATGTTACTCATCCTATAATTATAGCCTATACGCTCATGCTGGTAGTAGGGATAGGACTCACGGGCCTGGGTAGCATAGAACATTATCTCACGTTTGGACTCTTCATCAGGGCAAATCAAAGCACCGCCACCGCTGGTGGTTATCATCTTGTTGCCATTGAAAGAAAGCACACCATATTTGCCAAAAGTTCCAAGAACTTGCCCGTCAAACTTGCTTCCAAAGCCTTCGGCGGCATCCTCTATGACCGGAATACCATATTTATCTGCCACTGACATGATTTGGTCTGTCTTGTAGGGCATCCCATACAAAGCCACCGGAACAATCGCTTTGGGCTTTCGGCCCGTCTTGTCGATACGGTCCCTGATAGCCTGCTCCAGAAGTACCGGGTCCATGTTCCATGTATCAGCCTCAGAATCCACGAATACCGGAGTAGCACCGAGGTAGGTCACCGGATGGGAAGAGGCACAAAAGGTAAAGCTTTGTACTATCACTTCGTCACCCTGACCAACTCCGCAAGCGAGCAGGGCCAGGTGTACCGCTGCTGTACCTGCACTCAAGGCCACTACCTTTTTATCCTGTCCCACGAAGCGTTCCAAATCCTGCTCGAAGGCATTCACATTAGGACCGAGGGGTACTACCCAGTTGGTATCGAAGGCTTCTTGTATGAAGCCTATCTCCTTGCCGCTCATGTGGGCGAGGCAAAGATATATTCTCTTATCCATAAAATTACGTGATTTACAAAACTATATTCTTGATAATCTTACACCTATTCCCTACAGCCAACACACCATCCGGAATATCCTTTGTAACAACGGAACCAGCACCTATAATACTCCACTTCCCTATCTTAACACCCGGAATAACAACACTGCCGGCACCAATCCATGTCCCCTCGCCAACTTGCACATTGCCACAAAGCGTACAATGGGGAGAAATATGCACATAATCAGCAATCAGACATTCATGATCCACCGAAGCACCGGTATTGATAATACAATGGCTGCCAATACAAGCATCCGACTGCACAATTGCCCCCTGCATAACTACCGAGCCTTCTCTTATCTCAGTTTCTTCAGATATAATTGCAGAAGGATGAAAAGCTTTGCCATATTCAACCTTTAACTCCTTGGCAATCTTCCTGCGAATACCATTATTCCCAATACTGATTATCAATGGTCCGCAGACCTTCGACGGACGTAATACGGGATAGTCAAAAAGACTATGAATTTCCTCATTATCATCAAACAACGCTTCAATCGGTTCATGATTTGCACGCAATATATCAATGATCACTTTGGCATGACCACTGGCACCATATAAATACATGTTTTGATATTAGTTATTTCCAGTAAAGACTTCCATCGTAGCCGAAGTATCAGAGCTGATACCTTCCCTTATAAATACCTTTCTTATTGTCATAAAAACAATTTTCAAATCAAGTAGAAAAGAACAATGATCTACATACCACACATCCAGTTTAAATTTCTTTGACCAACTGATAGCATTGCGCCCGTTAACTTGCGCCCAACCCGTAATCCCCGGACGGACTTCATGACGACGAGCTTGTTCTTTACTATAAAGCGGTAAGTATTGAGGCAATAAAGGACGGGGACCTATCAAAGCCATATCCCCTTTCAATACATTAATCAGTTGTGGAAGCTCATCAATCGAAGTAGAACGTACAAAACTTCCAACTTTTGTCAAACGTACAGCATCAGGCAATAAATTTCCCTCTGCATCCCGTTCATCGGTCATGGTCTTAAACTTGATAACTTTAAAAATCTTTCCATCCTTCCCTGGACGCTCCTGAGTGAAAAAGACCCCGGAGCCCTTATTGGCAAAATGCAACCAAAAAGCGACAAGAAACAGTATCGGCCAAATCAAAGCCAATATGCAAAACACGAGAAGGAAGTCAATCACTCTCTTAAGAAAATGAGAATACATGCTCTAATAATTATGTACCAATATGAAGTCGTATCTAATATCCTTAAAAAAACTATTCTTCGATAACAAGACGATAAAAATCTTCATTTTAAAGAAATTACTTCCTCCAAGAATGAAACGAACTTATCCGCTAATGATTTTCTTGAGAAATTAGCTTCTGCAAATGCCCTAGCCTTCTGCCCGCATTCTGTTCTGTATGTATCATCGTCCAATAAAGAAATCAAGCCTTCGGCAAAAGCATTTGCATCCTTAGGAGGAACAACAATCCCTAACTTATTTTCTTGAATCATATCAGCAAGCCAACCTGGATAATTGTTTAAGACAGCCAATCCTGAAGATATATAATCAAAAAACTTATTAGGTGAAGTTCCATAGTAGAAAGCCGGAACATCAGCTAATACCATCAAACCCAAATCTGCTGATGCAACAACTTTATTTAGTTCCTTCTTAGGCATCGGATTATAAAAACGACAATTATCCAATTGCTCTTTTCGAGCTCGTTCCATCAAATGCGGTTTCATTTTACCGTCTCCTATAAATGCCAACACAATATCCGTCCGTTGCTTTGCCTTCAGCACTGCAGCAGCATCCAACACTGCGTCCAAACCATTGGCAATTCCATGTGCACCAGTAAAAACCGCCACTTTATCTGTTTCGGAAATGCCCTCCAACGAAAGATTATCACGTGAAGATGGCTTGAATATCTCCAAATCACACCCGTTCGGAATCATCGAAATACGCTTGCCTGGCTGGCTCCTTCTTTTAATTCCTTCACAAATTCCAGGAGAAAGACCAACACAAGCATCCGCGCAATGATAACTCAACCACTCCAAAATATTCATCCCCCACAATAGAAAAGGATTCTTCATACCTAAGGCCTTAGGTAATTCAGGCCACAAATCACGAACTTCAAATATAAATTTTTTCTTCCGGAACAACTTCATTACTATGCCTGGAATACCGGCTGTCAAAGGAGTAGAAGTTGCAAACAACAAATCATAATCTTCTTTCAATGCTATTTGAATACCTTTCCATCCAAACTTCACGAAAGTCCATGCTCTTTTGGCGATACCATCCTTATTTGAGTAAGGTAAAGCTATCTGAATCACATCTATACCATCGACCATTCCTCTATGAACATTTTTCATCGTTGTGTTCGGCAAATCTAGCTTGACCGTTTCACCACAAACCACGCAAACAGAATGACCTCTGGCAATCAGATGTTTTGCCAATTCATAAGAACGTGTCCCCCCCGCTTGGGTGGGAATGGTAAAATGTTGATGGAAATAAAGCACTTTCATTTTATATAAATTGAAGGATTGTTTTTATCGAGCTATTTTTAGTCTGAAATTCGATTTGCCTACATTTAGTCGTTTGACCATAATAATTAGAACATAATTGTTCTGTATCAATAGTTTCACCGTTTGATTCCAAACTAAGATTATCCTTATTTGTATGCCATAATTGACGCATATTCATATTTTTGGGGTTACCATCTATACAATCTTCTATCTCCCACTTACATGTGTTTTTCCATTTTACAATCTTTCTATAATGTTTTATTTTCTTATTCAGATAAGTAAAACAAGAAACTTTTCCTTCAAATATGTAAGTATCCTCTGTTTCTTTCAACGAACTCCACTCTGCTTGCGACCAATTATACCAAATAAATCGATCTCCTTTCAACATTTGGTCATGTCCTTCAAGCATTATTGTATTATGAGATTCCGTACCCATAAAATATCGAAGTAACTTCTCTGTTGTATTGTATTTATAACTACCCCCATCAAACAAACAATTCTCTCCTTGATACCAAATATCCAAATGCAGATTATCCGCATGCGCAGGTCGGTCCTTATGTCTTCCACATCTGATAAAAGAAAAAGTATCCTTTTCACGAATACAATAATATCCTCCCTTATCAAAAGAAATGCAACCAAACTGTTTTTTTATTGGTGGATACATCTGTCGGTTTGCTTTCCACTCGCACAAATACCATTCTCTATCCTCATACTGCCTGTCATATAAATGTTCAGAAGTAAGCAAATAATGTAACGCATCGAGTTGAGGACGATAATCACGATAATCGCAATCATTTAGTTTAAAAAACAAAGCTCCATCATTTGAGCCATAATTAGGTAGCCAGCCAGTCAAATCATCCTGGCATTGATACAAAAAATTCACAGACTGATAAGCACGTTTATATACTTCATCACAAAACCGCTCCCCATTTCTGTCTGCCAGAGTAATGGCCCATGTCAAAAGCTGAACCACTACCCGATGATAATTCATGCTGAATTGCAAATAAGTACCATCTTCTGCCACTTGGTATTTTATCTCTTCCTCAAACCATTTCTTTCCTTTCTTTTTCCACTCTCCAGATTCTGGAAACTGAGGAAATAACAGACCTACCAGATACAACGCCAACGTTTCTGTTATTGCATGATTATTACGCACTGCAATCCGGGAAAAATTTATATTTGCACGTACATGCTTTATTTGCCAATAAACAGACTGGATGATTAACCTAAAAACATCTTCCGTCAATTCAACCGAATCTTTATAATAATAAAGTGCGAATAACCAATTCAATACACGCAAAGATATTTCCTGACTACATTTATAATTAGGTCCACAATTAAGTGGGTTTTTATGAATCCAGTCCTCTATTTGAGAAAATACAAAAGACGCATGATTTTCACCGGATTTTTGATCATAGCGGATAATGTCATAGAGAAAAGAAAAACGGGACTTTTCCCATACATACTTTATATCCCCTGCTTCAGGCACAATATCCTCTACTGTCGTCCAGTGTATATTCGCATTATATTTATAGTTCGTATCAGGGTTTGTCAGCCAGTCATAATCCGTTCCAAGGTTGTACCAAACGGCAGAAAAGAAGCAATATTCACCGCGCTTCATTCTATTGACTCTCTCTGAAAGTACCCTACTATCAATATGGGTCAATTTCACGCTCTTTCTACTTGAAAAGAAAAAGGGTTTTGCGTGCTTTCTCCAATCCGCCAATGACAAATATTCTTTATCCTCCCAAGAAATAGGGTATGCTCTTTTCAACATTCCCCCTTTACGGCGTATTTCATACTGGATACGAAACAAAAAGTACTTTATTCCCATGTTATGAAATAACTGAAAATAAAGAAGAAATTTATTCATAAGGAACACAGAATTATTCAATCTCAATCCACTTGTTCTGCTTCAAGCTATCGATACAAGCAAACGATGCCTTGGCTGTATTTACAATAGAGTCAAACGGAATTAAAGCTTCTCCTCCGTTTTGTATTCTATCATTCAATAAAGCAAATTGGGTAGTATGCCCTTTATCCATACCTTTTTTCATTTTAGAGAATCCTTTGCAACCATATCCTTTCAGTTCTCTCCAATTGTCAAGAACCAGCGTCTTTTCTTGTGTATAGATTTCTATTCTCTCTTTCGAATAAGACTTGCTACCATTAGCAAAATAGTTTATCACGGCATTTGTTCCATTCTCGTATCTTAGTAAAATACTTGCATTATCCGTATTCTCTTCAGGATTTTCCCCCATTGCATTCATACATACGGCAACAACCTTACTGTCTGCGAAAAATGAGCATAAATCAATAAAATGGCAAGCCTCACCAATAATACGTCCTCCTCCCACTTTCAAATCATGCACCCATACTTCAGACGGTATAAATCCGGCATTCATAGTTGCCACAATATTTTTCACTCCGCTTCCGGCAAGCTGTTTCATTTTCACCGCGAAAGGAGAAAAACGTCGGTTATACCCCACAGTCAATGTTACTCCATTCTTTTGTACTTCCCGATAAGTTTCAGTTATCTCATTCAATTCCGCTTGATTCAGGCACAACGGCTTCTCCACAAATACATGTTTCTTTGCTCGTAATGCATCCAGCACCATTGAAGCATGAAGATTATGCCGGGTTGTAATCATTACCAAATCCACAGCCTCATCTTTCAGGATTTCCTTGTAATCAGAAGTTGCTTTCATGGCACCAGCCTTTTGAGCCAAAACTTTAGCAGACAAACCTTGCGCACTCGCAATGTACCGAATATGCGCTCCTGCTTTCGTCAAAGCAGGCAACATCGTTGCCGATGTAAAGTTTCCGGCACCAATAATACCTATTTGTCCTTTTGTTACCGGGAAATTAGCAGAAGCAACCTCAACTATCGTATTTCGTTTTGCATCAACGGGATATTTCAAGATAGAAGCGATAGAACCATGTTTACGCATGTCCCCATATATCTTTTCATAATCCTTCAAATCCACTTCTTCAGTAATCAATGATTTCACATCAATATTTCCCATAGATATTGCCTGCAAAACAGTCTCGAAATTTCTTTTTTCTGTCCAGCGTACAAAAGGTAACGGATAATCTATTCCTTTATTTTCGTAATCTTCATCATAACGTCCCGGACCATAAGAACAAGAAACCTGGAATGACAACTCCTTTTTATAAAAATCATCCCTACGAATATCCAATCCTATCACACCCACAAGTACAATACGTCCTCTTTTCCTTGACATTTCAGCCGCTTGATGAATCACTTCATCTGTTTTGGCAGAAGCGGTAATCAATACAGCATCAGCCCCATGTGAAGCCGTTTCTTCAAGTACATATTTCACAGGGTTTGTTCCTTTTGCCGGATTTATGCCTATTACTCCTTTCGTGCGGGCCAACTCCACTTTTTCTTCATCAAAGTCAACTCCTATAACTTTACATCCGTTCGCCTTCAATAGCTGCGCCGTTATCAGTCCAATCAACCCTAACCCGATTACAACAACGGTTTCTCCCAGTTGCGGATTCAACAAACGAATACCCTGCAAACCTATAGACCCAATTACAGTAAAAGCAGCTTCTTCATCCGAAACATTTTCCGGTATTTTAGCTACCAAGTTTTTAGGTACACAAACATACTCGGCATGTTGTCCATTAGAGGCCACACGATCACCCACCTTAAATTCTGTAACTCCATTTCCTACAGCAACCACTATACCAGAGTTACAATACCCTAAAGGCAACGGTTGTCCCAATTTATTAAAAACCGCCTCCAATGTAGGTTGCAAACCATCTGTCTTTATCTTATCAAGTACTTGCTTTACTTTATCAGGCTGTTGACGGGCCTTGTCTATCAAATTTGCCTTTCCAAACTCGACAAGCATACGTTCTGTCCCTAAAGACACTAAAGAACAAGATGTTTTGACTAAAACATAACCCGATTTTACCTGAGGAACCGGAACTTCTTCAAGTACAGTCCTCCCTGATTTCATATCTTGAATAATCTGCTTCATTACTAATTAATCTAATAAGGGTAATAATCTATTTTCTACCATTTTCTCAAACTTATATTTTTTCAAATATAAATCACGACCTTTTCGTCCTATAACTTTAGCAGTATCAATAAAATTACGTTCAGCCAATATTTTCCAAGTATCATTAAACATATAATCTACAATAATGCCAACCCCATGTTCTTTAATAAAAACTGAATTCGTAACTTCAGGATTAGTAATCACAGGAATACCAAGCATCATCGCATCATAAACCTTGTTGGATGCTGCTAATCTATTAATTTCCAATTTCGGATCATATAAAGAGAATATACCACAACAATCTATTAACTTATCAAACAATTCAGCTTGAGGCATTCTATCATAGTAAGTCACATTTGGTAATGAAAGCAATTTTTTCTTATAATGAGTATCATAAAAAGTTCCAGCTAATAAAAAAGAAATATTGGGATATTTCTGAGCAAACAAAAAAATCTGATCTATGCCTCTTGTGCTTGAAATATTGCCAATAATAGCAAATGAATGTTTTACCGAATCATAATTTCTTTCTTTCCCTTTTAAATAATCATATGGGGAATTCTCAATAACCACCGTTTTACATTCATTATATGTTATGCGATTATTATCTACATGAATAACCAATCCTGCCTTTTTCATAACCTTATGATCTAATCTTATTAGCACTTTTTTTATCCAAGTAGGAAAATTATGGCTAATAGCAAATTCATCATAAACTTCATAGATATATGGTATATTTTTAATCTTTGATGCCAAAAACAGAGGAAAAGCACATTCAAAATTTATAGCAATAATAGTATATTTTTTCAAGTCACAACTAAATATAAATTTACAAAACAAAATAATCATCCATATTGGATAATATAGTAATAGTAATTTTCCTCCAAAACCTCCTCCTGTAAACAAGTATTTTACATTATCACATTTAGGTTCATTTTTTGCAGTACGATTCCATCCCCAAAAATAAACATCTATGCATTTTGATTGAAAGAAAGATATAAATTTCTGAATCCTTACATCATCAATAGGACTTCCTTTAATATACAAAATTAGCTTCATAAATATTAAATAAATTTTCGTACATATTCTCTTGTATCTCCTATAATTTGAGCAGGATTACCAATAACAACAGAAAAATCTGGAATATTACCACGTATTACACAGCCAGCCCCAATTATAACACCTTCGCCGATATTTGCACCTGGCAAAACAATACTTCCCCTTCCTATAAAACTATTCTTTCCAACACGTATGTTTTTATGTCGCCCTAAAATCCCTGGATAATTAATATTCATAGATTTTATCACTGTATTTAATGCCCAATCATGAGTCAAAAAAGACACTTCACTTGAAATAGTTACCCCTTCACCCAATTCAATCAAGGAATAATTTCCACCATCAAAGTAAGCAGAAGATGATATATAATTAGGTCTCCCCTTAAATACCATCCCAGATGAACAATAAAATCTATATGATATTTTCGTAGCTAATGCAGGGCTAAACTTCCCAACCATTTTTATTAGTCCAAAATAGAATATCTTTTTTATTTTCATATTATTCAATTTCTTCTAATGCTTCTCTTAGAGCGTTTATATACCCCTTACCATACTTCAAATCAGGTTCCATATAATTACCCTCACCCCATTCATTCCAAGATTTCAAAAAGACTATTTGATCCTCTGAAGGTTTGTTTCTTACTATATTTATAATTGATTTTACATGTTGCTTAAAAAGCTCCGGAGTAGATCCATGTAAGATATAAGCTCCTTTTCCCCTTCTTGGAGATGCATCCCAATTAGGTATTAAAACTGGATATATATTATTTTCAGAATATAACTTATCAACAAATTTCTTTATTGCATCCGAATATTGATATACTTGCAATGGCCTTCCCAATATTGAAGAAACCTTCATCAATAATTTATATTTTACTCTTCCCCAGAAATTATAAATACCACCACGTATAGGATGTGTTAATAAAGACAATATAACAGCATCATATTCGCTATATTTAATCTCATTTTTCAGTGTCCCTATATCATTCGCACATCCAACAAAATAGAACCCTGGCAATCCTTCCTTAGCAGCTAGTTCCTCCCAAATATTTTTGAATTTATCAATATATGGAAATGAAATGCAATCATAAATAACAAATACCAATTTATTGTGAATTCTATAATATCGCGGATCTTTAAAAGATGAGAGCAAATAATAAAAGTGCTTAATGATATCATCTTCTCCCAAATATGCTTGCTCGACTATAAGTTCATTTTTCAAAATCCCAGCATCTGCTTCCCATGTTTTTTTATACCATGTATGATTAGCCCATGCAAGACAAAAAGGGAAATCTATATTCCGGTTATTCAGCATCAATTGTAAGGGCTTTTCAAGAAGTACTTTCCCATTACCAAACCAATAATGATAATAACAAAAAGCCGCAATATTAGCCTCCTTTGCTAATAAAACCTGTTGCTCCATAACCTCTGGTATCCTTAAATCATAGTATCCTAAATCAGCTGGAATCCGAGGTTGGTAATGTCCTCTATATAAAGGAGTGCTTTTCCCTACATTCGTCCACTCTGTAAACCCCTTACCATAGTATTTATCATTCTCTGATATGGGATAATACTGCGGTAAATAAAATGCTATCACATTAACACTACTCATAATGCTCTTTCAATTTATATATTATAGCTATTAATAAAAACATATATAGATAATCAAAAACAAAAGGTCTTTGATAGATGGTGCATAATAACAATAGTACCACCAACATATAATCCTTATACAACCTCAATTTTAAATAAAACAAAAACATTCCCGTAAAAAACAAAGTAATACCAACAAACCCATAATCTACAATCAAGTCTTTATATGAAGCCCCACCATAGTTTATTTTCAAAGACTCTCCCCCACCTAACCCCACTATAGAAGTCGGAGTAGAAATATACTTTTGAAACCATTGATCAAAAAAAGCTGAAGTACGATTATCCCCGCTCAAGCCATCGTCGGTCCATTTTAACCTCCCAAACACAAGTTGATCTACAACTTCATTATTCTTTAATATTATCAGTAGAATTAGAATACATAATAATGCATATATCTTGCTACGTATGTTCATATAAAGAAAGATATAGCCAAATAAAATTACATAAAAAAACAGAGAAAAAGAAAATAGACCTGCTATCAAAATAGGCCAATTCTCCCATAATCTTAAATTAAATCTATTTCCTATAAGTAATAGAGAAGCAATACTACCAACCACCCCAGGTTCATCATAATAAGCACAAAAACGGAAATACACAAAATCCGAAACTTGAGAAACAACTAAAAAAGGATATTGAATGTATTCATACGACTTTATAGTATTTAGAGGAGAGATGATAGAATAATCCATATATACATCCCCCCAGACAACACAAAAATAAACGAGTAAAGAAGGAATCAAAGATATTGAGAATAAAAGAGAATAACATCTAAATGCCCTTGATAAAAAATCACCAGATAGAAGAAATATTGAATAAACTATTAAATGTAATAAACACACTATTATACTTAAACGAGCACTAATGATTATTGTGTACAAATAGAATATGAATAATAGAGATAATGATATATATGCATTCTTATTCTTTCTAATTCCAAATTGTGGAATAGAGAATAGAAATAAAAAAATGACTAGAAGTACAGGAATCTGAGTTCCCCAAAGAAAATATGGGGGAGAGATAAGAAATAAAACAAAAGAATATACATATACAAGAAAATTCACCTTTCGCATATAAAATTCATTTTTTTAAAAGCGATTGAGTCTCCTCATTTTCTTTGCAAACAATCGCCAACATACAATAAGCGTAAAAGGTAATAAACGTGGAAACATATATAATACAGAAAACCTCATCTCGCTAATAATAGACGCTATGCCTCCAGAAATATGATAACTATTTTCTATATCAATATAATAAGAAGCAAAAGAGTTATAATCAATGTTCACTTTACCCCAATTCCATTCGCTACGATTTGTGCGCATCAAATTTCTAAAAGCAATATTAAAACGTTCGGGATTTATTAATGAATTTGCATTTTTTATCCCCTCAGCAACTCTAAAGTTTTCATCACTTATCAGTTTTCTTGCATAAGTAATTAATTCATTCTTATTTGTATATGTTTTCACACCTCTCTCATAATGATTAATTACTCCTTCAATATAATTACATACATCTCCATTATCTGCATAGGCTATAATGGGTTTTGAATTTATTGCAGCATATTGAGTCATTAATCCTCCAGACAACGGGTAAGTGCCTAAATAAATATCACAATTACTAAAAACCGCACTAATATCTTTTCGTATTCCAATAAGCACAACTCGATCTCCGTTTTTCATTAAATTCCGCTTATGCTCAAAAATTTTAGAATCAGATATTCCTGCAACTAATATTACAACATGTGGAGACAAATCAAGTATATCATCCATTAATCGAAAGAACACATTATTTTTACCTAACATTTTATATAAATTCCCTCCTGTTAAAATCTTTACATTTTTCAATAAACAGGACGGGAACCCCTGAAATTCTGTATATTTTGAAACTATTGGATAATAAGGCAAAGCCAATAATTGTTCTTCATATAAATTTCTTTTCTCTAAAGAAACTGTTTTTCCATAAGCTCTAAACTCTATATTATAATCTATAAATGTATTTCCTAACCAATAAGCATGATCTGTAAGGTTTATGTTATATTTTATAACTCCTTTTATAGAATGAATTGTTAATAAAGCTGTTATATCCCAAGGAAAAATATGCAGAAATAAGCAAGATGGTGAAAAATTCAATATTTTTTGCCTCAAAACACATGCTTTCTCAATATCATTATTAATATGTTTATCCATTATATAAACAGTAGCTTTACCATATTCATATAACTCACGTAATATTTCTTTAGAATTTGATGAAATAGGTGTCAACAGAATATATAAAATTTGTACTCCCATATCCATCATTGCACGAAGATATTGTTGAGTTAAACATCTATTATCCCACCCAAAACTATCTAGAAAAACATATTTGTTCAAATTCGGACTTACAATAGAATCATTATTAATATTTTTGCTTCCAACTTCTCTTATTAGCTTTTCAAGAACCATATCCGAATAAAAACAATTAAATGAATAAGCCCATTTCGAAGCTACTCGAATATACTTTAAGCATTTTTGATACTGCCCTTTATCGTATTTTTTTTGAGCCATACAACTCAATTTGGAATATACACTTATAACATATTTCTTATCTATTACCTTCATTTTTACCCATCAGCAAATTTTTAAAATATATTACCATACATATCATATAAAGTATATAACTAACCAAATATCCTTGTGTAATCCCCAACACTCCACTCCAATGCATAAACAAAAAGCCTAATCCTACAAATATCAATGCAAAAATAATTTCTGTTGCAATAAATGTTTTCGTCATAGACTTAGCTACCATCAAGAACGCCAACAGCCAACTACATATCTTGAAAAAATCGCCTAGTAACTGCCAAATAAACAGATTCTCCATAGGTAGGAATTCGGGAGTGAAAAGAATACAGATAACAATAGTACGTAAAAGATAAACCAATGTGAAACCTCCCAAAAGCATAGGAATTATCACTTTATAACTCTTAAATATCTCCTGTCGCAACTCCTTTGAATTACTCAATTCACTAAGTCGTGGCAAATAATAGACACTGAATGAAGATGTTATTATCATCAGATACATATTAGAGACACGATTCATCGCCTCCCACCAGCCGGCTTCTACAGGAGATATTTCTGATATTACATAGCCACGAAGTAACATTTGAGACACAGGCACTGTAGCAGTCGTTGTTAATGTCATCAAAGTATAGCGAAAATATTTTTTTGTCGTTTCAATATCTATTTTTTCTTTAAAATAACTCCATTTCAACCAAGGCAACTTCCTTACCATCCAAAGTGTAACCAACAACATTATACTTTGATAAGTAACAGCACTGACCAAAGCCCCTTTCAATCCCAATGTTAAAACAAACACAAGAGTAAACAAGAGTCCAAAAATACTATTGGCTATGTTAATTTTTACATATTTCTGAAATTCTTTAAAACCATTAAGGATAGAAGTCAACATCAAATTTAAAGCATATAATAGGACTGTGATTCCGAAAATAATAAAGACATAACTATACCCATCGGAAAGCATAACTATTTTACTCAAGAAAGAATGAAAAACAATCATTAGTATCCCAACCACCAATGAACAACAAACCGTTATACGCAGTGCTGTAGATAGTAATAATCTTATTCTATTTTCATTGTCTTTATATTCAGCTACATACTTGATGATGCCACTATTAATACCTCCACTACTCACAGCCATTGCAATGGAGGCAAAATTATTTAATTGTCCTACTAATGCTACCCCTGCAGGTCCTATGACAGACGCCACGACTTTAACACCGATTAAGCCTGTCAACATTTTTACTAACGTAGAAATGGCAGTAAAAGAAAAGACTCTGACAATATCCATTTTCGCTACATGTTGGCAAAGAGAACAAAAATTTAGCGCTAATTTACGCACAAACTCAATCTTTCCAAGCATTCAATAATTCTGTTACTTTCCGGACTTCTTTTTTCGTAATCACCGGACTCATTGGCAAGCTCAATTCTTCATTATGTATCTGTTCTGTTATCGGAAATGAAAGACTATTCCATTCCTGATAGCATGCTTGTTTATGAGGAGGAATCGGATAATGAATTATTGTCTGCACTCCGTTGTCATCCAAATATTTCTGCAACTCATCACGTTTCTTTGTCCGGATAGTAAATATATGGAATACATGAGCATCCCAGTCTTTCACAATCGGAGTAATGATATCCGGATTGGTTATATGTTCAATATAATATTTAGCAAATTCCTTACGGATAGCCACATCTTCATCCAGATGCTTCAACTTTACACCCAATACAGCTGCCTGTATTTCATCTAAACGGCTATTACGACCACAATATTTAAACACATATTTCTTTTGAGAACCATAGTTAGCTACCGCACGAACAACTTTTGCCAATTCTTCGTCATCCGTTGTCACAGCACCTGCGTCACCAAATGCCCCCAAGTTCTTGCCTGGATAAAAACTATGACCAGCGGCATCACCTAAAGCCCCCGTTTTTCGTCCATTAAACTTGCAGCCATGAGCCTGCGCATTATCTTCTACAAGCTTTAGATTATATTTCTTACACAATTCACCTATTTTTTCCGTATAAGCGCATTGACCATACAGATGGACAATCAAGATTGCTTTAGTACGTTCCGTAATAGCACACTCTATTTTTGAATCATCTATCTGATAAGTTTCAATGCTCGACTCTATCAATACAGGTTTTAAGCCATTTTCTGATATTGCTAAGATAGAAGCTATATAAGTATTTGCAGGCACAATCACTTCATCACCAAGCTTCATTATCCCCATTTCCACGTATGCACGGAATATCCAAATCAAAGCATCCAAACCATTGGCACAACCTACTACATACTTTGTTCCTATATATCGGGCATAATCAGCCTCAAATCTTTCATTCTCCTTTCCTTGAAGATACCAACCACTATCCACTACCCGATCTACGGCTTCATGGATTTCCTCAGAATATTTCTGAGTAACTTTCTGTAAATCCAAAAACTTTATCATAATACCCTTTTCATATATACATAGTTATTATCTCTATTAAATTCATCAAAAAAACATTTTTGATATAAACGGATAGCCCTTTGGTTATCTAAAAGTACTTTCAAGACAACTTGCGAGAAACACATTTCTTTTGCCTTAGCTAAGACCAAAGTCAGCATCTCATAGCCAAGCCCCTTTCCATGAAGTGCCCTTTCTCCTATATATCCCCAATACTCAGCCTGTTTATTTTCTATATTCTTCAAACCGCAAGCGCCAATAGGAGTATCCTGATATTTGACTCCCCAAATCATATAATCACTTCTTTCCCGCAAGGAATTAAACCATTCAAGTTGCTCTTTCCTGGAAATAAGACCTATGGCTGAATAGTAATTTATATAAGGGTCATTCAACCAAATCCAAGACTTTTCCAAAAAAATGGAATCAAACTCACACAAACTCACTCTACAGCCCATATTCATAAATGTCATAACACATTCCACGACCACCAAAGCCCTCCTTCTGAAAAATCAAAGACACATTCAACAGATGCCCCATTTGTTCAGTAGACTGACCGAAATCAAAATAGGGATAATTTGTGTATTCATGATTTATCAAATAATCAAAAAGTAAATCTAACACGCCCAGTTCTTTTCCTTCCACATTGGCTGATATATATTGTGTATGCACCACTTGTTTAGTGATATACAGCAATGTTCCACCTAGGGCAATGTCATCTTTGTATGCCATATACAATTTTATATATTGTGGAAATCGGGACTGTAGCAATTGCATCTCGAGTAAAGTATGCACAGGTGCAACCCCATATTTATTCTTTAGGTTAGTATCTAGGATTTCCCAAAACGTACTCAAGTCATTGCTTAGCCTGACTGTTATGCCATTTGACAAGGCCTTTCTTATACCGGATTTTCTTGATTCTGTGAACTTTATCTTATCTGCCTGAATAATTGTAGAAGAAATATTCCTACCTATTATTTTTGCATTGGTAGTACGAAACAGGGCATAGAGATCTTCCTGTGCCAAATGCTGATGATAAATAAGTGGAACGGGTTTATAAATGACCTTTTCAAAGCCTGATTCTTTCAAACAAGCATTTAGCTGGTGGAACATATCTACACTTTCCGCTACTGTCACCTTGTCATTCATTATCATACCACCATAAGTCAATCCTTGGTGAGAATATAACACATTTCCTGCTTTATTTGCGGGTAACAATGAATAGAGTTTACCCTTACGGTATATCATCAATGAATTATCCTCGAATCTATCTGAATGATAATCCATATAGTTCCTGTCAAAAAGGAAAGTACCATTTTTTGAACGTAAAACAAATTGGTTCCAGGCAGCTTTCTGCCCAGATGTGTATTTTGTAATTTCAAACATATCATTATTGTTTATGCCAACATTCTGTTATGACCACAACAAGTACAATAGAAAATTATAAGGCAGAAGTTTCCCTCCGTTCTATTCACATTATTTGATTTCTTTGTTTTAATCATTACAACGTATCTTATTATAGTTCTAATACTTACTGCCAAGTTTCCTCTCCAATGTCCTTACTCTGCACATCAGATAACAGATAGATTTTCACTTCATTTTATACTTTATAAAATCATCGTAATTACGTATATAGTCTTTCTCATCATACTCGTGCGAAGCAAGCACCAGACATACAGAGCCAGAAGAAAAATCATTCAAAGTACGCCAAATACCCGGAACGATATAAAGTCCTTGATAAGGACGGTTTAATAAGAATGTACGCTTAATATTTCCATCATCAAGCGTAACTGAAAAACTTCCGCTAGCGGCAACTATAAGTTGACTTAACTCTTTATGAGCATGTCCACCACGACTTTCACCACCGGGGACATCGTACAAATAATAAGTACGTTTTATATCGAAAGGGACAGTTCTCTGATTTTCCACTACTGTAATATTCCCTTTCCGGTCACTATGATGCTTGTCAAGTTCAATCATAGTACAATCATAAACATTGCTTTGCTTCATAGGCTGAGACATTTAAAGGAATCATAATCAAAAATATAATCTTCTCTGTTATAAGTAGTCGAAGCCAAGACCAATGCTAATGAATTAGTAGAAAAATTATTCATCTCACGCCATAATCCTTTGGGTACATACAGCCCATAATAAGAGCGATTGAGCGAAAAGATTTTCTTTTTCTTACCATCGTCTAACACGACATCGAAACTACCAGAAAGAGCCACAATGAATTCTTCATTCTCCCGATAAGCATGTCCTCCGCGAACTTCACCACCCGGAACATCATAAATCCAATAGACACGTGCTATTTTAAAAGGAATATTTTTAAATTCCTCTATGAAAGACAAGTTTCCTCGCTTATCTAATATCTTAGGCAAATTAACAAGATTAGCCTCAAACATAATTCTGCTGACGTATAAATAAAACAACTCTTCCACATGCTAATCCATCCCCATAAGGATTCACCGCCTTACTCATTCTTTCATAACGCGCTTCATCATCCAACAAAGCGGAAACTTCACCTACAATCTTATCATAATTTGTTCCTACCAATTTTACCGTACCAGCTTCCAATGCCTCCGGACGCTCCGTCGTATCACGCATCACAAGTACCGGCTTGCCAAGTCCGGGAGCTTCTTCCTGAATACCACCACTGTCTGTCAGAACAATAGCAGATTTCTCCATCAAATAAACAAAAGAGAGATACTCCAAAGGCTCTATAAAAAACATATTTCCTAAATTGGATAAATCCTCACCAAATACTTCATGAATGGGTTTGCGAACATTGGGATTCAAATGCATCGGATAGACAAAGTCGACATCCGGATATTGTTTTGTAAGAGCCTGAATAGCCTTACACATAGACATGAATCCGTCACCGAAATTTTCACGACGATGACCTGTTATCAAAACTAATCTCTTTCCATCCTGCAAACGGTTAATGTCATAACCGGAAGTTCTCAAAACACCTTCCAATTCTTCATCAAGTTTCTTATCGCTCTTTATCTTATCTACAACCATGTAGAGTGCATCTATTACCGTATTTCCGGTCACAATAATAGAAGATTCCTTTACCCCTTCATCCAACAGATTCTGTCGGCTTAACGGTGTGGGAGAAAAATGATAAGTAGCAATGCGTCCTGTTATCAGCCGATTCATCTCCTCCGGCCAAGGGCTATATATATTATGGGTTCGAAGCCCCGCCTCTACATGCCCCACCGGAATCTGCTGATAAAAAGCAGCCAATGCCGAAGCCGTAGAGGTGGTTGTATCACCATGAACCAAAACAACATCCGGCTGTGCCTCTTTCAAGACATCCCGCATCCCCGTCAAAACACGGGCTGTCACATCATATAAATCCTGCCCTTGTTTCATAATATTCAAATCATAGTCAGGAGTAATATCAAATATATGTAACACTTGATCAAGCATTTCGCGATGCTGACCGGTAACACATACAATCGTCTTGAACTCCTCCGGATATTTCTGAAATTCTTTCACCAGAGGAGCCATCTTTATAGCTTCGGGACGAGTCCCGAAAACCAACATAATTTTCTTCATGCTATAGGGGATTAATTATTTCTTATAGATTCCGCAAAAATCAAGAATTACTTTCCGGTCATTATGTGGCAAGGATTTAAATACAGAATGAGCAACCAGAAAAACGACTATATCAGCCTTCTCATAGGCTTCTTTATAGTCCGTAAGTTTAAACACGTTGTGCTCCTGCACATTAGGTTCCACGACTAATATATCCGCATTATTACAGCTTTGCATCACTTTGGTAGTAATATACTTGGCAGGAGCTTCACGCAAATCATCAATATCGGGTTTAAAGGCCAGTCCCATCATGGCAATGATAGGTTTACGATGATATTCCAATTCAAACTTCAACATGGCATTCTGAACTTTCTCTGCACACCAGAATGCTTTATAGTTATTGATTTCGCGAGCGGTAGATATGATTTTAGATTCCATAGGAAATTCTGCCGTAATGAAATAAGGATCAACCGCTATACAGTGTCCTCCAACGCCACAACCCGGTTGAAGAATATTCACACGGGGATGCTTGTTCGCCAAGTTAATCAATTCCCAGACATTGATTCCTGCTTTATCACAAATCAGAGAGAGTTCATTGGCAAAAGCTATCTGTACATCACGGGAGGAGTTTTCTGTCAGTTTACACATTTCTGCCGTTTTACAATTAGTGCGATGGAGCGTTCCCTGTACAAACTTACTATAAAGCTCAATGGCCTTATCTGTAGAGGCTTCATTCAAACCGCCAATGACCCGGTCATTATGAACTAACTCATAAATGACGTTCCCGGGAAGAACACGCTCCGGACAATAAGCAATATAAATTTTATCTCTCAATTCCGGACGTAATCCAAATATCAAATCACACATTTTATCAGTAGTACCTACCGGGGATGTAGATTCTATGACATACAAATCTCCCTCTTTCAACAAAGGAATTACGGCACGGGTAGCAGCTTCCACGTAAGAAATATCAGGCTCATGATTTCCCTTAAAAGGAGTAGGTACCACCATAAAATAGGCATCACTCACTTCCGGAGTTGTAGAAGCCTTCAACTGACCGATAGTAACGACTTCTTGAAGAAGCTCCTGCATACCAGGTTCAATGATATGCAATTTACCCTGATTAGTCATTTCTACAACTTTGGGATTAATATCAACCCCGATAATCTGAATTCCGTGTTTAGCAGCAATAATCGCAGTAGGCAGGCCAATATAACCCAACCCCATAAAACATGCTTTCATATCAATAAAAGTTATCTATTTTTTATGATTTCCTTATCACACTCAAATCCTATTCTACTTCCTCAAACGGGTATGGATTCTCTTCGATATTTTTCAATTCTTCGATGATTTCAGTTTGTCCCGAAGTCAAATTATCTTTGTTCCAACCTTCAATAATTGCATAGGCTTCTTGAAGCAAAACTTCCTCATAAATTTCCCCATAACAATAAGTTAACAAACGAACTTTAAGCAAAGAAACCGGCAGATGTTCCAAAACATGACAAATCCGATTCAATATCGTTTGTTTCTTTTGCTCCTTATCCCCATCATCATAAATGGTAGCATTATACCCCATCAAAAGAGCCAGACACAAATTCGCCTCCTCTTCAACATCGGAACTTTGAGCAGAAAAAAGAGAATCGGACTTAACAAGCACTTCCTTATTCAACCGGCAAAAAGTGTCGGAATAGACCGGCTCACCGTCCATACCAAGATACATCAGCTCATGAGCTGCATGCTGAAGCTCAAGAGCACGGGAAGTTAAATCATTCATTATTATGATATATGATTAAAATATAAGATTATACTTATTTAGAAGTCACCCGATTATTTTCAGATAGGATTTGGGGACTTTGACACTTGCAGTCAAAAGGTCTTTAATGCGGATAACAACGTATGTTTTATTGGCTTCGATGGCAACCTCACCTTCAATACCGCTGAGTTCGCCTTTGATAACTTTTACTTTATGCCCAACAGTCAGAATTTCGCTATCAAGGCTGACACCGTCAGGATTCAAATCCATTACGAACATAAAGTCCTCCATTTGCTTATCCGGTACCACTAGCATGGAATGCGTGGAAAGGTCCTTCATATAAAAAAGGGGGACATTATAGATGTTGGAAATATCGCAGGCTGTCTGCTTGGTGGAATGAACAAATACCAGATTGCGGATTACTGGAACTTCGCTACGCTTACGACGATACTTCAATTGAGAAATGACAAAACGCGTGGGAAGATAATAGTCAAGCTCCAAATGCTCTTCCGATTTAAGTCGGTCCAAAGATTTCCGGACTGTAAATTCCTGCTTGTCACGGGTGCGAGCCGCAAACCAATATTTCTGTTGTTCAGCCACTTAGGAATTTTCTTTCGAATAAATTAGCTCAATTCCGGGTGCGCTTCGCGGTTTGAACGAGACATTTTCCCACCCAAACCGTATTGTACACTTTTGCAATGATAATAAGCTATTAAAGAAGATATTAGACTCATAAAAGTGTCCAATAAACGTTCGTTTAATAAACGTCTATTTTTAAGAAAATAAGTAGAGGCATAAAAGTTAAAAAGGAACAGAACTTTAATATGTTAAATGTTAGACGTACACTACTGCAATTCAATAGATTAATATGAAACAGAAATCACTTTGGGAATATTTTTATTAAACATTTTGTTAGTTCAAAAAATACAGCTTATCTTTGCGTTCATTAAACGAACGTTTAAAAAACACCTCATCATTTCCAATATATCATTCTACATTCCAATATCTTACCCTTATAAATGCATTATTGAAGTTTCGTAAATATACCTACTGATAAATGGGAATTTATCGCACAGAACGCAAGTGAAATAAAAGCCCACTTCCATAACCTATGGAGAGAGTGAAAGCCCATGGATTTCTATCTAAAACACAAGCATTACTTTACTTTTCGCCCTTTGTTTGTCCACTGTTGCATAGGGAATTAATAACGCCTAACGGCTATGAACAGCTCTGCTTATGGCCATCAAACGATTGCTTCATGGCCGTTAGCAGAGCTGTTCATAGCCGTTAGGCGTCACTAACTCCAAGGCTTTTACAGATGAAGTACGTAGCCCGCGCCTATTGCGCACAAGGTGCAAACGTATTGTACAGCAACTTAAAAGACATCAGACTCCACTATTCATAGTCGGGCAAACTCAAAAATGCAGGAAAACTACACTGACCGATTTATGTAACCCACGCGCGGTATTATATTAAAGAACAATAAGTTACGACAAAACTCAGACGTTTTCGGCAGGTGGAAGCAAATTTTGCTTCCACCTTTTCAGGTTGCTTCCACCGCAGAGTAAATGCCGATGGATAGGGAGATGCAGGAGGTGGGTGGAAGTGTGGAAGCAAAACAGATGCAAATTTATGTTTCAGCAACACGCCTCAAGTTTTAAAAAAGATGTAGTACAAAGGCATAAAACATAATAAGTGTTACAAATACACATTTTATGCCCCGACACTCTTGCAAATGTCGAAAAAGTCCGTACCTTTGCAATGTGTTTTTCATAGTATTAGATTTAAGGTTAACAAAGGTTGGAGTACAGCGGTACTCCTTTTTTTATGCCCATACGTACCGTCCCGGTTCTCCAATAAATTTTTCACGTAAAATGCAAGGCAACTTTTTATATCCATTTAGTTTTTGGCTATCTTTGCACTGCTTTCGGCGGGCATAGGCACGCATAAAGCAACTTAACTAACAATAAATCAATAATTAAAAACAGAAAATTATGGCAATGCATACATGGTTTGAATGTAAGATCCGTTACGAGAAAACAATGGAAAATGGAATGAACAAGAAGGTGACCGAACCGTACCTGGTGGATGCCCTCAGTTTTACGGAAGCGGAAGCACGCATCATCGAAGAGATGACGCCGTTCATTTCGGGAGAGTTCACCGTATCGGACATCAAACGTGCCAACTATAGCGAATTGTTCCCCAGCGAAGAGGAAGCTGCCGACCGCTGGTTTAAATGTAAACTGGTTTTCATCACACTGGACGAGAAAAGCGGTGCGGAAAAGAAAACCTCTACCCAGGTATTGGTGCAGGCTGCCGACCTGCGTGATGCAGTGAAGAAACTGGATGAGGGCATGAAAGGCACAATGGCCGACTATCAGATAGCATCTGTAGCGGAAACCGCCATTATGGATGTATATCCGTACAGTGCAGAGCCCGACGACAAACCGGAAGTTTAATTTAAGTGATGAGTTATAAGTTATGAATTATTATTGCGAGCCATAACTTATAACTCATAACTCATAACTCAAAAAAACGATGATTGCAGAGAATTTAAAACAAGTACTGAGCGAACTGCCTGAAAAGGTACGGCTGGTGGCTGTTTCCAAATTTCACCCCAACGAGGCGATAGAAGAAGCGTATCGTGCCGGCCAGCGTGTGTTCGGAGAAAGTAAGGTGCAGGAAATGACTGCCAAATACGAAAGTCTACCCAAAGACATAGAATGGCATTTCATCGGGCATCTGCAAACAAACAAAATAAAATATATCGTTCCTTACGTAGCGCTGATTCATGGCATAGACTCCTACAAGCTGTTGGCCGAAGTGGACAAGCAGGCTGCCAAAGCCGGAAAAACCGTCAACTGCCTACTGCAGTTGCACATTGCCCGAGAAGAGACCAAGTTTGGATTCAGCTTTGACGAATGCCGGGAAATGCTGGCAGCCGGTGAATGGAGAGAGCTCAAGCATATCCGGATATGCGGATTGATGGGCATGGCCACAAATACGGACAATGACGAACAAATCAAAACAGAGTTTTGTTCTTTAAATAGCTTCTTCAATGAAGTGAAAGCCAAGTGGTTTGCCGATGCAGAGTCATTCCGGGAACTGTCCATGGGGATGTCTCACGACTATCACGAGGCCATTGCAGCCGGGAGCACCTTGATACGTGTAGGAAGCAAGATTTTTGGAGAAAGAAACTATTAACCATAAAAAATCATTATCATGGCAACATTAGAAACTACTTTTGCAGGGCTGAAACTCAGAAACCCCATTATCGTCAGCAGCTCCGGACTGACAGACAGCGCCGCCAAGAACCAGAAACTATCTGAGGCCGGCGCAGGTGCCATTGTGCTAAAATCACTTTTTGAAGAGCAAATCATGATGGAGGCTGACTGGATGGGAGACCCGAACATGTACCCCGAAGGCAGTGACTACCTTGTAGGATATATCCGCGAACATAAGCTGGGTGAATATCTGAACCTGATTAAGGAAAGCAAAAAGGTTTGCAATATCCCCATCATAGCCAGCATCAACTGCTATCAGAATGCCGACTGGGTGGAATTTGCCGCCAAAATAGAAGAAGCCGGTGCAGACGCACTGGAAATCAATATCCTTGCACTGCAGACGGATGTACAATATGCTTACGGCAGTTTCGAGCAACGCCACATCGACATTCTGAGCCACATCAAGAAGACGGTCAAGATACCCGTCATCATGAAGCTGGGTGACAACCTGACCAATCCGATAGCTCTGATAGACCAGCTGTATGCCAACGGTGCCGCCGCAGTAGTGCTGTTCAACCGCTTCTACCAGCCGGACATCAACATTGAGAAAATGATACAAGTATCCGGCAACGTATTCAGCAATGAAGCCGATTTGTCCAAAGCCCTGCGCTGGATAGGCATCGCTTCGGCAGCCGTAAACAAACTCGATTATGCTGCTTCCGGTGGTATCCACTCGCCCGAAGGCGTTGTCAAGGCAATATTAGCAGGTGCTTCGGCCGTAGAGATATGCAGTGTGCTTTATCAGAATTCAGCTACCATCATTGAAGAATACATCCGCTTCCTCAACTTGTGGATGGACCGCAAAGGTATGGAAACCATCAGCCAGTTCAAAGGTATTCTGAACGTAAACGACCCGAAGGGAGTCAATACTTTCGAACGTACACAGTTCTTGAAATACTTCTCTTCACATGAATGAGACAAAAGGGTGACAAGACAATAAAAATGAAAGGGTGATAACACTACAATGACGTTATCACCCTTCATTTTATACTATACCGCTATCTTTTCATTTCTTCTTATCCAGCGCCTCAAAGCAGGAATTCTTGCTCACGAATTCCGGAACAATATCCTTCATGGCAGCAACAATTTTCATCTGGTCATAAGTGTAACTTACATCAATCAGCTTCTGGATACGCTCCTTCACCTCGTCATAGTCATACTCACGCACCGTGGCAATCATAATCTTCTCATGATAGGTGGGCTTTGTAAGCTCCTTCACATTCAAGAGTTCCTCGTAGAGCTTCTCGCCATGACGGAGACCGGTAAATTCAATCTTCACATCCGTACGTCCGGAAAGGCTGATCATACGCTTGGCAAGATCCACAATCTTCACCGGCTTACCCATGTCGAAGATGTAGATTTCACCGCCGTTACCCATACTGCCGGCCTCAAGGACAAGGCGGCAAGCTTCGGGAATGGTCATGAAGTAACGGATTATCTCAGGATGGGTCACTGTCACCGGGCCGCCACGCTGAATCTGGTCGCGGAAACGGGGAATGACAGAACCGTTGGAACCCAGCACATTGCCGAAACGCGTAGTGATGAACTGAGTGGCATGGCCTCCCTCCTTCTGCAACTTCTTCGCAAGAGACTGCACATAAATCTCGCAAATACGCTTGGAACAGCCCATCACGTTTGTAGGGTTAACAGCCTTGTCCGTAGAAATCATCACAAACTTCTCGGCACCGTATTTCACGGCAAGATCGGCAACGGTGCGCGTACCGAATACGTTCACCTGGATGGACTCGGAAACGTTGTCCTCCATCATCGGCACATGCTTGTAGGCGGCCGCATGGAAAATATACTGGGGCTTGAACTCCCTGAAGATATCCTCCATGCGCGTGGCATTGGAGATGTCGGCTATGATGGTCTCGGCATCGATGTCGCGCCAACGGTCCTGAAGTTCCAGACGGATGTCATGCAGAGGAGTCTCGGCTTGGTCCACTAAAATAAGCTTGTAGGGATTGAACGAAGCCACCTGGCGCATGATTTCGCTGCCGATAGAACCGGCGGCGCCCGTAATCATCACACGCTTGCCCTCCAGATGAGAGGCAACCTTACGGATATCTATCTCGATGGGATTGCGCTGAAGCAGGTCCTCAATCTGAATTTCCTTCAGCTGCGTACGGCTCAGCGCCTGGCCGTTCCACTCGCTCAAGGGGGGTGCGGTCATCAGTTTGATGTTGTGCACCAGCAGGCGGTCAGCCATGTCGGACTTCTTCAATTCTTCCATCTTGGCGGGAGAAATGATAATAGTCTGCACATCGCGGTCGTTCAGCACATCAATCAGCGTATCATCGTTGGGGAACACCTTGACACCCATCATCACCTTATTGATAAGCTCAGGTTCGTCCGCAATGAATCCGCGCAGACGGTAGTGGTTGCGCAGATTGACACGTAATGCCTTGGCAATATTGACCCCGGCTTCCTTGGCACCGTAAATGAACACATTGGCACTATGGGTGCCGTCGAAGTTCAGCGCCTCGAAGAAAGTCTTGACAATCACACGGGAGCATGCCATCATGGCAAAGCTGATGATATAGGACATGAACAGCACGCTGACCGGAGCCAGGTTAAACTCCAAATAGCTTTCCGTCAGGACGCTCGTTATCATCAGCAGTGCATACGACACCGTCAATGACACAAAAATGCGCATGATATCCACAAAGGAGGAAAAGCGCAGTACATTGGAATACGTACGGAAAACACGGAAGAAAATCAGGTTGACAGCAACCGTCCATAAAATGGTCTTGTCAATGGTAGATGATTCCAGAAAAATGCTTCTGAAATCATATCGGAGAGCATAGGCCAACAGACTGGATATGACGATGATAAATACATCAATTAACAGAATAGTCCATATCGGAAGCACTTTCGCGGAAAGATACCGATGAAAAAAATTTCGCTTCATTTCGCTTGACAGTTTTGTTTTAGGCGAGGCAAAGATACACTATTTTAGTCAAAACAGACAATAAATCGATAAAAAAATGTTATAACAATTATTTATCGTCTATAAAGAAACCATCCCACCTCCCCCGTTTTAACAGTCAGAAAGCGGGATAGAAATAGTTTTGCCCCGGAAAATGCGGTATCCGCTACATCAGATTACTTGCCAACTCGCTCAACTGGCTGCGCTCCCCTTTCACCAGATTGACATGGGCAAACAAATTCTGGTCTCTCATGCGGTCTATCATATAGACAAGCCCGTTGGACTGACTGTCCAGATAGGGTTGGTCTATCTGCTGAATATCACCGGTAAACACCATTTTTGTACCTTCGCCGGCACGGGTGATGATGGTCTTAATCTCATGTGGGGTCAGGTTCTGGGCTTCATCGATAATACAGTAGGTTTCGCTCAAGCTGCGCCCACGGATAAAGGCTAATGCCTCGATGACCAATTGTTCACTTTTTTGCATATCCTCCAAGCGTTTCACTTCAGAGGAATTGGCAGCGAACTGATGCTTGATTACATTCAAATTATCGAACAAAGGCTGCATGTAAGGAGCCACTTTCTCATTGGCATCACCAGGAAGGAATCCAAGGTCTTTATTGGATAAGGCCACGATGGGACGTGCCAGAAGAATCTGCTTGTAGTCGGTAAGTTTTCCCAATGCGGCGGCCAGTGCCAGCAGGGTCTTACCGGTTCCCGCCTTACCGGTCAGGGCAACCAGCTTGATGTTCGGGTCGTTCAGCACCTCAAAAGCAAAGCTCTGCTCGGCATTGCGCGGTTCAATGCCATAATTCTTTGTCTTGTGGACCCGGCAAATCGAATGGGCAAAGGGATTATAACGCGCAAGCACACTGCTGCGGTCACTCTTCAGCACAAAACATTCGTTGGGACGAATGATGTCCTTAAAATCGAACTCGTTGATGTCCAGTCCTTCTTTGGAAGAATAAATGCGATCTATCAGCGCAGGGTCAATACCCTCGAACACTTCATTCGACTTTTCGAATATATCCACATTGATTACCTTATCATTGATGTAGTCTTCGCACAGCAGACCGATGGAACGCGCCTTCATGCGCAGATTCACGTCTTTCGTGACAAGGATGGTTTTCATTTTAGGCTTTTTGGTGGAAAGCCAGTCCACTACCGACAGAATCTGATGGTCGGGGATGCGTTCGGGAAAGGAATCACGTACCCGGGGAGAGTCCACCATACCTGCCACCACAAACAGACGGCCCAAGCCCTCTCCCAATGGCGCCCCTTTGGTGAACAGATTATCATCGGTAATCAAATCTAGCTCACGGACGAACTCACGCGCATTGAAATTAATCTGCTCATTACCTTTCTTGAATTTGTCCAGTTCTTCAAGGACTACGATGGGAAGATAAATGTCATTCTCTTGAAAATTCTTCAAACAGTTATAATCGTGAAGAATCACATTCGTATCAATCACAAAATTTTTCTTAGCTCCCATACACGTTAGATTTAAATTGTTAATACCTTTGCATAAGCTTAAGATAAGCTACACTGCAAGCAATTTCAAGCAAGCTTGATTGCGTCCGGTTTGCATTATCTTTGTCGCTTTTAAAGATAACAAATTAATAGGGAGAAAGGATTGCTTCTCCGTTAAATATTATAAAAGATGGATTATCAGGACACTTTAACTTACTTATATAACAGTGTGCCCATGTTTCAGCAAGTGGGCGGCTCAGCATACAAGGAAGGATTGGAAAACACTCTGACCCTGGACGCACACTTCGAACATCCCCACCGCAGTTTCCGCAGCATTCATGTGGCCGGTACCAATGGAAAGGGTTCCTGCTCGCATACGCTTGCCGCCATACTGCAAGAGGCAGGATACAGGGTCGGGCTCTATACCTCGCCCCATCTGGTGGATTTCCGGGAGCGCATCCGGATTAACGGACAGCCTATACCCGAGGAATACGTCATCCGTTTTGTAGAGCAGGAACGTGGCTTCTTCGAACCCCTCCATCCCTCTTTCTTTGAGCTGACCACCGCCATGGCCTTCCGCTACTTTGCCGATGAAAAGGTGGATGTAGCCGTAATCGAGGTGGGACTAGGCGGACGCCTGGACTGCACCAATATCATCCGTCCGGATGTATGCATCATCACCAACATCAGTTTTGACCATACCCAATTCCTGGGGGACACCTTGGCAAAAATCGCAGGAGAGAAGGCAGGAATCATTAAAAGCGGTATCCCCGTTGTAATCGGCGAGACCACTCCCGAAACGAAACCGGTATTTCTGGAAAAAGCACAGACAACGGGTGCTCCCATCTACTTTGCCGAGGAGAATGACCGTGAAGACTATCCCGGAATAGAATACGAACTGAAAGGGCTCTACCAGCAGAAAAATGCCCGGACCATCCTCACCGCCCTCCCGCTACTGAAAGAAGCCGGCTACCGGCTGGACGGACAAGCAGTGCGCAGTGGCTTTGCCCGTGTGGTGGAACTGACGGGCTTGATGGGACGCTGGCAAAAACTGCAGGACTCGCCCACCCTGATTTGTGACACCGGCCACAATGTGGGAGGCATCACCTACATTACAGAACAACTGAAACAGCAGGCTTACCGCCAGCTACACATCATCATAGGCATGGTGAATGACAAGGATATACGGGGGGTACTGGCCCTGCTGCCCCGGGAAGCGACCTACTACTTCACCAAAGCCAGCGTGAAGCGAGCATTGCCCGAAAGCGAACTACAGGAGCTTGCCGAAGCAGCAGGTCTGGAAGGACATTGCTATCCTGATGTACCTGCCGCCGTGCGGGCCGCACAAGAAAAAAGCCTCCCGGAAGATTTCATCTTCGTGGGAGGCAGCAGTTTCATTGTGGCCGACTTGTTAGCGAACCGCGATGCACTCAATCTCTACTAAGGCATCTTTGGGCAACGCCTTCACTGCCACAGCCGAACGTGCCGGGAAAGCACCGTCAAAATAGGTGGCATATACCTTGTTCATATCAGCGAACAAGGACATGTCTGCCAGAAAAACGGTTGTCTTCACAATATTCGCCATGCTCAGACCTGCCTCTTCCAGGATATGCTTTATATTCTCCAAGGACTGGCGGGCTTGCGCTTCCGTACCTTCAGCCATCACTCCGGTAGCTGCGTCAATAGGCAACTGACCTGATACAAATACCATTCCACTGGCTTCGATAGCCTGGCTATAAGGGCCTATGGCGCCCGGTGCCTTCTGGCTGCAAATCACTTTCTTCATGATTGTCAAAGTTTGTTTTTATTAATAATCGAGTCTATTTTCTTTTTTGAAATAAAAAAATCCGAAGTATATGCAGTATTCCGGAAATCCACGCATTTTATAAATAAAACAACGTAATTTCACTCATAACCTGTTATACCTAGACTTAACTCATTTAACACGGGGGAGTTCCCCAAAACAGAGGCTCTGCTTGCGAAAGCAGAGCCTTTATTCTATCCCATCCCTTTACTTGCAATGCTTCTCAATCAAAGCATCCACATTGGGGTCACCCAATTCCTTTGCCTTGGCAAAGCTGGCACAAGCTTCCTTGTCCTTCTTCATCTGCAGCTGGGCGATACCCATCAGACGGTAGGCCTCGGCATACTTAGGGTCTTTCTCCAGAGCAGCCTTCAGCACATTCAACGCCTCTTCGTAACGTCCCACGCGAAGATTCACCACTGCCAGTTCGGCACGGTAAGTCAAATCCTCCGGATTCAGTTCGATGGCTTTCGCCATATCGTCCAGCGCACGCTGGTACTGCTTGGCCTTCAAAGCAGCCTGCTCACGGTAATAGTAGAACATGTCGTTCACTTTACCGTTCACGGCATTGTAATAGGCGTCATAATCCAGCATGGCATTACGCGCCTGGTCTGCATTCATACGGGCTTGGGCACGCTCCAGCAAGTAAGGGGCGGCTTCCTCCGTATAGGGCTGGGTAAAGCGGGCCACACAACTGTCCATCAGAGCCAGTACCTCTTCGGCAGGCGCCTGCATCAATTCCTTGGTCTTGGCGGCACTGAAGAAGGTAGCCGGAGAGGCCAGAATGGTCTTATTCACTTTATCATAGCTGGTAAATGCCGACGGATAGTCCTGCTTGGCAAACAGGATGTCACCCTCCAACTGGACATAAACCGGAAGCTCGTCAATGGCTATCGCTTTCCGTACCTCGTCCAGAGCCTTGTCGAGCGACCAATCCTTATAAACTTTCTCGGGCTTGCCCAATGCATAATTATAGATTATCTTGGCCCGGTTGTAATACACATCATCTTTCTTTGCCGCAACCTCCAAAGCCTTATCCATATCTGCGGCGACCTTATCCATGGAAGCATCTTCACGGGACATGAACAGATGCTGGGAAGCGCGGCGCAGATAACCGTCGGCACTGGCAGGATATTGTGCAATGAAATCGTTCAGAGTCTCCATATACTTCTCCGGAGACAGTTGGGAAGAAGCCATGTAGAGGAACACCAAAGCCTGCTCTTCGGTATCGGGCAATGCCTTCTTGATACCGATGCCCTTCAATGACATATCTCCATAAGACAATGCGGAGATATTCTGCGACATGGCGAAATTGGCATCAATGGCATAGCAGATGGTAGCCGTGTCTTGTCCGGAGGACTTCTGCGCAAGGCCGAAGACCTGCCCGTCCACAGTCATCAGCGGACAACTCACCATCTTGTCCTTCAGACGCATATCGAGCGTATAATAGGAATAGTTGCCGGAAATCTTATCAGCTTCCTTTACTTTCCCGGCAGTGAAGGAACGGTCCTTTTGGGTGGAATAAGGCAGCAGATATACATCCGCACCGGCAGCCGGAGCCACAGCAGCCAAAGTGAGTGCCGTGACTTTCTTTCCGGGTATGCCGACACGGAACTTGACAACATCGTACATGTCATCGGCCCCCATAATGGCCTCCACCGGCATCTGTGTCCCGTCCGAGCTCATCACAACGGCGCGCTGGGCACCTTTGAACAAGGTGTAGTCAGAAAGCGCAACGCCATCTTCAGTGACAAAAAAGCCGTTTCCAGTATTCAGTATCTTATCGTTCTGGTCGTAGGTCACCACCGAAAAAACGGCACGTTTGGCTTTGTCTACCCACTTCGGGGCTTGTGCCACACTCCACTGAGCCAATAAACAGAGAGTGAGCATCAACAGCAATTTCTTTTTCATATCTTAGTTGGTTCTTTGTTTTACCGCTTCATAAATCAAAATGCCGGCTGCAACGGAAACATTGAGGGACTCGATGGTTCCCAACATGGGAATCTTCACCCACTCGTCACACAACGCCAGGTTGTCATAGGACACCCCCTTGTCTTCGGCACCCATAATGATGCACATCGGACCGGTATAGTCGGCTTTGGTATAGTCGTAATCGCCTTTCTCCGTGGCTGCCACGATATGGAAACCACTATTCTTGAGGAATTGCAGGGTCTCTTTCAGGCTGTGTTCGCGGCAAACGGGCAAAGTGTGCAAGGCTCCTGCCGAGGTTTTCATGGCATCTGCGTTGACAGATACACTGTTCCGTGCAGGGATAATCACGGCATCTACCGCCGCACACTCGCAAGTACGGGCAATGGCGCCGAAATTGCGGACATCCGTGATGCCGTCAAGCATCACAAACAGAGGATTCTTGCCCTGCTCGAAAAGGAAAGGTACCAAGTCCTCCGTCTTCTGGTAAGTGACTGAAGAGATGAAGGCAATCACTCCCTGGTGATTCTTCCGCGTCACGCGGTTGATGCGTTCCACCGGAACGCGCTGTACCGGTATCAAAGTCCCTTTCAAGACAGCGAACAGCTCTTTTGACAAATCACTCTGAATGTCCTTCTTTACCAATATCTTGTCTATCTCTTTTCCTGCCTGAATGGCTTCTATCACGGCACGAACGCCGAAAATCATTTCACTGTTATCAACCATATATGGGTATTTACTATTTGACGATTTACTATTTACTATTTGATACTTCCAGCAATGCTCTGGCATTGTTCAGTGCGGCTTCGGTCAGCTTAACACCACTCAGCATATGGGCTATTTCTTCCACACGTTCATCGTCGGTCAGACGACGGATGTGACTGTTTGTTTCCGTCTCGTTGTCCTGCTTGTACACCTTATAATGGGCGCGTCCGCGGGCAGCAATCTGGGGCAGATGGGTGATACTGATTACCTGGCGGTCCTGCTCGCCCATCTCCTGCATGATATCCGCCATGCGGTCGGCTATCTCGCCGGAGACTCCGGTATCTATTTCGTCGAATACAATGGTAGGAAGCTTGACGGCACCGGCTATCATTGCTTTGATGGAGAGCATGACGCGGGCTATTTCACCACCCGAAGCTACGGAGGAGACGCTTTGCAATGCCCCGTTCTTATTCGCGGAAAACAAGAAGTTCACAGTATCCGCCCCGTGTATGCCCGGCTCTTTGCGGGCACCTATCTCTACCTGGAAACGGACATTGGGCATGCCCAACGGAACCAGCCGCGCAGCCATCTGCTTCTCCACTTCACGGGCAGCGGCAGTACGCGCCTTGGTGAGGACGGCAGCCTGCTTTTTCACCTTATTATATAAAGCGTCGCAACGCGCTTTCAGTTCCTCGATGTGCTCGTCGGACGAAGTGATGGCGGAGAGTTTGGCGGCGTATTCATCCGTCAGCGCCAGAAGTTCACCGACAGTGGAAACGCGGTGCTTCTGTTGGAGCGTATAAATCAAGTTCAGACGTTCGTTCACTTCATCCAGACGTTCGGGGTTGAACTCTATTTCATCCTCCTTACCCGACACTTCCTGCGAAATATCCTTCAACTCGATATAAGTGCTTTCCATGCGTTCGGCAAGTTCCCCGGCAACCGGATAAACCCTCTGCAGGCCGAGCATCGTATTCAGGCATTCCTTCAGCCCGGACAACAAGCCTCCTTCGTCCGAGTAGAGCGTCTGCCCTACCCGATAGAGTCCGGCCTTTATCTCTTCCGCATGGCTCAGCGTATCTGCCTCTTGCTCCAGCTCCTCCTGCTCACCGGCAGACAAGTGTGCCTCTTCCAACTGTTCCAGTTGGAAACGGATATAGTCTTCGTCCGACTTATCCTGATTGGCACGGGCAACAAGGGCCTCCAAATCCTGCTGTGCCTGCTTCCATGCTCCGAAGATATGCTGGTAAGCAGACAAGGCCTCTTCGTTATGCGACAAGATGTCCAGTACATTCAACTGAAATCCTTCCTTGTTCAGCAATAGGTTCTGATGCTGGGAATGCACGTCAATCAGCTGTTCTCCCAGCTCCTTCATCTGAGCCAATGAAGCAGGCGTGTCATTGATGAATGCCCGGCTCTTGCCCGAAGCGGACACCTCGCGGCGCAGGAGGCATTCTTCCTCGTACTCCAACTCATTCTCCTCAAAGAAAGGCTGCATACCGTAAGCGGAAATATCAAAACGGGCCTCAATAATGCACTTCGAAGCTCCTACACGAATGGCTTTCACATCGGCACGCTGTCCCAGCAGCAGACCGATGGCACCCAGAATAATGGATTTTCCAGCACCGGTCTCACCCGTTATCACCGAGAAACCGCTGCTGAAGCTGATATCGAGCTTTTCAATAAGCGCATAATTCTGTATGTAAAGCGAACGCAACATAAGGATATTGACGATTTGACGATTTACTATTTACTATTTAAATCTTTCACCAGACGGTCTACGATGTCGGCAGCCACTTCGGCTTTGGACTTCAAGGGGTAGTCCGTCTTTCCCTGGTGGTCTATGATACTGATTTTATTGGTATCGCAACGAAAACCGGCTCCCTTGTCGTTCAGGGAGTTCAGCACGATGAAGTCCAGATTCTTGCGGTTGAGCTTGTCTTCCGCATTCATCTGCTCGTTATGAGTCTCAAGGGCAAAGCCTATGAGGAGGCGTTGACAGTGCTCCGCATCGTTCTTCAGATTGCCTAAGAAAGCGGCTATGTCGCGGGTAGGTTTCAAGTTCAAACTCATCTCCCCGGTCTTTTCGCGCTTGATTTTCTCATCCGCCACTTGTTCGGGGGTGTAGTCTGCCACGGCAGCCGTCAAGATGGCGGCATCGGCATGGACAAAGGCGGCGGATGCAGCCTCGAACATCTCCTGCGCCGACTCTACCGCATGGTACTGGTGCATCGGGAAGTAAGTGCCTTGCTGCACCGGACCGGCAATCAGTATCACCTTGGCCCCTCTGGCGGTACATTCATCTGCCAGGGCAAGTCCCATCTTGCCGGAAGAATAGTTGCCGATGAAGCGCACCGGGTCTATCTTCTCATAAGTAGGTCCTGCGGTTATCATCACTGTCTTGCCCACCAGGTCGCCCTCTTTGGCAGCAAAGTACATTTCCAGGTGGCGGATGATATTCTCCGGCTCCTCCATACGGCCTTTCCCCACCAGATGGCTGGCGAGTTCTCCCGTAGCAGGTTCTATGATGTGGTTTCCATAAGAGCGGAGTGTATCCAGATTCTTTTGGGTGGAAGGATGGGCATACATGTCCAGGTCCATGGCAGGCGCCACAAACACCGGAGCTTTGGCGGAGAGATAGGTGGTAATCAGCATATTGTCTGCCACGCCATTCGCCATCTTGCCGATGGTGGAAGCCGTAGCCGGGGCTATCAGCATGGCATCTGCCCACAGACCGAGGTCCACATGGCTGTTCCAGGTGCCATCGCGTTGGGCAAAGAACTCACTGATAACCGGTTTGCTGGTCAAGGCAGAGAGCGTGATAGGGGTAATAAATTCTTTTCCGGCAGGCGTAATGACCACCTGCACCTCTGCACCACGCTTAATCAGTCCGCGAATAATATAGCATGCTTTATAGGCGGCAATGCTGCCCGTAATGCCCAATACTATTTTCTTCCCTTTCAGTATATTTGCCATTTATTTCTGAGTCATTTCACGCAGACGTATCTTGGTCAGCGTGGCTTTGGTATTCAGGGTAAAATCACTGTTCAGAATCCAGCTGTAATAGCCGGGATCGCGCTTCAGGACATCGGATACCGACATGCCCTTGTACTTGCCGAAGTTGAATACTTCCACACCTTTGTCATCGTAGACCATACGACCGGCAAAGTCCACATTCTTGTTGAAGCTGGAATAGTCGGCAAGGAAAGCCACGTCATTCTGCAACTCCGGATAGCGGTCCAACTGCGACATCAGCACTTCGTAGGTGGCACGTGTATCAGCCTCTGCCGTATGGGCGTCTTCCAAATTCTTGCCGCAATAGAATTTATAGGCAGCAGACAGCGTGCGTTGCTCCATCTTGTGGAAAATGACCTGCACGTCCACAAACTTGCGGCGGCTCATGTCAATGTCCACACCGGCACGAAGGAACTCTTCCGCCAGGACGGGGATATCAAAACGGTTGGAGTTGAAGCCCGCCAAGTCGCATCCTTCAATGTCATTGGCAATGTTGCGCGCCACTTCCTTGAATGTGGGGCAGTCGGCTATATCGGCATCGTAGATGCCATGAACGGCAGATGCTTCGGCAGGAATGGGCATTTCGGGGTTGATACGCATGGTTTTGGACTCCTCATTCCCGTTGGGATATACCTTGAGGTAACAGATTTCGACAATTCGGTCTGAGTTGATATTGGTACCCGTAGTCTCCAAATCAAAAAAGACTATCGGATTTTTCAGATTCAATTTCATTGTTTTTTCGTTTTATAAGCTCTGGCTATGAGCTATAAATTATAAGTTTAACTTACAAGCCACGAGCTACAAGTACCGTGCGGCATAATTGCGCAGCCACTTGTAGCTCGTAGCTCATAATCCGATTGCTAATATTCATCAGTCATTCAGCATCATCGGCATCAGCAGCATCAGCAAGTCTTCGTTCTCTTCCTGCTCTACCGGAATAATGACACCTGCACGTGAAGGATCTGCCAGTTCGATAACGATTTCATCGGCAGAAATGTTATTCAGAATGTCAATCAAGAAAGTGGACTTGAAACCGATGCTCATCGGATTGCCCGCATATTGGCAAACCAGTGTTTCTTCGGCCGATGTAGAGAAGTCGATGTCCTGTGCGGAGATGACAATCAGATTCTCCTGCATACGGAGCTTGATAAGGCTGCTTGCCTGCGAGGAGAAGATGGACACGCGGCGCAAAGCACCGAGCAGTTGCAGGCGGTCTACCGTCACTTTATAAGGGTTGTTCTGCGGAATCACAGAGTTGTAGTTGGGATAGCGTCCTTCGATAAGACGGCACACCATGCGGTAGCTTTCCAGTGTGAACACAGCGTTGCGTTCGTCGAACTCGATAGTCACCATGCCTTGTTCTTTCGGCAGCAGATTCTTCATCAGCGAAGCCGGCTTCTTGGGCAGGATAAAGGCGGCACGTTCGTTACCTTTGGCGGCCAGTGTCTTGCAGCGCACCAGCTTATGACCGTCTGATGCCACCATCGTGATGTCCTCCGTTGTGATATCGAAATAGATACCGTTCATCACGGGACGAAGCTCGTCATCAGCCGTAGCAAACACGGCACGGTTGATACCACCCAGCAACACTTGTGCATCCATTTCCACACGTACGGCATTGTCACCCAACATGGCAGACTGCGGGAACTCGTCCGCATTCTGCCCCATCAGGCTGTATTTACCGTTCTGATACTGTACCGTGATTTCAAGGGAATCCGTATTGATTTCAAAAGTCAACGGTTGTTCGGGAATTTCCTTCAAAGCGTCCAAAAGGGTTTTGGCTGTGACGGCAAAACGGCCGTCCATATCACTTTCATTCACTTCGACCGTAGTGACCATCGTCGTTTCACTGTCGGAAACAGTTGCAGACAAGGTTCCGTCTTGCAGTTCAAAGAGGAAACAATCCAAAATAGGCAACGCATTCTTCGAATTAATCACACGGCTGATAGCCTGCAAATGACTGGAGAGCGCAGTACTCGAAACGATAAATTTCATATCTTCTGTATATTTAAGTTTTTTATTTTGCTAACGTCTTAGAAACCGTTTTTATCTTTTTCAAACTGACGGACAAAGTTAAAAAAAGAATTCCCTACGACAAAGAAATAGCAAGAAAAAACAGCCGAATATTCGTCTCATATTCCTAAAAAATTGTAACTTCGCCGCATCATTTAAAAAGAAAACAATGGAATTTACAGGAAAAATCATCGCTATACTCCAGCCCAGAGGCGGAGTTTCCAAGTCAGGTAACGAATGGAAATCACAAGAATATGTGATTGAAGACCATGGCCAATATCCGCGCAAAATGTGTTTTGACGTATTTGGAGCGGACAAAATCGAACAGTTCAATATTCAGATGGGCGAAGAGCTGACAGTATCTTTTGATGTAGACGCACGCCAATGGCAAGACCGTTGGTTCAACAGTATTCGCGCATGGAAGGTAGAACGCGTAAGCACTGCCGCACCCGCTCCGGGCGCTCCCGTTCCACCGCCGGCTCCCACTGCCGCACCGGAATTCCTCGCAGGGGATGCAAAGGATGACCTGCCGTTCTAAGAATATGTTATAATTCACCACAGATTGCACAGATTAACACAGTTCATTCTAGAATTTTGATAATCAAGATTTTTTAGCTGTTTTAATCTGTGCAATCTGTGGTGAGTGTGTATTTTGACTTTCCTCGTGCTTATTTTCCCTCAGCACTCTACAGAATGACCGATTAATCACCCTTTATAAAGCAATACGATATTCGGATAAACCACCCCTTCTGTACAAGTGAATTGTACTGCAAGCATGAAATGACGGAAGAAGTTGGATTGACGGAAGAAGAAGTTCGGTATCAGACGCACATACGTTTCAGGCTGGCTCAGCATCATCTCCATATCCACCATCATCACAAAATTATATATGGGTGAAAGACTGCCTATACCCTCTTCGTACACCGGTGTTCCGTCTAACACATCTCCACTCTCCACCGCCTCAATATAGGCCGAAAGGCTCAGTGCATCGGGAGCCAGCAACAGACTACCCCGATAGAAACAGGCAAAGGTATAAAGGGCAGACTCCGTGATGCCCGTCAGCTGGGTGAGCAGCGTGTTACGGGGCAACACATATTTAGGGAACTTCCTTGCTTTGGGATACAACGAATTATTTGAAACCACCTTCGGCATAAGCGGAGCATCCTCTTCCTTGGGGGTACTGTAAAGCAGAGACTGCAAGCGGCGTTCCGCTGCCAGTTCATCCTTGAGAGGGATACACATCACGGCGCAAGGCAGCTTGTCCAACGTGTCTTTAGACTGGAACAAGCAAGACATCACGCTCTCGCCCGCATGCTCATTCAAGTAAGCAATCCACTCCTCGTCGCGCTGCTTGATATAGTCTGAATAGGTGGCCTTGGCATACTCCTGACTGGCAGTAAAGCCAAACCAGGAATTTCTGTCAGACATTGCCCAGCGATCGTAAAAAAAAGTGGAAGACGGAAGCAGAGCCCCGGAAAATCCGTCCTCTACCGGCTGCTGCACCCGCAAGGCATTGATAAACGTCTGTGTGGAATCCGACCCATGGCTGATGCCGGAGCAATAAATGGCATCTTCATTGAACTTCATGTCAAACTCCGCCCAACTGCCCAGCTGCGTCTGCGAACGGATACCATCCGTAGGCTTCCCCATATCCACTCCTTTCATACGCACATAGACCGTGGCAGCCACGTTACTCTGCTTGCCCGCGTACATAGTGCGGAAAGAAGGGAGGTTCATCAGGGACTTTTTGCTGCGCCGCGCATCAATCACATGTTCTATCAAACGCTTCTGGAAACTTACAACCAGAAAATCGGGAGTGAAGTAGGCAGCCAGGAAACGACCGTCTGCCATGGGATAGATACGTATCTCCTCTCCCTTGTAATCGAAATACTTGGAAGGAAACGAACTGGAGCAGTACTTCTCCACAAAAGACTCCACCAACTCATAATCACCCGAACCCAAACTGCAATACAATACTTGGTTCATCGGTGTATCCGGCTCGTGAAAGCTAATCAGCATCTTGTTCATCTGTTTACTCAGTCCATGCGGAGTATCCTCCACCAAAGTATACAAATACTTCTTCAAGTAAACAAAAAGCTCCGATACGTATAGAAAATGATTGTCTTTGCTGCAATTCAGTTCATTGATATCCTCCACGAGGTCTGCCATACGGTCGGTTTCGAGTATGGCTGTGGCATCTTGCGGCACCAAAGTATAAAGATTGAAATCCTGCCGGTTCTCCACCGAATTCAACCGCAGGAAGGAATACACACCAAAACCGGTACATAGCAGCACTATGGACACAACGACAGCTATCTGTATGAGGAGTCGGAGTTTCATGGCATTTATTCATCAACTTTTGGCAAAAATAGCATTTTCTACTAATAAAACAAAACAAATGTTTCAAAAAGTTTAGAAATCTATTTCAAGTCCATCGTAGGCAAAGTGTACATGGGGTGGCAGCTGCTTTTCGATGTCGGCATGAAGCCCTGCATGATGGCTCATATGGATGAAATAGGTCTCTTTGGCACCAATACGTCCGGCAGCCTCCAACGCCTCCGAAATACTCTGGTGCGTAGGATGCGGCTTTGGCCGTAAAGCATTCATTACCAAAACGTCCAAGCCCTTCAATTGTTCATAAGATTCCTCAGGCATTGTGTACATATCCGTGATATATCCCAGCCGGCCGCCAATGCGGTAGCCCAGGATGGGAAGCCTGCCGTGCATCACCCGTAAAGGCAGCACCTCCGTCCGATTGATGTAGAACGCTTGCCCCGCCTCCACTTCCTGCAGATAGATACGCGGAACTCCCGGATATACTTTATCAACAAAACAGTAAGGCATCCTTACCCTCAGATGGGCAGCAGTGTAGGCATCGGAATAGATAGGGATATCGGCAAAACGGCCGAACGGGCGCAAATCATCCAGACCGCCCACATGGTCATAGTGTTCGTGTGTCACCAGTACGCCGTCTATCTTCTCAAAAGAAGAGGCGCGCAGCATCTGTTCCCTGAAGTCAGGACCACAATCTATCAATATCACCGCATCATCCGTATGCAGCAGGGATGACGCACGCAAGCGGTTGTCCCGCGGGTCAGTAGAAGTGCAGACCGGACAAGTACAGCCTATCTCAGGCACACCGGTCGAAGTTCCGCTTCCTAATATTCTGAGTTTTCCCATTGACTAAATCAAATAAATTTCTAAAATCAGGTTATATACAACGATGTTTGGGTGCGTCAAAACTCTCTTACTATTTTATCAAACAAACTTCCGGGTGAATGTCAATGCCGAATTTCTCGCGGACAGAAGCCCGCACGGCATCCGAAAGAGCGACAATATCCGCTCCCGTGGCACCACCCGAGTTCACCAGTACCAACGCCTGCCGGCCGTGCACCGCAGCAGGCCCCAGCGCCTTGCCTTTCCAGCCACACCGGTCTATCATCCAGGCAGCCGGTATCTTTACCCGACCGGCATCCACATCATAGTGGGGCATGTCCGGATATTCCCGTTGCAAAGACTCGAACTGCCGACGCGGCACGATGGGGTTCATAAAAAAACTACCCGCATTGCCCAGCACCTTCGGGTCGGGCAACTTGCTTTGACGGATGTCTATAATCACGCGGCGCAAAATTTCCAGATTCAGCACCGGATATTTCTCCAGCTCCTGCCGGATAGTACCGTAATCCAATGTATAATGTTCCCGTTTACCCAGGCAGAAGTTCACGTAAGTCACAAACACGGTCTTCATCTCCGGTTGCTTAAACAAGCTCTTTCTGTAGGAGTAGCCGCATTCGTCCACCCCGTAGATACGCTTCTCCCTTGCCATGTTTATGGTTTCCACGGATGTTATCAGGTCCTTTACTTCCACACCATAGGCACCGATATTCTGTACTGCGCTCGCCCCCACCTCACCCGGTATCAGCGAAAGGTTCTCGGCACCATACCAATGCCGCTCCACACAGTAGGCCACAAAATCGTCCCATACCACACCGGCGCCCACACGCACCGACACGTGCTCCTCATCCTCTGACGTCACCTCCAGGCCACCGATACGTGAATGCAGCACCGTGCCTTCATAATCCTTAATAAAGAGCAGGTTGCTCCCTCCACCGATATGCAGCCAGGGCGCAACGACCTGTCCTGCTGCAATCAGCTCCCGCAGTTCATCCTCCGAACCGTATTCCAGAAATCTTGCAGCAGTAACATCAATTCCAAATGTATTGGGTATCTTCTTCAAACCTTTCCTCCTTTATTTAAATGCTCGTGTCTTCATATTTGTACAGCTCCCATCCTTTACTGCGTTTGCGGAAATAGAAGATATTGGAGTATCCGTTGCCTATACCATTTACCTTCAGTATTTTGGTATCCGACAAGTCCTCATTCTTCTGTCCGTAATTGATATTAGACAATCTGTCGGTAGGCATTACCGGACGAAAGGCATACCACTGGTCCACATCCAAAGTAGTTTCCAGAATAGAAAACTCGTCATCAGGGTCTATGGTGATGAATTGTAGCGGATGCCTGATATGCTTGCTCTGATAGACACTGTCCGTCACAAAACGGGTATAGAATTCCACGAAGTCCTCATTTTCACCTTTCTCCATCTCGCGCAGGTTAATGGCCTCGAGCATCCACATTCCCCGCTTCCGTTCAAAATAATAACGCTTCACCATACGCGTTTTCAAGAAAATCCACTCCACTTGCACCGATGTCAGCGTAGTATCGCCCACCATGTCCATATCCTCTTCCTTATCAAAAAGCAAGGTGTAATAGTTCTGCTTGGTAAACAGATAATCATGCTTCCAAAACTCTTCCTCTATCTTTGACGGCGTGTCACGATTGTAATAGGGCAAAGGGAATACCGTCCTCTGCCTTTGCAGGGCATCATCCGAAGCATAATTGAAGATAAAATCATCAAACAGCTCGTCTGCCTCCATCGGCTTCGGTTCTTCCTTCACTTCTGCTTCCAGCAGCGTATCGGCCTTGTGACCGGCCGAATCCACCATTTCCGTAATGGTAGCAAAGGGATCCATTTTCGCCTTTTTGTTTCCGCACGAAATCAAAAAGGTGAACAACAAAAATCCCAATAAAAGTTTTTTCATTCTTTACGGACCGCTTACGGTCACTTGTTTAATTTAGCTCTTAATTTCTCAAGCATGTCTACGGTCATGGACTCCAGGTCGTACTGCGGCATCCAGTCCCATTCCTCGCGTGCACAAGAGTCATCCAGAGAGTCGGGCCAGCTGTCGGCAATGGCCTGCTTCAGCGGATCAATCTCGTATGCCATCTCAAAATCAGGCATATGCTTCTTAATTTCCTGATAAATCTGTTCCGGGTCAAAACTCATGGAGGCGATGTTGAAAGCGTTGCGGTGCTTCAGCCTTGCCGGTGCCGCTTCCATCAGCGAGATGGCCGCGTTCAGTGCGTCGGGCATATACATCATATCCATATACGTGCCGGCCTTCACCGGACATACGAATTTTTCTCCCTTCACGGCAGAGTAGAAAATATCCACCGCATAGTCCGTAGTGCCGCCACCCGGAGGGGTCACGTTCGAAATGATTCCCGGAAAACGTACCGAGCGTGTATCCACACCATATTTTGTATAGTAATAGTCACTCAACAATTCAGTCGTCACTTTTGTCACCCCATACATGGTACGCGGACGCTGGATAGTGTCCTGCGGTGTCTTCACATGAGGCGTAGCTTCGCCGAACGAACCGATGGAACTCGGAGTAAACACGGCACAATTGTACTCACGTGCCACTTCCAGTACATTCCACAACCCGTCGATACCGATTTTCCAAGCCATGGCCGGACGGCTTTCGGCAACTACCGAGAGCAAGGCAGCCAGGTTGTAGATAGTATCAATCTTGAACTGACGTGCCACCACCTCGATGGACTGACGGTCTGTCACGTCGGCAATGGCCGAAGGGCCGGATGCTTTCAATTCTCCCTTGGGCATAGCACTCGGAATGTATCCTGCCACAACATGGTCATCGCCATAACGTTTGCGCAACTCCAGCGTGAGTTCCGACCCAATCTGTCCGGTAGCTCCAATTACCAAAATATTCTTCATACGAGTTATTTATAAGGTTTCGTTATTATATATGGTGCAAATATACATACTTTTTTTTCATATTTCTGCCATATTGATATTGTTTATTCCAAGAAAAATGATGTTCTTTGTGGGAAATGTAATGACAACGTATTACCTAAAAAATAAAATGCTATGTACGGTAAAATGAAAGACCATCTCAGCAAGACACTTGCTGAAATAAAAGAAGCCGGACTCTACAAGGAAGAGCGACTGATTGAGAGTGCACAACAAGCTGCCATCAGCGTAAAAGGCAAAGAGGTGCTGAACTTCTGTGCCAACAATTACCTGGGACTGTCCAACCACCCGCGGCTGATTGCCGCCGCCCAGCAGATTATGGAACGCCGCGGATACGGCATGTCGTCCGTACGCTTCATCTGCGGAACACAGGACATCCACAAGGAGCTGGAAGCAGCCATCTCCGACTACTTCAAGACTGAAGACACCATTCTCTACGCCGCTTGTTTCGACGCCAATGGCGGTGTGTTCGAGCCCCTCTTCACCGAGGAAGACGCCATCATCTCGGACTCCCTGAACCATGCTTCCATCATTGACGGCGTACGCCTCTGCAAAGCCAAACGCTATCGCTACGCCAATGCCGACATGGCCGACCTGGAAAGATGCCTGCAGGAAGCCCAGGCACAGCGTTTCCGTATCGTGGTTACAGACGGGGTATTTTCCATGGACGGCAACGTTGCCCCGATGGACCGGATTTGCGACCTTGCCGAGAAATACGACGCGCTGGTCATGGTGGACGAATCACACTCCGCCGGCGTGGTAGGCCCTACGGGACACGGCGTAAGCGAACAATACGGCACCTACGGACGCGTGGACATCTATACCGGAACCTTGGGCAAAGCCTTTGGCGGCGCTTTGGGAGGATTCACTACCGGACGCAAGGAAATCATCGACCTGCTGCGCCAACGCAGCCGTCCGTACCTCTTCTCCAACTCATTGGCTCCGGGCATCATCGGCGCCAGCCTCGAGGTATTCAAGATGCTCAAAGAGAGCAATGCCCTGCATGACAAACTGCTGGAAAACGTGAACTACTTCCGCGACAAGATGACCGCCGCCGGTTTCGACATCAAGCCGACACAAAGCGCCATCTGCGCCGTCATGCTGTATGATGCCAAACTCTCCCAGATTTATGCCACCCGCATGCAGGAAGAAGGCATCTACGTCACCGGCTTCTACTACCCCGTAGTGCCCAAAGACCAGGCACGCATCCGCGTACAAATCTCTGCCGGACACGAAAAGGAGCATCTGGACAAATGTATCGCTGCATTTATTAAGGTGGGGAAAGAGCTGGGAGTGCTGAAATGAGTGATGAGTTATAAGTTATTTGCTTGTGCTTTCCCTTGCGGATATAAGCCCTTCATCAACAAATAACTCACAACTTATAACTCATAACTAAAAAAAATCCCGCGACTAAAATTAGCCGCGGGATTTTTTTTAGTTTCTCTCTTATCTACGTTCTCCCAGTTTTGAGTCAACGAAGAAGATTCCGGCATCACCGGCTTTCTTTATCATATCTACAATGCCGTCGGCAGTAGCTTCTTCTTCTACCTGCTCGCGCACGAATCCCCAAAGGAAGTCTTGTGTAGCCTTATCTTTTTCGGCAGAGGCAACATCTACCAATTCATCAATCATTTTGGAAACACGGCGTTCGTGCTGGGCTACCTGCTCGAACACTTCCAGTGGAGTACCGAAGTCATTGGGAACAACATCAATCTTGTCCAGTTTGGCCTTACCGCCACGCTTGATGATATAAGAAGCCATTTCACAAGCATGAGCTTTTTCTTCAGAAGCCTGCTTCTTCAACCAGGAAGCCATGCCGTTATAACCTTCTTTCTCCATATAGAAAGACATTGCCAGATAAAGGTTGGAAGACCACATCTCAGCCGTAATCTGCTCATTAATTGCATTCTGTAATTTTTCTGTAATCATAATCGTATTTATTTAAATTGAAATCATTACAAAAGTAACAAGAAACCTTAAAAGTTGTTCACGCAATAACATTTTTTATATAAAAACAGAAGCCTTGGTATAATAAATGCTTCGCCATTCATGCAACGCATCTCCAGCCTCTCTATACCAGCTCGTCCGACGTATATCCTTGAGGCAGCTCACGGCAGTTATAGCCCGAAGCCATAATTTCGCCATAAGCCCCTGCCGAACGGAGGGCGATAAGGTCGCCACGCTTCACCCCATTCAAATCAATAGCCTTACCGAATACATCAGAAGACTCGCAGATGGGCCCTACGACATCATAAGCCTGAACCGGCGCATCCGAAGTGATATTCTCTATCTTATGGAACGCTTGGTAGAGTGCCGGACGAATCAAATCCGTCATGCCGGCATCCAGAATGGCAAACTGCTTGTTGGTGCCCTGCTTCACATAAAGCACCTGCGAAATCAATGAACCGCATTGTCCCACTACCGCACGTCCCAGCTCGAAGTGGAGCGTCTGGTGGGGACGGAGTTTCAGATGGCTGTTGTAAGTCTCGAAGTAGCTTTTGAAGTCGGGTATCGGCTGACGGTTGGGGTGACCGTAGTCAATGCCGAGTCCGCCCCCCACATTGACGTGCTCGATGCGGATATGGCGAGCTTCCAGCTTATCCTGCAATTCGTTGACGCGGTTACACAAAGCCACGAAATCGCCCATATCCAATATTTGGGAACCGATGTGGAAATGCAGTCCGATGAATCTCAGGTTCTTCATATTCTGCGCAATGTCTATCACATGGTCCATATCCTGCATGCTGATACCAAACTTGTTTTCGGCCAGCCCAGTGGTAATATTGGCATGGGTATGGGCACCTACATTGGGATTGATACGGAAAGCCACATTGGCCACCTTACCTTTAGCGGCAGCCAGCTCGTTGATAATCTCCAGCTCGGGGACAGACTCCACATTAAAGCAGAAAATGTCATAATCCAGCCCCAGATTGATTTCCCAATCAGCCTTGCCCACCCCTGCAAAAACAATCTTGCCAGTGGGAAAACCTGCCTTGATGGCTGCACGGATTTCACCGCCACTTACACAGTCGGCACCCAAGCCGTTCTCGCGGATAATGGCAAGCACCTTGGGATTGGCATTGGCCTTCACAGCATAATGCACCGAATAGTTGCCATATCGGGCAGCTTCCGTACGGATGCACGAAAGTGTGTCGCGCAAGACCTTTGTGTCGTAGTAATAGAAGGGAGTACGCAATTCGCGGAATTTATGGATAGGGAATGTTCCTTTCATATAATAATCGTAATCTTTGTTTAGTTTAAAAAAAGGAAGATGAAAGAGGTGTCTACAAATAATTTTTCAGACGCAGATGACGCAGATTACACAAATAGGAAGCAAAAAGAATCTGCGTCATCTGTGTAATCTGCGTCTGAAAAATATCAAGAGTTATTCCTCATTGAACAGCGCATCACTGAGTGACTGCAACGCTGCCTTCTTGTCGCACTCGCGGATGAGGAAAGAAATATTATAGTTGCTACCACCGAAAGAAATCATACGTACCGGTATGTCGCGCATGGCATCCAATGCCTTGGCTTCGAAACCGACGTTTTCCCATTCGAGGTCGCCCACCACGCAGATGATGCACATGTCCTTGTCCACCGTCACTGTGCCATACTTCTTCAAGTCATCCAGAATTTCATTGAGATGCTTCACATTATCGATAGATACGGACACACCCACTTCTGAAGTACAAATCATATCGATGGAAGTCTGGTAGCTCTCGAATATCTCGAAAACCTTACGCAAGAATCCGTGAGCAAGCAACATGCGGCTGGATTTTATCTTGATGGCCGTAATGTTGTCCTTGGCAGCCACCGCCTTAATCTTACCCTTCTCCGTATCATTGGAAATCAGCGTACCCGGAGCAGTGGGGTCCATCGTATTGAGCAGACGGACGGGGATATTGGCATACTTGGCAGGCTGGATGCAGGTAGGGTGCAGAATCTTGGCACCGAAGTATGCCAGCTCGGCGGCCTCTTCGAAATGCAGATGACGCACCGGCGCAGTCTTGTCCACAATACGGGGGTCGTTGTTGTGCATGCCGTCGATATCCGTCCAAATCTGGATTTCGGAAGCGTTGATGGCAGCACCAATCAGCGAAGCCGTATAGTCGCTTCCGCCACGCTGCAGATTGTCTATCTCGCCGTAGGCGTTGCGGCAGATGTACCCCTGAGTGATATAAATCTCAGCATCCGGATGCAGTTCCAGCTGAACCTGGAGCTTGTCCTTGATATAGACCGGATCGGGCTCGGCATTCTTGTCCGTACGCATGTATTCTAAAGCCGGAAGCAACACAGACTTCACGCCGCATTCCTGCAGATAGTAGTTCATCATGGCGGTGGAAATCAACTCGCCCTGAGCCAACACCACTTTCTCCTCAAACAGAGTGAAGAGGTCTTTGGTATAAGAACGGATATAGTCAAAATGTGATTTGATGAGTTCCAGGCCTTTCTGTTTATACTCCGGAGTAGCAAAGAGTTCATCAATGTGCTGGCGATATTTACTTTCCAGCTTGTTGATAATCTCGTTGGCACCTTCCGGATTCTTCTTGTACAGATAGTCCGAAATCTCAACCAATGTGTTTGTGGTACCCGACATGGCAGAGAGAACCACAATCTTACGTTCACCATCGGTAATCAATTTGGCCACTTCCTTCATTCGCTGAGCCGAACCTACTGAAGTACCTCCAAACTTTAAAACTTTCATTTTCGTTCCTGTATTAATTAGTTTATAGTTACAAGCTACGAGCTACAAGTAGGCAGCTGCGGAGCTTTATCGTTAATTTCTGTTCTTTATAAGAATCAGTAGTTAGAGATAACTACTTAACTACTAATCATTGGTTATTGCAGGGGCGTATTCTGCTGTAACATCAGTCATCAGATGGTCTGCGCACCGGTACACCTTGCCGGGAAACTCTCGCAGCAGCTGCAGGTTGTGCGTGGTCATCACCACCAGTGCGCCGGCTTCACTGATGCCGTGCAGAAGTTCTGCAATGGCATGTCCGGTTTCCGAATCCAGGTTTCCGGTAGGCTCATCCGCAAGGATTATCTCCGGAGAGTTGAGCACTGCACGCGCAATCACAATGCGCTGTTGCTCACCACCCGACAGTTCATTAGGCAGCTTATATCCTTTGTTGCTCATCCCCACCAGGTTCAACACCTCTTCTATTTTGTCCTTAATCTCCCCTTTGCTCTTCCAACCGGTAGCACGGAGAACAAATTCAAGGTTATCGTACACCGTACGGTCTGTCAGCAACTGGAAGTCCTGGAATACGATTCCCAGCTTACGGCGCAACTGCGGGATGTGCTTACGCTTAATATGGAGCATGTCATACCCCAATACTTCAGCCTCGCCCGATGCAATATCCAGTTCGCCATAGAAAGTCTTGAGCAGGCTCGTCTTGCCGGAGCCCACTTTACCTACCAGGTACACGAACTCCCCTTTGTGAAGTTCCAAATTCACATCGTTCAGTACGCACAACTCCTGCTGGTGTATCTCTACGTCCGTATATCTTATCAGCGCCTCGCCCACCCCCATTTTAATTATTAATTTTTAATTACTTAATGTTTCTTCCACGTCGCACTGTGACGTTCCTCCAATTCACGCGCAAGGTCTTCAATGCGGTATCCTTTGGATGTGAGCAGCACGATGAGGTGATACAACAAATCAGCTCCTTCATAAATCAGGCGTTCGTCCGTACCGTTGCAAGCCTCAATGACGGTTTCCACAGCCTCTTCGCCTACCTTCTGTGCCATTTTGTTGATACCGGACTGGAAAAGACTGGTCGTATAGGAACCTTCGGGCATTTCATCATAACGCTTACAGATGAAATCCTGAAGAAGCTTTAGAAACATAACCGGCTGTTCGTTCTTCTCACCCCAGCAAGTATCTGTACCGGTATGGCAAACCGGGCCTACGGGATGTACCTGCACCAGTAACGTATCCCGGTCACAGTCTTCCTTTATGGAAACCACATTCAGGAAGTTGCCACTCTCCTCGCCTTTCGTCCAAAGACGGTTCTTGGTACGGCTGAAGAAAGTCACCTTTCCAGTTTCCACCGTCTTGTCATAAGCCTCCTTGTTCATGAAGCCAAGCATCAGCACCTTAGCGGTATCTGCATCTTGTATAATCGCCGGAACGAGTCCGTTCATCTTGTCAAAATCCATTCTATTTACGATTTAGCTATTTACTATTTACGATTGATATTACTTTAAGTGACTGGAGACTTATGATTTGCTTGAGTAATCCCAATCGTAAATCGTAAATCGTCCAATCGTAAACTCACCTTCATCTTCTCATCGCAATTCCTTGGGCACAAAGATACGATTTTAATTCGGGAATTTTGATTTCTCCGAAATGAAAAACACTGGCTGCCAGGGCAGCATCTGCTTTTCCCTGCAAAAAGACGTCACGAAAATGTTCTTTGGCACCTGCCCCTCCCGATGCAATGATGGGGATGGACAATCCGTCGGCAAGGCTGGAAAGCGCTTCATTGGCATAACCGGTCTTGACACCGTCGTGATTCATGCTGGTGAACAATATCTCGCCCGCACCACGTTCCTGGGCTTCTTTTGTCCACGCAAACAGTTCCTTATCCGTTTCCACACGACCACCGTTCAAGTAGCATCGCCATCCCTTCTCTGTCTGTTTGGCATCAACTGCCAGTACACAAACCTGAGAACCGAAGTTCTTCGCAATCTCGTCTATCAATCCGGGACGGCGGATAGCTGAGGAATTGATGGAGATTTTATCGGCACCTGCATTCAGTAGCCTATCCACGTCACCCAGTTCATGAATGCCTCCACCTACAGTAAAAGGAATGCTGATATTCGCAGCTATGCGTTTCACCAATTCAGTGAAAGTCTTACGGCCTTCAAAACTGGCTGTGATGTCGAGAAAAACCAGTTCGTCGGCACCCTGCTCACTATAAGCACGCGCCAGTTCTACCGGGTCGCCGGCCTGGCGGAGGTTCACGAAATTGGTACCTTTCACTGTCTGCCCATCTTTAATGTCGAGGCAAGAAATGATTCTTTTTGCTAACACGGCGGTTTGAGTTATAAGTTATGAGTTATAAGTGATTAATTTTCACCTTTCAACTAACAAAATTTTCCAGTTCTTTGAAGGTGATGCGGCCTTCGTACAGAGCCTTACCGAAAATAACGGCAGGTATGCCGACAACTTCCAAATGGCGTATATCATCGGCACAGCTTACGCCTCCACTTGCTATCAGATAGAGTTCAGGATGGTGCTCCAGTATCTCCTTATACAACGCTATCGATGGTCCTTGCAGCATTCCGTCACAACTGATATCAGTACAGATAACCTTACGGACCCCCTTCTCTACATAGTCTTTCAAGAACGGAAACAGTTCGCAGCCACTCTCATCCTTCCAACCATTGACGGCTATTTTATGCTCTTTCACATCAGCGCCAAGAATAATTTTCTCGGAACCATACATTTGAAGCCATTTGCAGAACAATTCGGGATTCTTCACAGCAATGCTGCCACCGGTCACCATCTGCGCACCGTTCTCAAAAGCTATCACCAAATCTTCATCACTCTTCACCCCACCTCCAAAATCAATAATAAGAGACGTACGCACAGCTATCTGTTCCAACGTACGGTAGTTTACCACATGATGGGAAGCCGCACCGTCCAAATCGACCACATGAAGTCTGCGGATACCATGAGCCTCCAGCTCCAGGGCCACTTCCACGGGATTTTCGTTGTACACCTTCTTGCTGTCATAATCGCCTTGGGAAAGGCGTACACATTTTCCGTCAATAATGTCAATAGCGGGAATCAGTTCTATCATTTTATTTACGATTTGACGATTTACAGTTCCAGGAAATTCCGCAAAATACGCTCTCCCACACTTCCACTCTTTTCCGGATGGAACTGTGTGGCGTAGTAATTGCCTTTATGCAAAGCGGCACTGAACGGATGAATGTAATCCGTCACGGCTGCCGTACAATCATTGACTGGCACATAGAAACTATGTACGAAATAAACAAACTCTTCTTTAGTAAAGCCTTTAAAAAGTCCGCTATTCGTCCGGGCAATGGTATTCCATCCCATATGAGGTACTTTATCCTCGTGCCTCTGCGAAATGAAACGTTTCACATCAGTATCAAAAATACCCAGGCAATCCACATCCCCCTCTTCAGAGTGGCGGCACATCAACTGCATGCCCAGGCAAATGCCCAATACCGGCTGGCGTAACTCCTTTATCAGCCTATCCATACCACCGGCACGCAAAAAGTCCATAGTGGTTTCCGCCTCTCCCACACCGGGAAAGATAACCTTATCGGCAGCACGTAGCACAGCCTCATCCGCCGTAATCACTGCCTCTACTCCCAGACGCTTCAAAGCATAATCCACCGAACGGATATTGCCTGCATTATATTTGACAACTGCAACTTTCATTTTTTTAATTGAGAATTGACCATTGAAAGGTAATAATTGAAAGGTAATGACAAGTTCCCCACCATCAACTATCAATTATCAACTATCAACTAATTAAATATTACCGTTTTGTTCTTATATGCCAACACCTTGCGTTCAATATGCTTCTGAACAGCACGAGAAAGCACAATCTTTTCCAAGTCCTTACCCTTGTTCACCAAATCCTGCACAGTGTCCTTGTGTGTAATACGCACCACATCCTGCTCTATGATGGGACCGGCATCCAATTCTGTGGTAACATAGTGGCTGGTAGCTCCAATAATCTTCACTCCACGTTCAAACGCAGCATGATAGGGCTTCGCTCCCACAAATGCCGGAAGGAAAGAGTGATGGATATTGATTATCCTATTGGGATAAGCGTTTATCATTTGCTCGGAAATGACCTGCATGTAGCGCGCCAGCACTATGAAAGTTATCTTATGCTTTGCCAGTAACTCCATTTCCTTCTTCTCTTGTTCCTCCTTTGTCTCTTTGGTAATGGGGAAAAGATGGAAAGGAATACCGAAACGCTCGGCCACGTGCTGCAAATCGGGATGATTGCTTATAATAAGAGGTATCTCCACATTCCACTCACCAGCGGTGTAACGCGCCAACAAGTCGAACAAGCAATGGGACATCTTTGAAACAAAGATAGCCATACGCGGTTTTGTATCGGAGAAATAGAGACGGAAATTCATCTCATATTTCTGTGCATACAAAGTGGCAAAATAATCCTCAATCTTTTCCTGAGGCACCAGAAAATCTTTCAATTCCCATTCAATACGCATAAAAAAGATATTCTCTACATGGTCTACATACTGATCCAGATAGATAATATTACCTTTATTCACCGTTATAAAGTCTGTTACTTCTGCCAATATGCCTGGTTTGTCAGGGCAGTGCAGCAACAGTTTGGCTGTTTTCATCATCCTAAAATGTTTTTTATCATTTTTCAAATTACAACATTCTCGTTTTGAGTCCGCAAAAATAACGATTTATTGCAAAACAACGAACTTTTCGAGCAAGAAGTTTAAAACAAGCTCCGAAATGTTTCGTTTTCTCCAGGAAAGGTTTTCATATCAAGAATAAAACAGTGCATAAACGTATTTCTAAACAGTTGTTAAATTTACTTTTCTCTTATTTTTCCAATCTTCTCAATATGAGGATATAAAGCAAATACAGCACAAAACGCTTGGAAAAAAGTTCGCCATAGCTATTGCAGATATCAAAGAAATGCCTACCTTTGCAACCGCAATCAAGAGAGATAGCAACGAAAGAATGAAATAATGGTGCGTTAGTTCAGTTGGTTAGAATACATGCCTGTCACGCATGGGGTCACGGGTTCGAGTCCCGTACGCACCGCGTATAACACTTATAATAAGGAAGTTTTATAAAAAGCACCCGGAAAAGTACCCGTTATTCACTTTTCCGGGTGTTTTTTGTCTGTTTTGCTGCCGGAACTCTCGGCTTACCTTCTATTTTTAACAATTTTATAGCGAATGTAAAAGCCCGCCGCAAGAACCGCCGCTAACCCTATCCCGCTAAGTACCCAAAGAAACGGGTTCGTTTTCGGGTACTTTTCTTCTTCGGTCTGCGCGGTTTCCTTTGTTTCCGCTTCCGCCGTCGTCTTCTGCGTTTCGGTAACTTCCGTTTCCGTAGCGGTAGTAACGTTTGTTTCTGTCTTTTTTTGCTTATCGCCGTTTATAACGATGCGTCCGGTAGTCAGCGACTTTACGTTAGGCGGTTTCTTCAATCCTTCAATAGCCGGGAACAAATCCGTATTATGCCGCAGGGGGGTATCTGATTGCCCTTCTGCCGTTTCGCTGGCTTTCCGGGTTGGCTCTCCGTTTGCCATTTCCAATGCCTTACGCATGTCTTCATTAAACGCGCTGTCGGCTTTTTGAAACTGTTCTGCAAAGCGGTTCGGCTTTTGTCCTTCCGGGTAATACTCAACTTTTGTAAACTCTATAACTATGTTTTGCTTCTCGTTGCTTCCGGTAGTAGCCGTAGTGTTGGTGGTTGTCCGGTCTTCCGTTCTCCGGCTTCCTTCCGTAGTTGCTGTTAGCTGGCTTTCCGCCGCCAGCTTTCCCTTACGGGTACTTCGGGTACTTGCGCACCCGAAAACCAACAGAAGCAAGAATAGGGAAAGCATGGCTAAAACAAATCTTCTCATACGTCTGTGAAATTTAGAACTTTGTCCTTCCCCTTCTTGTTAAGGGTAAGGCTTCCGTAGTTTATACAATTAAGCCGGGATAACCACCCTTTCTTGAAAACCATCTGCGAAGGGTCGCGCTTTATAATTCCTTCAATAAAGGAAATACGGGCGCGTTTTATGTCTGCAAACAGTTCGCGGGCGTTCCTTCCGTTCATCGCGGCTAAGGTCTTTTCGCCTACTATGCCGTCCACGCTTACCCCTAAAATTCGCTGTACCCCGGTAATGCCGTTCTTTCCCGAAGCCCAAACCCAATCCACTACCAAGTTGGCGACGGACTGGCTTTTTATCCGGTCTGCCTTCCATCTGTCCCAATAGTGCGGCTTCATCACGCGACTAACCGCGTCTTCTTCGGTTATCAAACGCAAATCTTCCACATCTATATCGCCGTCACCGTCTTTGTCGTACCCTACGGCTTTCCAAGTGGCGATAGTTACCCCTTTGTTAGTTGCTCCGCCTTTGTCTGCCGGGTGGTTGGTAAATCCACCTTCCCAACTTAAAATAAAGGGGGATAATATTTCAATCCGTGCCATTTTCTGAATGTTTATTCGTTATCAACTCTACAATTTTTTCCGCGTCCTTTGCGCTTGCCGCCTGCACAATCTGCCGTATTATGTCCGGTACTTCCGCCGCGTTTACTTTGATTTTTTGCAGCTTCTCGCGTACGGAAATAAATTCTATCAATACCGCGCTGATAGTATAGACAACGGTAGCAAATGGAGCGACGTACCACGTGAACAATCCGGCTAAAAAGTCAAACATGAGGGCGAATACCATAACCCGTATGTAGTCCCCGATTTTGTTGAACGTCCGGCGGTATTTCCTGCTTCGCAGTCCTTCCCCTGCCGCCTTCGCCGCCTTGCGCCCGTAGTACATATCTATGAAAGTAGCCATCGCCAAGAATACCCAGCAAATCAGCACAATGGCTACACGTACCGCCACGTAAACCGTCAAACCGTGCCAGTCTTCTTGCTGTATCAATTCCAACATATTAGTAACCTTCCGTTAATAAATCGTTCTTTACCATAGTTTTGATAGCAATAACCCTGCTAAGGTGTGCTTTATAGTCCGCTACTGCTTTCGCTTTGCGGTCTTCGTCCGTTTCTATACCCAACTGTGCGGCGTAATAGTCGTTAATCAAAGAAAATTCTTCGGTTTCGTCTATTTCGCTACGGATAACCGCACGTGTAAGGTTTTCGTAGTCCGGCTTCTGCCAAACCTGTACCGTATCGTAGTTGTAAACGGTCTTTTCGCCCGTTTCCGGGTCTTCTACCTTTTCTTCCACTATGTTGTAGTTATAGTGGTGGACGATGTGGAGAACGCCAAATTCCTGTCATTTTTTGATAGGTCAGGTTATACTATCAAAGCGCATTTTATTAAGAACTGTATTTTTGGTAAGTCGTTTAAGGTAGCAGTAAGGGATAAAAGTAAGGTGGATTATTATATTCAGCTAACACAGTTCTATTCACAATTCAGGAGCATAGGACAGAATTACAATCAGGTAGTGAAAGAACTTCATTCCAATTTTTCAGAAAAGAAAGCACTTGCTTTGCTTTACAAACTGGAACAATGCACTTTGGAACTGATAAAGACCAATGAAATGATAGTAATGTTAAGCAGACGGTTTGAACAGTCCTACCAAAGAGAGGGGACAATATCGGCAGATGAATAGAAATAACTTGCCAAAAAAGAAAAATCCCGAAGTTACCACGTGTACAACTTCGGGATAGTTTCTTTCTTATTTGTCCGTTCCGTGTTCTTTTTCAAACTTTCGGAGCGTACCAACATCAAACCTTTTCTTTATGAACTCACGCACATCGGAAGCCCGATAATAGGCTTTTCCGCTAATCATCATAAAGGGCAGCAGTTTCTTGCTTCTCAATCTCTGTAACGTTCGGGTACTTACTTTGAACAACAGGCATAAGTCCTGATTATCCAAAAGTTTATCGCCCGGCATTACTTCGGGATTGGTTTGCAAACTCTTTACGTCTTTGCCTACTTCTTTCAATTTATCAAGAAGTTTCTGCATCCAGTCTTTAAACTCGTAATTATCTACATACATATTGCTTCATTTTTCTGATTATACACTAATGATTACCAATCGATTGATGAAGCAAAGTTCAGAAAAGGAAAGCAAACAAATTACAGGGTAGCATACGCTACCCCGTATAAATTGATGCTAAACACCTGATTATCTATACCCTTTATTTTCGTGTTCTTTGCGGATAAGGTTTGCCAGTTCATTAAGGAACTCTGTTAGTTTGGCTGGCTTTCGCTTGATGACATCCATGTACTTTTGATGATAATCACCTAATTTAATGTTAAAGAGCCATTCAAAGGCTTTTCCTAAGTCCGTCAGGTGAACAGGTTTTTCATTTTGATATATTATACGTTTTGACAGGAATAAGCCGCTGACTATTTCCATGATGTTGATAAGGCTTGTTTTGTCTGCTAAATGGATAGGGGAAAGGGATAGTTTATTTGCGTGTTGCTCGAATTGTTCGGGGTATTTGATATGCAAATTCACTATGCGTACTTCTGTTTTGATTAGTTCTATTGCTTCATCAATCAAATGCAAATAGGGTATTTTTTTCTTGCTCAAACCGCACACGATACGATTTAAGCCGATGTAAGCCGAAAGAAAAATAACGTAATAAAACGCTGTAATCCTGTTCGTTGATACTAAAATCGGCTAAATGGGTAGCCAGTTCTTCAATAGCTTCTGTAAATTCGGATGCAGAAACTTTACGCTGTGAGTATTCCGATAATAATCGGAAGAATCTCTGTTCCAACAAATTATTCATTATGGGAATTATAGAAAGAAGTCCTACCAACGTGGTAGAACTTCCTTTTTTAATAAGTTATTTATTTACAAACTGAAAATCATATTCATTATATCTGTTACCAATATTAGGATATTTTTTTAAAAGCAGTTGTATATTAGAAACATCTTCCGTTGATAGATTTACATCTACCGCTTTTGCATTTTCTTCTAAATACTTAATCCGTTTAGTTCCCGGAATAGGAATTATATTTTCACTTTGTGCCAATATCCAAGCTAAGGCAAGTTGGGCTGGGGTTATTCTTTTGCTTTCTGCTATTTCTGCAATTTCAATAGCCAGTTTTTGATTATTTTCCCAATATTTACCGTTATAACGTGGCAAATGCTTGCGGAAATCATGTTCTTCCAATGCATTTACGTTAATAGTATTTGTTACTAAACCTCTGCCTAACGGTGAAAATGGAACTAAAGTTACACCTAATTCTTTTGTTAATGGCAGAATCTCTTTTTCGACATCATGTGTTAATAAAGAATATTCACTTTCAACCGCAGATATAGGATGAACATTACAAGCTCTTTTCAGTGATTCGGAAGAACATTCGCTTAGTCCCAAATAGCGTACTTTACCCTCTTTTACTAACTCTGCCATAGCTTCAACTGTTTCTTCGATTGGTATTGTGGGGTCAATCCGATGCGCATAATACAAGTCTATAGTTTCGATATTTAATCTTTTCAGGCTGTTCTCTACAGCTTGTTTTACATATCTTGGAGAAGCATCCACATAACTATCACCACCAACGAACACGCTACCTTGACTATTGCGTAAGCGAAAACCAAATTTTGTTGCAATGAAAATCTGATTTCTTTTTTCTGCTAATACTTTGGATAGCAATTCTTCATTAGCACCATTTCCATACACATCCGCAGTATCCCAAAAATTAATGCCAAGTTCTAAAGCACGATGCAATGTCTTAATGCTTTCTTTTTCGTCGGCTACTCCATACGCAGCACTCATTCCCATACAACCCAATCCGATAGCGGATAGGTTTACTTCTGTTTTGCCTAATTTTCTGTACTTCATTATTTATATTTTTTAGTCGGTACAAAATTAGGTAATGGAAATATGGCTGGTTAACACTATTCAAAGCATCATTTGCACAAATCAAATAATTGTTGTTCTCTAATTTCGCTTGGCGATTTTCCTGTGTGCTTACGATAGAATTTACTGAAATAGGCTATATTTTCAAATCCCAAGCTATAAGCAATTTCTGAAATAGAAAAATTACTATGTAATAAATACTGGGTACATTCTTTGATTATTCTTTCCGCAATCATTGTAGAGGTAGTTTTTCCAGTAGTATCTTTTACCACTTTATTTAAATGATTAACGTGTATAGACAAACGGTTTGCATAATCGGCAGGAGTGCGCAAACTTAATACTGAATGTGGATAATCAACAGGAAATTGTCTATCCAATAATTCTATAAATAATTCGGTAATACGTTGCGAAGCATTCGTATGTGATTCATATTTATTAGACTCCTGCATTTTTAAAGCTGTATGTATCAACAAATGAAGATAACAACGTAAAACATCATGTTTGTTTACATAGTCTGACTGGTTTTCTTCCTGCATTTTTTTGTATATATCCATGACTTTGGCAACTTGTGCGTCATTCAAGAAGAAAACCTTATCTCCAGTAACTTTGAATAATGGTGTATTAGCCAAAGAGCCATTCTTTTCTTCTGACTGAACAAACTGCTCATTGAATATGCAGAACATACCTTTCTGTTCTTCACTAATTGATTCCCAAGCATAAGGGACTAAAGGATTAGAAAATAACATAGCAGGACGATTTACTAAAATCCATTTATCTGCATAATATAGTTTTCCCACACCAATAATCAATGTGACTTTATAAAAATCTCTATAACTGAATTGTACTGTCCCAAAATTACATTGTCGGGAAAGAACATTGAAATATGGGTTCTCCTTAGAGTAGGTTGTACCCAGTTGAGGGTCACAACGCTGGATTCTTTTATAGAACTGTGGAATACTTTCGGACATAATATTCAATATTGTATCGTTAGAGTCCTATAATATTTTTAATTTTTTGTATATTCTCAATGGTTAGATTATCATTATTACATTTAGGACATAATATTGCTTCTGTTTCAAAAAAGAATTCATAATCATCCCGTTTTAGAAAGTACTTATTTTTACAGATAGGACAGGTAAATCGTATTTTCTTATTGAATAATATGAAAATAGAATCTTTTTTTGTGCGAAGATAACTCTCTGTTAATAAGGAAAAACCTATTGTTCTTCTTAGCCTTTTTACAATGCTTAAGTTTTGATTATCGGTGTCTTTTAATATTGAGAATATCAACTTGTCAATAATATCTACTGCATATATAAGTATATATGGGACTACCCAATAATACTGTTTGTAATATAGAGCAAAATCTTCTTCTTGAGAAAAAACAAAATTAAAATTTTGTGGTTCTGTTCGATAATTCTTATCTTTAGTAACAATATGTAAAGCATGATTAGAAATCCCATTAATCCCATATTCGTATAATTTGTTATAACGTAAATCGTGAACAAAATCAGCGTCAAATAAAGGATTTGTTAGGCAATCTACTGCATTCTTAATAACATCCACTTTGTTTATATTTTTACTACTTGGGTCATACGTTTCCACAGTATCTGAATGAAAAAATCTATATATAAAATCAGAACGATTATATAGTAACTGTTCTAATATTAGTAATTCATCTGTAAAGGGTTTACGAATTAATGCATAGGCAACTGTTATTTTTCCTCTTTTTGCACAATATAAAGATTCAAAAACAAAATTGATAAAATCCGACGTTATAGAAAGTATTATATGTTTAGTCAAGATTAATTCTAAATCTTTGTTTTTATTATTCCATGTAAGCCAGTCGATTGCATGAATTTTATTCTTATTCAGTTCGTCCATTCCAGTCTCGCTTCCATCTAAAATTGACTCTGTATGATATAAGTCCTGATAATTTTTTTCTTTATATATTTCCGTTAATTGGTCATATATTACAGCACAAATATCTTGAATTCTATGATAGCATTTAGGCAAGAAAATTTGCTCGTTGGGAGTAATTGCTAATACTGGGGCTGTTTTTTCTGGTTTCATAGGCTATAGATGTTTATAGACAAAGATACAAATAATGAAATGGCATACAATATTCATCTAAAACTATTTTTCTGAAAATAATGATGTCTTTGCATTTTTGTTGTATCTTTGCCCTAACTCAAACAACCACCGCAACACCAAGCAATCTAAAGAATTGCGCACGTGGGGTTATTAGTGGGAGAAAGAATAAAGAGCTTGCTAAGATATTGAGTACTTGAAGAATAAAACTAAGGTTCATCTTCCGTACGCACCGCGAAAGCAAATAGCAAATTAAAGCAAAGCTCTGAAATTCAAGTATTTCAGAGCTTTTTCTTTTTCTCGCTCCGGCAAAAATGGGGACCCGAAATATCCGGTGCATAAGCAATTTTCGAGTTTCAGCTTTCTCAGACTTACATCACAAGAATAAGAAACTGAGCAGCAATGAATGGGCAGACCGTCCTCCGGATAGGGACAAAACTGGAAGAAGGTATAGGCAGAATCCACGTATGTCCCATGCTTTTTATTATGAAGGTTCATGTAAACCCTCGTCCCACGCACGTGGGCTCGACGGTTCACGCAGGCAAACCGGCGAACACACATGCGTGGGACGAAGTTTTGTAATAAGGTTTCGGGAATTATGCGCCAAGCTTCTCTGCATTACACACAGGACATGAAGGGAAAAAGTGCCCATATACGGGGAGCAAAAGCCATACTTCCGGCACTATAGACAACGGAGTTCGCCCCTTAATCACCATATTTGCACGAAGAAAACGGAAAATAAGCCCGAAATAGACATTAACAAATGTTATTTATTATAAACGAGAAACAAAAAAAAACACGTGGTTAAATTCTTGCTGTCAGATAGTTAAAGCCGAATATGAGAAGAAAAAGTAGTGCTGGCAAAAATGATGATTTTTAAAATCGGGGTCTGACTTACGAACTACAACTGCATGTGTAAAATAGGATATTCTTTACCTTCTCCGTCCAAATCGGACCTTTTGTATACGCTAAAGCCTATATATTTATAAAAACCGACAGCTTGAATATTCTGCTCGTTCACATCGACTTTCGTTACCTGCAAATGATTTATGGCATAAGTAACCAGTTTTTTACCAATTCCTGTGCCTCAATAATTATTGGTAATAAACAACATTTCAAGATTTCCTTCTGCAATTCTCATAAATCCGATTAAGATTCCCTCCTGTTCAAACCCGAATAGAGCGACATACTGAAAATATACCGAAAGCTGTTCCTTATAGTAATAGAAAATCTTCCTCTGTAAGAAAATCATGTGTACTCAATACTGCACTTTCCCAAATTTCTATCAAACGTGGATAATCCGTAACTTTAATTTTTCTAATCATAATTGTAATTGCTATTTAAAACCGCAAAGTTCGGAACTTATACATTCAATACACTGAACCCAAGTTAAAAAATACGTTTACGGATTTTGCTTAGTACTTGTGGCATGATACCCAAATAAGAAGCTATATCTTTGAGTGGTATATAGTTTAATGTAATGCCATATCCTTCAATCATCTGTAGATAATACTATTCAGGAGAATATTTAATCAAGTCGATATTTCTTTTCAAGAGTTTACGCAGTAGTATAGCATTCAAATCTTCAAATACAGTTTTTACCTTAGGAATAGCAGTATACAGTTCATCTACTCGCTTCTTGTCTATTCGGTAAATAACGCTATCTACAATTGTCTGCACATTAAATGCAGATCTTGTTTGTAAGGTAAAAGACATGTTCGACATTGAAAACGTACCTTCTTTACAAAACCAAAAAATTTACTCTTCCCCTTTATGATTCAAAAGCCAACAACGCAACATCCCATCAAAAACGAAATAACTATATCTTTCTATTTCTCCTTCCTTAATCAAAAATGTATCTTTACTAATCAATATCCGCTCAAAATATTGGTCAAATGACTTAGATTCCTCCAAATTAAAAATATTGATGCTAAAATTAAATCCTTTAAGTAATTTTTCTAAAAAGCATAATATTTACAGACTATAGTTTTCATCAGTTTTGATAGCCGATTTTTATTCCAGAATACCGAAACGAACCAAGGCGTTCCGGACACCATTCTCATCCACCGCCTCCGTTATATAATCGGCAACGCTTTTCACAGCCTCGGAAGCTCCTCCCATAGCTATTCCCATCCCGGCTGCACGAATCATGGAAATATCATTCCCGCCATCACCAAAAGCGATGGTTCTTGAAACATCAAATCCATAATAGGAAGCAAACTCATTGATACCCATAGCCTTGTTTACTCCCGCCACATTGACATCCGCGAAGAAAGGGTTCCATCTGGAAACAGAAAGTCCGGGAAGTTGTGCCATTACTTCTTTTTCCATTTCTTCATCACAATATATGCATAACTGACAACATTCGCCTCCCATAAACTCTTTTTCGATGTCTGCCACCGGCGGTGTAGGGTGATTGACCAGCCTGGCCAATTCGATGACGGTCGGGTTGAGTTCGTTGACAAAAATACCTTTATTCGTTTCGATAGCCAGAGCAAACCCATAATGTTGAGCCAATACCAGTACCCTCTGAAAATCCTTTTCGGGAATCTGTTTACGAGATATAGGAGTGCCATCTCTCAGTACACAATCGGACCCATTCAAAGCTATCACTGCATCGTATGGAATCTCTTCAAGTTCGTGAAGATCGGTAAACGCCCTCCCAGTTGCTATTATGATTTTTATACCGGATTCATGAACTTGCTGCAACGCTTCGATAGCCGACTGCGGAACGCGGTGAGTGTCGAAACTCACCAATGTTCCGTCTACATCTAAAAATATAGCTTTGGTCTCCATTATAAAATATTTTGGTCTAATAAATTCATTCTATCTGCATCATCTCAATTTTGTGAATATCTATATTCATTCGGTGCAACTCCCGTTGCTTTCTTAAACACCAGACTGAAATATTGCACACTCGGATAGCCCAGCCGACGCGCTACGGCAGCAGGTGTATTACCGCCTTCCGATAACATTTTCTTGGCCGTGTACAAGCATTTGAACTGGAAGTATTCAGCCAATGTCTTACCCGTCTCAAACCTCAGCAAATCATCAAAGTAAGCCGTCGAAAGATTCAGTTTTTCGGCACAGCATCCGGAAGTGGGCAGCTTCCCCTCCTGCAACTTTCCGGAAGTGATATACTCGTCCAATATCCCTTCCATTTTCCCCAGAATCATCTTGTTCTTATTCTCACGGGTGATGAATTGCCGCTCATAGTAACGTGAGCAATAATCCAGCAGCAATTCGATGTGACGGGACAGGATGGTATTGCTATGCGTATCAATGGAATGATGAAGTTCATCATCAATATTCTCAAGGCAACACGTCACTTTGGCCGTTTCGCGCTGTGACAGATGCAACGCCTCCTCCTTGCGGTAGAAAAAGAAAGTATAGTTGTCGATATGATTCTTTAACGTAGTACAAAGCAATAAATCGGGATGAAATGCCAGCAGCCAACCTTTGTCCGGAAGCGTATTGTTCTTGTTCATCCGGAATATCTCGCCGGGAGTAAGAAATACCATCGTAGCATTGGAATAATCATAATATTTCCGTCCGCAGCAGTCACAATCCCCTTCACAGTCCTCAATCAGTAGGATGGCATAGAATTCAAACTTCACAGCATCCTGATACACACTAGGATTTTCCAGATTAATAATGCTTACCTGAGGATGCAACGTTTTACATCCCAGGCACCGGTTACATTCACATACGGTCTTTATGTCCAATGTATTGTCTTTCATCACCTATAAAGTCATTCTCATTATTGTAACTTCAGATATATAAAATCTTAAGGATATGTTTTCCACACCTTCACAATATACCAATTACAAAATTAGAGGAAAATCCAGACATCTTCACTACCCTTATTACGGATTATATAACCTTAGTTACTGTTTTTATATCTGGCTACGTGACTTCATCTCCAGATACTTGTTTATCACGTCCACAGAAAGATTTTCCGGTGTAGTCAGCACAGAACTGATGCCGTGCTGCTTCAAGGTGGAGACTATCAGCCGTTTCTCGAATACAAATTTCTCGGCAATGACATGGCGGTAATACCCTTCCGTATCCCTCGCAGGAGTGGCGACGTACTCTTTCAGAGCGGCATCTTCGAAGAAGATGACCAGCAACCGGTGCTGGCGGTTCAACTGCTGCAAATAAGCCAACTGGCGATTCAAGCTGCCGATGCCGGAAAAATTGGTATACAGCACCAAAAGACTGCGTTTGTTGACGCGCTTGTTCAAATGTACGCACAATGAGGAAAAGTCGGTCTCCCCAAAAGTAGTCTGCTGGCTGTAAAGGTTCTCCAATAACGCCTGCATTTGTCCGGGCTGTCGGGAGGCGGGGATAAATGTATCAAAGTGCTCATTAAACGTTACCAGTCCGGCTTTATCCTCCTTCCGCATGACAACGTACGAAAGAACCAGGGAGGCATTAATAGCATAGTCCAGCAAGGTCATCCCGCGAAATGCCTGCTGCATAATCCGCCCCTTGTCTATCACGTTATAGATTTGCTGGGAACGCTCGTCTTGATAGACATTTACCATAAGTTCGTGCCTCCGGGCGCTTGCTTTCCAGTTTATCGTGCGGTAATCGTCGCCTTTCACATACTCCTTTATCTGTTCGAACTCCGTATGATGCCCCACCCTGCGGATACGTTTGATGCCCAATTCCGTCAAGTTGTCGCTGATAGCAAGCAACTCATACCGATGGAGCATCAGATAGGACGGATATACCTTGACATCCAGCGGAGCATCGCAAGTATATCTGCGGAAAAGCAATCCCATTCTGCCTGCCACAAACACCCGAATCCGTCCGAAAGAGTAAATCCCCCGCCGCGTAGGACGCAGATGATACGTAATCGTCCTGCCCTCATTCGCCTGGAGCCTCATCCGGAAATCAATATTCCGCAACTGGAATGCAAAAGGAATCTCATCCACCACTTCCACAGCCACCGGATGCGGATAACTGCTCTCCACACGTATGTTCACGGTGTTTTCATCTCCGTTGGAGAAGCGGGTAGCACACTGGCGGAATGCCCGGATGCCGCGAATACGATAGAGCATCACCCCATCCACCAACGCCGACACCGCCAAAACAAAAAGCGCCCACTGCCCGATTGCAAAGAATGGAGCAAAGACGTACCCGATACCCGTCAGCAGGACTATCAGAACAAGAGCAATATAGAATCGGCGGCCCAGTCTCACTTCGGCACTTCCACCTTATCAATCAGACGTTGCGTCACCTTTACCGGCGAATAGCCTTCCATCTCGGCTTCCGCTGTCAATATCAAGCGATGCTGAAGCACATACGGAGCAACGAACTTAATATCCTCCGGTGTCACAAAGTCACGTCCCTGCAACAGTGCATATGCCTTGGAGGCCTGCATCATTGCCACGGACGCACGCGGAGAAGCTCCTAAATATACAGCCTTGCTGGTACGCGTCTGCTGTACAATCAACGCGATGTACTGAAGCAGCGTGCGGTCTACAAACACGTGTTCCATCAGCCTGCGCAACGAAAGCAGTTCTTCTTTTGTGAGCACGGGCGCCAGGCTCTCCAACTTCACCAACGAAGCATTGGCGTGGTGGCGCTCCAGGATGTCCACCTCCTCCTCCAATGAGGGATATCCCATGGTTATTTTCATCAGGAAGCGGTCCAGTTGCGCTTCAGGTAACTTATAAGTCCCCTCCTGCTCCACCGGATTCTGGGTTGCCAGAATCGTATAGAGTTCTCCCATCTGATGCGTGGTACCGTCAATGCTGACCTGCCGTTCTTCCATAACCTCGAACAAGGCTGCCTGCGTCTTGGCGGGAGCGCGGTTTATCTCGTCCACCAGCACGAGGTCGGCAAACACCGGTCCTTGATGAAAGTCAAAGTCATTGGTTTTCATGTTGAAGACCGTAGTACCCAACACATCACTCGGCATCAAGTCCGGAGTAAACTGAATGCGGCTGAAGTCCGCCTTAATCAAGCGTGCCACCAGACGGGCAAGCAGTGTCTTTGCCACCCCCGGCACTCCCTCCAGCAACACATGGCCGTTTGCCAGGACAGCCGTCAGTACCAGGTCCACTATCTGCTCCTGCCCCACTATGACCGTAGCAATCCGGTCCTTCAACGCTTGTATCTTCTCGGAAAAGAGAGTCAAGTCCACCCGTTTTTCTGTGTTCTCTTCCATAAATATCTTCTTTATATATGATTGATTATTTCATTCATTTTATCGACAAGCCGTTTCATCTCCTTCTCAGAGATGCTGCGCCCTCCGTACACCACCGGCCTCACCTCGCGGATGAACGCGGCTATTTCCCCCGCTTCCATACCCGTCTTCCGGGCAATCCTGCCGAAAGAGCGCTCATCCTCTGCCACTTCCTCCACATCCACTTGTATTTCCTTCCTCAGTTCCTCCGCAAAATAGAGATATTTCTTGCGGACTAAGTCAGCATGGTCCTTCTTCTGATAATAAAGAGTACCTATCAACTCTGCAAACTCCAAAGACTTATTTTCCGGTTCGCGGATAACCGGAATGGCGCGCTGCTTCCTGCGGGCTGCAAATATCATAAAGAGCAGGATGGAAACCATACTCAAGTACAATGCCCAGCGAAGCGGCGGCTGCGAAAGGAAATAGCGAAAAGGAGACATCTGTACCTGGGCTGTTTCTTTCATATAGCCTTCGGTACGGACAATGGGAAATCCACCCATCTGGGACAATATACGAAAAAGATAAGCCGCATTCTTCCCATCCAGTACACCATAGTTCGTAAAAAGCAGGGGAGTGGAAGCCAGTATAACTTCCCCCTTTCCCCAAGAAACCGACATGGCAACCGGATGAGCAGCTTCTCCGGTAACAGTTTTTTCCGCCAACACTTTACTAGAAATGGAATCTGCAAAGAAATAAGACTGACAAAGTTGGGGATAGAAACAGAAAGTCTGCTGCGGATAAACCGCCGAATCCCCCACCCAGCACAAACTGTCTTTCGAAAGCAATGCAGTGGCATATTTTTTCAAAGCCGACGGACTGAAATAGGAATAGCTGCACTCAAATCCCAGCGTATCTTTCAAAATACGGCTGAAAGAGCTACCCGCCAGCATAATCCGGTCTCCCCGTCCCGCCATCTTCAACATCGCCTCCACATCTACATCCGTCAAATGCAGGTTATCGGTAACAACCAGTATTCCGCGGCGGAGCGTCGTATCTTCCTGCTCCAGTTCATAAAAAGTCTTTCTCGACAACGAATATCCCTTCGGCAACGATGAAGACAGCAGGCTATCGAACACGGCACAGCCGAACGGTTGCTTGTCATAATGGCTGAACGTAGGGTTCCAGACAAACTTCTTTGGCAGACGGCACTCTATCGCAAACATCAACACCAGAAAAACAATGATACCGGCTATAAACCAATGGTTCCCCTTCATGCCACCCCTCCTTTCTCCACTTCTTTCTGCAAATCCCGCATCGTATGGAACAAAGTTTCGGTCGCTTCAAAATTTCCGTAACGTACTCGTAGAAAATGGTTGGTCATTTGGCGGAAAGCTGGCAGACGGACTTCATAGATATATTGTGTAGGCGTTTTATATAACTGCCAGTCTATACGTTTTCCATCGCTGAGCTGTTTCAGCGTCTGCAGATAGAGCAAACGCACTGCCTCCCGATAATCCGTCCGGGCAAGCGCATCGGCAATTCTTTCCGCAAAATCCACTCCATAGATGGTATCCTCCCCCACTGTATAGGGCAGGGTACTCTTGCGCGAACGCATGAACAGTTCCGGACGCTTCTTGTACACAAACCAGATGACCAATACCAGGATAAGAACGGCAATGCATATCAACACGACCTCCGAATATTCTGCCACCAACGTATTCCCGAATATCTTGTCCAGCAGCTTGCCGAACCATCTGCTGAACCACTCAAGTACATTAATTTCGGGAGCTATCAGCTCACGGCTGTAAGCAAACGCCGGGTCGGACTGCCAAACGGCAACCTGTGCAGTATCACAAACCAGTGTATCAGCCGGAGCCATATTCATAGTCCGTTATCAGAGTTTATCAAAATTGTCAATATCACTCTCCACCATCACATAATCTATCTTTTCCGAAGCATGACCGTATTGATAAGCCAGTCCCAGCAATGAGAAAATCATGGACATATAAACGCCGAATGCCTGGACCACCGCCAGCAGATAAAGCACAAAGCTATAGGCTGCCGATACAGTGGCACCGCCACCTGCATCAGTCATTGCAAAGATATATTTCACAATAGTCCCGATATACCATGGAATCATCGTCACTCCCTGCAAGATGGCGGCGATGAATCCCATAACAATGGAAATCAGTACGATACCTCCCCAGGTAGCGAAACCCAGTCGGTAGGCCTTCTTCAAGGCATCTATGATATAGATATCTTCGAACAGATAGACTGGAGTCCAAATAGCAAGTGGCACAGACACCACCACAACGAGCAGAACGAACAAGAACGCAATCGCCATGAACGGAATGACGGTGGCTATAAAACCAACAATAAGCCCTACAAACAGCACCAAAAGCACACCGACAATCATTATCAGAAATACCCTTCTGACATTACGGAACAACAAGGGCTTCAGCATCCCTAACGTCACTCCCTCCAAGCGTTCTTCCCGTTCATTGTAAGTACGGACCAATGCGTAGACCAAAGAGGTCAGCATGACAGTTCCTAGCAGATAGAGAACGGCATACAGACTGTAATAAGTCACCAGCGCCATGATGGACGCTCCGACAACAGAAGAGTCGAACGAGCCTCCAGTCATATCACCCAGAGCCATTGTACCGCTCATCAGCCCGTTCAGGCTCAGTCCCTGAAGCAGACAAAGCGGCAACATCAGATATGTGGTGAATTTCATCAACGGCTTCCAATTCTCTTTGATAAAATCAAAGGTAGCAGTTAGTTTCTCTCCAAAAGAACGTTGTACATACAGTGCGATTTTAGGTTTCTGTGCTTCCATGCTTCTTTCTGTTAGGTAAATAAATATAATAAAAAAAGATAAACGACAAAGAGAGTAGAATAAAGCCGAACCTCAAAGCATCCGGAAGTTCGGTATGGCGGGTAACGAATCCTTCTATAAATCCTGCCATGATGAATACGGGTACCGTACCCACCACTATTTTCAGTCCTTTTTTGGCTCCCCGTTTGAAAGATTCCAGCCTTGAATAGGTTCCGGGAAAGAGCCATCCGTTGCCCAGGGCAAGACCGGCGGCACCGGCTACAATAATCGCCCAGATTTCGAGTGTCCCGTGCAGCCAAATGGCAAGGAAGGACTCCCAAAGCAAGTCGTGCTGATAAAAGAAGGTTTGGAAAGCCCCTATCATGATACCATTGTTAAGGAGCATGTATCCGGTGCCAAAACTGGTCAGTAACCCCATGGCAAAGCAGTTGAAGGAGACCATGATATTGTTCTGCGTGATACTCAGAAACATGGGGAACTCGGAGGAACCGTTATATACAGCCATGGGTTCACCATTAGCGATATTGTTCAAAGTCATATCCACATAGGAGTTTCCTAAAATCAAACGCACAAAATCGGGGTCTCCGGCAGCGGATATCACTCCTATCAATGCGCTGACCACAAATATAATGAAGGAAGCCACCAGCTCACGGCGTGCATCGTGCATGGCCGAAGGCACTTCACGGGTCCAGTAGGTGATAATTCTTGACCATTTCTCGCGCTTGTTTCTATAAATGCGGTTGTGCAATGCCGAGGCAAGATTGTTCAGATAGATAGTGATGCGGGAAGCGGGGAAATGCGTTTGGGCAAAAGCCAGATCTGCCGTAAGCTCCGTATATGCGTCGGCAAGTTCATCGGGAGACAGACTTTCCACCTGCTCCACCATTGTTTCTGCTCGTTTCCATTTTTCGATGTTCCGCCGGATAAACGTCACTTCTTTCATACCCCATGACTATTTCAGAGAAGTTTTGTCTGAAATAGGTAACAAAAATAAGAGAATAATGATATATTTGCAATGAAATACTAAAAATGTTTTATCAGGAATGGCAGAATCTACAATTATCACCGGACAATTTGTCCGCATCAGTCAAACGCCTGCCAGTATCGGTGAGCGGCTCATTGCACTGGCCATAGATTATATTCTGCTCGGATTCTATGTATTTTCTACTTTGGCCTTGTTTTCACGGATTCATCTACCCTCTGATTTCACGATGCTTTTCTTTTTTGCCATTGTCTACCTGCCAGTCTTGCTTTATGCATTTCTCTGCGAAATGTTCAACCAGGGACAAAGTTTCGGCAAGCGGCTGATGAACATTCGTGTCGTAAAGGCAGACGGCTCCACGCCCGGCATAGGCTCGTACCTGCTCCGATGGCTTCTCTTCCCTATCGACGGACCGGTGACCGGTGGTCTGGGACTTCTGGTCGTCCTTTTGACCAAAAACAGCCAGCGAATGGGAGACCTTGCCGCCGGCACCATGGTAATCAAGGAAAAGAATTACCGCAAGATACACGTCAGCCTCGATGAGTTCGACTACCTGACCAAAGACTACCGACCTACCTATCCACAAGCTTCCGACTTGTCATTGGAGCAAATCAACGTCATTACCCGGACCCTGCAATCGGGTAAAAAAGACCGTACACGCCGCATTGCCTCCCTTGCGAAAAAAGTGCAGGAACTTCTCTCCATCACTCCTCATGACAGTAACCCGGAAAACTTTCTTCAGACCATTCTCCGGGATTACCAGTATTATGCCTTGGAAGAAATTTAATACGAACTTCCAACAAAACCAAAGAAGTGTTAAGTCTTACGCTTATTTAAGATTCAAGCTGCATCTTTTTGGTTTTTCATTTGTTAATCAACCAGAAGGTCTTAACTAAATAACAAAGAACAATTATGAAACGAATCATTACATTAATCACACTGGTGTTGGTAAGTGCATCGACCCTGATGTATGCACAGAGTAGCAGCGAAACACGCCAAGCAGAGCGTAAAGCCCAACGCGAAGCCCAGAAAGCACGCGAAAAAGCGGAAAATGAAAGGAACTATGCCATTGCCGTCCAGGCATTGAAAGAGGGCAAGTTTGTATTGGAAGCAGACCAGCTGGTGTTCAAGAGAGGACGGAGCGCATTTGTTTCATCGACAACAAACTTCGTTCTGATGGACGGTGAACACGCATCCGTACAAATAGCTGCCAACAATGCCCTTGCAGGCCCCAACGGAATAGGCGGCATCACAGTGGACGGCAGCAGAAAGGAAATGAAAATCACGACCGACAAAAAGGGAAACGTGAATTGCAGCTTCAGCGTACAAGGCATCGGAATATCCGCACAAGTGTATATCACACTGACCAACGGCGGCAATAATGCATCGGCAAGAATCAGCCCGAACTTCAATTCGAATACCCTGACGCTGAACGGAGTCCTGGTTCCATTGTCCCAGTCAAACGTTTACAAAGGGCGGGCTTTATAAAACACCCCTTTTGTCCGTACAAAGTATAAAGAAAAGAAGATATTCATATCGTGTTCGCAGGATACGAATATCGTGTAGACACGATATTAACAGAATGCGATACAAGGAATTAATAAACTGTTATACAGAATATTAATTCCTTGCATCGTACATAAAGGGAGCTAACAGAATGTGGACATTTATTCTTTTATCTGTTGACACGTTGGGCAATAATATACCGAACCACCCATATAAGCCTCTTTTATGATGGTACTGCCACAACGGAGACAAGGATTCTTCCATGTTTTGGCAGAAAGAATGGTTTTGTAACCTCCGGCGTTGCCATAAAGATCTGTTTGCGTATCGCGTCCACCCTCGAACGTCATATCCACCAATGTTTCTTTTAGAGCATTAAAAAGAACTTCTTTCTGATTATCCGACAGAAATAGCACTTTCTGTTTGGGATTTATCCGTGCATTGAACAGAATATCCTGCGTTACGCCGTTACCTACACCGGGAATACGCTGATTGGTTGCTAATAGAGCTTTAGCAGAGAGGGTCTTCTTTGCTTCGGCAACGAGTTTCTCAAATTCCGCTTCGGTGTATTTATCGCTCAACGGCGAAATGCTTTCCCGACTCAATTTATAGTACTTATTGTCGATATAGCTATCAGGGTAAACATTGATAAAACCATACATTGCAACCGTGAAGACAAGGAATGAATCATCATTAAACGTCAGCAACAACTGGTAATTGGCAGGAATCTCATCTCCCGCACTATAATAACGGACACTGACTCCGTCGCCTATGTTCATGATCACATTATCCGAAAGATTGAAATTGACAAACATGCCATATCCTTCGGATGAAAGGATGGTTTTGCCTACGAGCAGTTTACCATACTCCGACGGATCGCCGTTATAGAACGTAAACTTATGCGGTTTGGTGGCATTGAATACCTGCGTGATTGTTTTACCGCTCAAGGCGTTGTTCACTTGTTTGCTCAGGGTGATAACTTCGGGTAATTCCAACATATTATCTTACTTTTATTTTCGATAGGGATATATATTTCCGTTAATAACTCGTCAATAGCTAAATAATCAATATCGTTCATTATTTTAACCGGACCACTTCCCCTATAATAGGCATCAACACGTTCAAAGAGTCTTTCTCTTTCAGATTCATGGCATTCTTCAACGGTTCGTCCCAGCGGTGTCTAGCCAAAGCATATTTGGAATGATGGACAGTCAGAAGCTTTTCCGCATTCAAGTCCCTGGCCACTTGTCCCAAATATTGGGGCATGGTATGGATATATTTCCAATCTTCGTTATACTGCCCATTCTCCAATATGGCAAGGTCAATGCCGGGATATTGCTTGCCTATTTCGGCAAAATGCGTATCATATCCACTATCACCGCCCATATAAATCTTCTGCGAAGGGGTTTCGATAAGGAAAGAGGCCCATAGTGCCTGATTCGCTTTCAACGAGCGGCCCGAAAAATGCCGGGCGGGCAAGCAATGAAGCAGAAATCCCTTATCCAGTACAGTATCTTCAAACCAATCCAGCTCAACCAGGGATGATTTCTCAAATCCCCAATACTCGAAATGTTCACCTACCCCCAAAGGACAGACCACCTTATCTACCCGATTTTTCAGCTGCATCACCGTTTCATAATCCAGATGGTCCCAATGGTCATGTGATATCACCAGATAGTCAATCTCCGGCATATCGGCAGGCTTGTAGGCATTTGCCCCCTTGAACGGCTTGTTTACAAACGAAACCGGAGAAGCCCCACAAAATACGGGGTCTACCAGTATACGCTTTCCGTCTATCTGGATAAAATAGGATGAATGTCCGAACCATACCAATACATTCTCGTCCTTGCTTATCTTGCTGAGGTCCGTCTTTATAACCGGAATCTCCGTTTCAGGACGCAAATCGGTTTCTTTCTTAAATAAGAATCCCCAGAAAACTCCCAAACGTCCCTTTTGGGAAGTCATCATCACCGTACTGTGCAGATTCCGGAATTCTCCGTCTTTGTAATGAGGCGACTTCTTTATCCTCTCCAACCGTTCTCCTTGAGGAGCCCTCCCGAAACTCGGCTGATTGACAAAAACGAATCCCACTATGACCGCAACAGCCACAATACCCACTATAATGCCAACTATCATACGTACTCTTTTCGTTTTTAATGAATTCATATTCAATGAGGCTACATTTACAGCTGCAAATATAGTCGAATTGTTATTAAATCACTATCTTCGCGCCCAATTTACGGAATCAATACAATAAAGCAATAAAAAGCCAACAAAGAAATGAACACACACAGTCTATGTTGCATCGGTTATATTACCCAAGATAAAGTCGTAACCCCTAAAAATACCATATATATGCCGGGAGGCACCTCCTTCTACTTCGCACATGCCATCAAGCACTTGAATGCTAACGATTTTTTATTGGTAACAGCTTTGGCTGATACTGACATGGGCATTGTGGAAGACATTCGGAAAGAAGGTATTTCCGTCAAAGCCTTGCACAGCACACATTCCGTCTGTTTCGAGAATATTTATGGAGAAAACCAGAACGAACGTACACAACGTGTCACGGCAAAAGCAGACCCTTTCACCGTGGAAGGTTTGAAAGATACCGATGCACGGATTATCCACTTGGGCAGTCTGCTTGCCGACGACTTCTCTTTGGAGGTCATCAAGTTCTTGTCCGGCAAGGGACTCCTCTCGGTAGACGTGCAAGGATTTCTCCGCAAGGTGGAGAATGAAAAGGTGCTGGCCGTAGACTGGCCGGAAAAGAAAGAAGCATTGAAGTATATCCATATCCTGAAAGCCAACGAAGCTGAAATGGAAGTGCTGACCGGATGCAGTGAACCGCACGAAGCTGCATTGCTGATTGCAGACTGGGGCGTGAAGGAAGTGCTGCTGACCCTGGGAGATAAAGGTTCGCTGATATATGCCCAAGGAGAATTCCACGAAATACCCGCCTATCCGGCCCTTCAGATAACAGATGCAACGGGATGCGGAGACACCTATATGGTGGGGTATCTGTATATGCGCAACAAAGGCGCATCCCACCGGGAAGCGGGATGCTTTGCCGCCGCCATGTGTACCATAAAACTACAATCACACGGGCCATTCTGCGGAACGGAGGAAGCGATAAATAACGTGATAAAAGGATAGTTTCAGTACCCTTTCATCTATAACCCGAATTTCTTCAAATCATCTTCCACGCTACCGATACCTGCAATATGGAACATATCAACCAGTACCTTGACGACATTTGGAGAAAGGAAAGCGGGCAATGTAGGTCCTAAGTGAATATCCTTCACACCGAGGCTCAATAATGCCAATAATACAATAACTGCTTTCTGTTCGTACCACGCTATGTTGTAGACTATGGGAAGTTCATTAATGTCGTTCAGCTGGAATACTTCTTTCAGCTTCATGGCTATTACCGCCAGTGAATAGCTGTCATTGCACTGTCCGGCATCCAATACACGGGGAATGCCGTTGATATCTCCCAAACCAAGTTTGTTATAGCGGTATTTGGCACAACCTGCGGTCAGGATAACGGTATCTTGCGGCAAGGCCTTGGCAAATTCCGTGTAGTAGTCACGGCTCTTCATACGTCCATCACAGCCTGCCATTACGATAAAGCGGCGTATGGCCCCGGTCTTCACGGCATTTACCACCTTGTCTGCCAGTTGCAGCACCTGGTTATGAGCAAAACCGCCGATAATCTCTCCATGCTCTATCTCCACCGGGGGCTGGCATTGTTTGGCAATCTCTATGATTTCAGAAAAGTCTTTCCTACCTTCAGCATCCTTATCAATGTACTTGCAACCCGGATAGCCGGTAGAGTTGGTGGTAAACATACGTTCTTTATACACGGCATTTGCCAGAGGAGGAACGATGCAATTGGTGGTAAACAGAATCGGTCCGTTGAAGGAAGTGAATTCTTCGCGCTGTTTCCACCAGGCATTACCATAATTGCCTACAAAATGGGAATATTTCTTGAAAGCGGGGTAATAGTGGGCAGGCAGCATTTCACCATGTGTATAGACGTCTACTCCCGTGCCTTCAGTCTGTTTCAATAATTCTTCCATATCTTTCAAGTCATGGCCGCTGATCAAAATTCCCGGACGGTTCTTCACACCGATATTCACCTTTGTAATTTCAGGATTACCGTAAGTACCGGTATTGGCCGCATCCAATAGAGCCATTGTCTTTACTCCGAACTCACCGGCTTCGAGAACCAGCTTCACCCACTCCTCTGCCGATAGAGACTCAACCGCAATGGTAGCCAGTGCGCGTTGCATGAAAACATGAACCGTATCATCATTGAATCCCAGACGCATGGCATGCTCCAGATAGGCTGCCATACCTTTCAAGCCATAGACAAGCAATTCTTTCAACGAGCGGAGGTCTTCATCTTGTTCACGCAGAACACCTACTGTCTTCGCTTTTTCGGCATAGTCATCACGCGTTCCCTGCCAAGTCAGTTCATCTACTTTGGGTAGGAACACTTTGTTGTGTTCCGCTTCTTGAATCAATCCATTACGCATGATGATTCCTTTATCCACCCGCTTCAAGATGCTTTCATCGTCGAAATTTGCATTCGTAATGGTGCAGAACAGAGCATCCGTCACAAAAACATTCACTTCCTCAGAGACCGGACAATCTGCCTTACGTAATGTATCGGCAACAACAGAGATGCCCCTGACTACAAACAGTAACAAGTCCATTGCTTGAGCCGTATGGCTTTCTTTTCCACACACACCTTTCAATATACAGCCAGTTCCTTTGGCAGTCTCCTGACATTGATAACAAAACATGTTTGATTCCATATTCCTATTCATTTAAAAGTTTACATTATCTTTCCATAAAAGAAGCGGCACCTTAGCAATAAAAATAAGCAAGCTTATTTTCTATTACTTTCGGTTTGCATTATCTTTGTGCAAAGATGAGAGTTCTACAACGCGAAAACTGTCACGAATGTTACATCGAATCACAAAAAAGTAAAAAAGAAAATGGAAATCCATACATTATTGAAAATGCCTCCTTTCCAAGGCATAACAGAAGAAGAATTATTATCCCTCATTCTGGCACCCGAACATGCACGCAGGCAATACAAACCTGCTGACTTTATTGCCATACAGGGAGAAGCATACCGTTCTCTATTCATATTGTGCAGCGGCAGTGTACGTACCCAAATGGTCAGTGCAGAGGGAAAGCAACTCACCATAGAAACGCTGAAAGCCCCGCAACTACTTGCCCCGGCTTTTGTCTTTGCCTCCGAAAACCGCTTCCCGGTAAATATCGAAGCAAAAGAGAAATGTGAGATACTCATCATAAACAAGAATGTTTTCCTGGAGTTCCTGCATCGACACCCCACTGTGATGCGCAACTTTCTGCAACTGGTATCGGACAGAACTCTGTTCCTCTCCAAAAAGCTGAATGCCTTTGCCCTGCAAAGCCTGAAATCGCGCATACTGAACTATCTACGCATGCATGGCACGATACTCAACCAGCAGGAAGTGGCACAAATACTGGGAGTGGCGCGTCCCTCGCTGGCACGTGCCTTATCGGAGCTGGCAAGCGAAGGATGCATCCGGATAGAAGAGAAGGAAATGCGGATAAATGAAATCTCCGCCCAAAAGTATTTATAAAAAAACGCCCACAAAACACGCACGCCTGCGCATCTTGCGGACATCTTCATCCTTTTATAAAACTGCCTGCTTTTTCTAAGCAACTTTCTTTAATTGCATGTTCGCTTTCCTACTGCCTTTCCGCCCCAATCTGCGAATCCAAAGATAATAGCCCGTCAGCGGCAAACTTGCACCTGTCAAAGCGGCAAGGAAACTCAATATGCGAGTGGCGAGTCCTCCCCAACTGCCTACATGAACGGAGAATATCCAGCCTCGGATTTTCCCTGAAATGTCGGTATCTTTATATAAGGTAGTCCCGGTGATTTCACCGCTACGGAGATTGAACGTATAGCGGTCGGCAGCACGCTGGTTGCCCAACCGATTGAAAGATACCGTAGCAGAGCCTTTGGATACGGTTATCTGCCTATAATCAGGATTGAGTTCCTTCAGTTCTTCGTAAACCTTCTGCCAGTTTGCAAAGGGAGAGAAGGGCTTTCTTTCACGATTCTCAGTTCCCGGTCTGCCATCAGACCGACCTTGTCCCCCATCTCCTCCGTGGGCAGCAGTTTGTGCCGGAGCACCGTGTCCCCCACCTCCTTGCGCAGTTTCCACTCCGAAGACCTTGTAGAAACCGGTACGATACCAGGAGAAAGACCATGTCAGTCCCGTAAGCGCCATTGCCAGCAGAAAAATCAGCGTGTACATACCGCCTGCCACATGCAGGTCGTAGCAGAAGCGGCGCCAACCTTTATTGATAACAATCTTCAGACTGTTCTTCAAAACTTTCTTTGTACGGGGCCACCAAATGACAATGCCCGATAGCAGTACAAAGACGAACATCAGCGTGGCAGTGCCCACAATCATTTTCCCCCAGAAGATGCCTCCATCGGGCTTCATGCTGTCCAGCAACCAGCGATGCAGGCGGAACATGGTCGTGAAAAACGGCGCACGCTCATACTTGCCCTTTATCTCACCCGTATACTGGTCTACATAGACGGAAGCACGACGAGGTTTGGAAAGGTTCACCTGCCAGGCACGCTCCGGAGCAGACGAGGCTGTGACACCCGTCACAGAAACACTATCCGGCAGAGTAGCGGCCACTTTTTCGGCCACCTTGCCCATGGGAAGCGGTGCCGGCCCGACTTTCTCCACATAGTAGAGGTCGCGGTGGCAGAGCTCCATCACCTCCGTCTCGAATACCAGCATGGCTCCGGAAAAACAGATAAGGGTAATCAGTAGCCCGAAGGGGACTGAAAGCCATAAATGTATCTTACGAAAAACTTTCTTCATAGGAGCTTTATTCCAGTTTACCTACACCGTTCAGTTGGGTTGCATTGACAACCAGACCTTTGGTAGCTGTTGCATTGGCAGGGTCTACCTTATAGATGGCAGGATAGCCGGAAGAGGTAGTGACTGCCACATATGCGTTGCCATTTTCCATGTACGGGGTATTACCAAAGCCGGAGACATCGCTTGGAAGGCCGTTCACATAAGTCAAAGCTCCAGTGGAGGCATTGAAGACGGCAAGTTGGTTGGCAACCTTGTCTGATGCCGTAATTGCCTTATCATACATCAGCAGCAGGAAATAATTACCTGAAATATACCAAGTCCGCAAGAAAGAGGCGCCATTGGCTTTCTCTTCAAGATTATAGTAATAAGCGGCATCAAATTCTTCTGCTTTGGTATCGATGCGTACAACTCCAGCAGGCAATGTAGTCTGCTGACGCGAATCACTCATGGTCTTGGCATAGCTCGGAGAAAATACATATACATAGCCGTCGTCGGCAAGCCAGTTCATCTGGTAGTACTGTGAACGGTTACGTCCGGCAGCATAACTGATTTTGTCTGTAGTGATGACCTTATGAGAATTCAGTGTCTGATCACCAAAGATAGCGATATGGCATTCATTAGGATACTGGGTCCATTGCAATTCGTCCTTCTCATAGGCACCGCTACCCTGCCCGCCGGATTCTGTCTTTATTAAATCCTCATTACCGGAAAGCACCCACTTGTAGCTACCGTCTTCGTTCTTCTGCATGCAACCATACTGGCTAAGCCCCATGGGAATGGCTGCTGCATAAACCTTACTGCCCACTTGTTCTATACCGGCCAGTGTTACGTATTCACCATTTTCAAGGAAATTTTCGGCAAGAAATGGAGTATCCTTTGTTACCGAGTTCTTTGTATAAGTCTGTTTCTCGACATCCAGATAGGAAATCAAAAAAGATTGGGGAGTATATCCATTTGCATCATTCAGTTCCGTAGGGCCGTCGCCGGTAGAAGTCGTCATTATAAATTGGTCATAATAGCCGTAGGTAGTGAAACGATTGACGTTATACTCCTGGCTACGTTTTTCCAGTTCACCGTTTGTATTCATAATGAACGACTGGGTAGTGCCTGCATTTCCCTGGTGATAGTTCAAGGCATACAGATATTTGTTTCCGTAGAACACCCAGTAAGTAGCCCCATCGTTCACAAGGCCATTGCCGGCAGCAGTAATTTCACCGCTTTCCAGTGACTCGGCTGTCAGCAGGACAGGAACGGAGCTACCTGAAACTGTAGCCGTGGCAGCTATCACATAGTTACCCTTTGAACCGGAACCGGAGCCGGAACCCGGTTCGTCTGTGTCTGTACAAGAAATTAAAGCCATTCCGGTCATTGCCATTGCAAAGAGGCCGGACAAAAGATAATTCTTCTTCATTTGTTCTTCTTATTAATTACACCTATTAAAACCATTATATTTATTAATCACCAAAATGTACACGTATCTTGCCATAGAACGCACGCCCGGCTTTCTGAAGGCTGAAGTTGTCGTACAAATCCTCGTTCGTGAAGTTGCGGCATTCAAACGAGATATTGTAACGGCCATTCTTCAGACTATAGCTCAATGTCAGGTTATGGGAGAACTGGTCGGGTACCATGAAATCCTTGTTCTTGCTACCGATGGCCTGCGAATAGTAGGAGAAGCTGTGCATGTACTGGTTGTCGTAAGTCACGGACAGTATATTCCCTTTCTTCCAGAGGTCGCGCCAATAGAAGTTTACGTCAAAATCAGCAAACTGATAGGGCACATTGGGAATGCGTGCCTTGTAACCGAGATTTTCCACAGAGTTGCCGGTACTGCCGATTTGCATCTTCTCATTGTCACGCACATTCATCTGCGTGAAGTTGCCGCCCACACTCAGCCAGCGTCCGAAGCCATAGCGTGCCGATACATTGTATCCCTTCGTCAGCACCTTGCCGTAGTTGGTATAAGTGGCCCCTTCTTTTCCTCCGCTCAAGTCCTGGATATTACGCTGGATATAATCCTTCGTATTGCGGTATACCACACCGCCTTCCACGTAGACGGAATGTTTTCCAAAACTCCGGGAATAACTCAGGTTCAAGTTGATGTTGTCACTTTTCTCGGGACGGATGCCGATGTCTCCACTCTCCAGGTCTTCGTCACCAAACATCTCTTCGATAGTGGGCAGGCGGTAAGCTTTTTCATAAGAGAGCTTCGCCTGCAAGCCGGGTAGGATGAAGTAGGTTCCGGCAGCACCATATCCCCAAGAGTCTACCGTACGGCTGGTGCGTACATAATTACTACCGGTATCATCCTCGGCCATAGGTCCTGCCACATACTGGCGGTAGTATTTGCCGAATGCCGAGAAGTTCCACTTTTCGGAAGGCATCAGGCGGTATGACAAACCGGAGATATTCTTGCGGGTCTGCTTGGCAATGGCATCCGTCTGTTCTTCCACCGCCAACAGTGAAGTATTATCACGCTGGAATGCACTCAACACATGATTGAAAGTCAGCATGTGGACTCTGGCAATGCGGTAATTCAAGGTCAATGTACCGTTCCAATTGTCATTATCGGCACGGGAATACTGGCGGGACTGTTCGCCGGGACTGTTCAACGGATGTTTCTCACCAAGCCAGTTGTATTCATAGCGGGCAGTATCCACATTCGTAGTGGCATTGCGATTGTAGTTGGCTGTCAACACCATATCCAGCCCCTTGATTATCAAGTTGCGTTTGCTGTATTCCATCGAAGGCATTAGTGAATGGCCGAAGCGGTGCTTTTCTCCGAAGACTGTCTTCTGGCGTACACCGGTCTGTATGTCCTTGTACATGTGCGAATAGGTGAAACCGAACATCAGCCGGTCTGCCCAACTTTTGTCCACAATACCCGCTTTGGCCACAATGGCTTCGTTGTGGTAAGTATCATTGAAACGCTTCACGCGCACCTTCTCACTTTCGTTGAAACTGCCCGTCTCAAAATCCTTTACCGGCGCATCTACATGATAATCGTTGTCCGAGTAGTTTTGAAAGGCATTGATTTCATAGCTGAAACCGTTCTTGAAAGTCTGTCCGAAGTTAACGTATGAGCGGTGGGTATTGAACGAGCCGTAAGAATAAGAAGCATCCAGGAACCAGTTCCGGCGTTTCTTGTTGGTAACAATATTGATGACACCGCCAATGGCATCCGTACCGAAGCCCACGGGAACTACACCCTTATATACCTCTATACGGTCGGCAAAGCTCACCGGAATATTGTTCAGGCTGAAGGAGCTTCCCACACCTTCCTGCGGCACACCGTCAATGAACACCTTGACGTGCTTTCCGCTAAAACCGTCCAGCATCAACTGCATATCCGAACCTACCCCACCCGACTCACGGAGTTTCATGCCCGGAGCCTTGGTCAAGGCATCGCTCAGATTCTTCGTGGTGTTCTGGAGTTCCTTTGTATCGACTGCCACAGCATTGAATGCCGACCTCTTCACCCGGCTTACTCCGGTAGAAACGATAGTCACCTCGTCCAGCTGTTGCGTTTCGGGAGCGATGGTTATGTTCAGCTTCATCCGCTCATCATTGACCAGTTTCACCTTTTTCTCCACCTTTGTATAACCTACGGCAGACACCACCAGCGTATAGTCGCCGGCAGGCGCCTTGATGTGATAGAGGCCTTCCTGATTCGTGGTTCCTCCATAACTCGTCCCTTTCAGATAAACAGTCGCAAAATCCACCGTTTCTTTTTCCGTAGAAATGATTCTACCCGAAATCATCCCTCCTCTCCTCTGCGCATGTACAGACAGAGAAGCCAACAGAAGGAAAAACAGCAGCGAGAATTTAAGTGTATATGCTTTCAATTTTATAATAATTATAATGTTGTTAGTAAACCGGTGCAAAGGTCATTATTAACAGCCAGCTGTGCAATCGCTTATTGTAGGTAATTATATGGAGTGGATTTATCGTATATATCATATTACGCAATCACCATTGATGGGTATTATCAATAATAAATCTAAAAAAAGAGGAGCCGGGAAATGAAAAACCCCTATTTATAGGTATTGCCCAATATGCCTTTTTGTACGACCTTTGCTGCAAATTAAAACAAGACAACGGACAATAAATTATTAAAGTTTAAGTATGAAAATTGAAAAGATTGTAGCCCGTGAAATCCTTGATTCACGCGGCAATCCCACAGTAGAAGTGGACGTTATTCTGGAATGTGGTGTTATGGGACGCGCAGCAGTGCCTTCCGGTGCTTCTACCGGCGAGCACGAAGCGCTGGAACTTCGCGATGGCGACAAGCAACGCTACGGTGGTAAAGGTACACTAAAAGCAGTAGAAAACGTCAACAAGATAATCGCACCGGCACTGATTGGCTGGTCGTCACTGGAACAGCGTACCATCGACCACAAGATGCTTGAGTTGGACGGCACGCCTACCAAATCCAAGCTGGGTGCCAACGCCATTCTGGGTGTCTCACTGGCAGTAGCCAAAGCCGCTGCCAATTATCTCGATATACCTTTATACAGATATATCGGTGGAGTAAATACCTACGTAATGCCGGTCCCGATGATGAATATCATCAATGGAGGTTCACACAGCGACGCTCCTATCGCTTTCCAAGAATTTATGATTCGGCCGGTAGGCGCCTCTTCCTTCCGTGAAGGCCTGCGCATGGGAGCCGAAGTATTCCACGCCTTGAAAAAAGTGTTGCACGACCGCGGCCTCAGCACTGCCGTAGGTGACGAAGGCGGTTTTGCACCGGCACTGGCAGGAACAGAAGATGCGCTGGACTCCATCATGAGCGCCATCAAGGCTGCCGGCTACGAACCGGGCAAGGATGTGAAAATCGGTATGGACTGTGCCTCATCCGAGTTCTTTAAGAACGGTATCTATGACTACTCCATCTTTGAAGGCGAAAATGGTAAAAAACGTACTGCCGACGAACAAATAGCTTACTTGGAAGATTTGATTAATAACTACCCGATTGACTCCATCGAGGATGGCATGAGCGAAAACGACTGGGAAGGCTGGAAGAAGTTGACCGAACGCATCGGCAACCGTTGCCAGCTGGTTGGCGACGACCTGTTCGTGACTAACGTGGAATTCCTTGAAAAAGGTATTGCCATGGGCTGCGCCAATTCCATCCTTATCAAAGTCAATCAAATCGGTTCACTCAGTGAAACGCTGGATGCTATCGAAATGGCACACCGCCACGGTTATACCACAGTGACTTCTCACCGTTCCGGCGAAACCGAGGACGCCACCATTGCAGACATTGCCGTTGCCACCAACAGCGGACAAATCAAGACCGGTTCTCTGAGCCGCTCCGACCGCATGGCGAAGTACAACCAACTATTGCGCATCGAAGAAGAACTGGGTAACCTTGCTGTCTATGGCTACAAAAGAATAAAATAACCCTTTGTAGTGAATAAGTCATAAAGAGGGAATAGCGTCTTTGGGAAAAGGCGCTATTTTTATTAAAGAATCGTCTATATCTTTGCAAAAGTCATCCCCTACTATCCTCTATAGGAAAGATTCTTTCCAAGATGGTAGCAGGTTAATGTTTCATTGACTAAAGACTATTCGTCCGACAGTCGTTACATTATCGTCCGACATATGTTTAATTATCGTCCGATAGCTGTTGGACGATAATTAAACATATGTCGGACGAATAGTTTTTAGTAAGCAAGAATATAAAATATAGCGGCGCAACAATCATTTGCTCCCAAAGCCTCCCTTTATTATTTACGGAGGCCTTCAAAAACAGTCCTCATTCACGGTTCATCAAACGATGCTCTGCCATCTGCTCGAACTTCGTGCCGGGACGTCCGTAATTGGCATACGGATAAATGGAGATGCCTCCGCGCGGGGTGAAGATACCCGTCACCTCAATATACTTAGGGTTCATCAAATGAATGAGGTCTTTCATTATGATGTTCACGCAATCCTCGTGGAAAGCACCATGATTGCGGAAGCTGAACAAGTAGAGTTTCAAACTCTTGCTCTCTACCATCTTGACATCGGGGATATAGCAAATACGGATTTCCGCAAAGTCCGGTTGCCCCGTGATGGGACAGAGGCTGGTGAATTCGGGGCAGTTGAAACGCACCCAGTAGTCATTGCCGGGATGCTTGTTATCAAATGCCTCCAATACTTCGGGGGCATAGTCCTGACGGTATTCTGTCTTTCTCCCCAAAAGGGAAAGTTGGTCTTTCAATTCTGTCATAGCCATATATTTTTAGTGATACAAGTGTGCCTCATTTAGTAGAAGCCAAAAACTTTTCCAATCCTTCTCTGCGCAACGTGCATGCCGGGCAGTGTCCACAACCATCTCCCGGGATACCGTTATAACAAGTCAGCGTTTCGTGACGTATAAGTTCGAGCACTCCAAGCTCGTCTGCCAGCGCCCAGGTCTCCGCTTTGTCAATCCACATCAGTGGTGTGTGCAGTACGAATTGCTCGTCCATAGCCAGGTTCAGCGTCACGTTAAGCGACTTGATGAAAGCATCCCGGCAATCGGGATAACCGCTGAAATCGGTCTGCGACACCCCCGTCACAATATGATTAATCCCCCGCTCGCGGGCGTAGACGGCGGCTATACTCAGGAAAAACAGATTGCGTCCCGGCACAAAAGTATTCGGAAAGCTGTCTGCCGGCTTCTCCTGGTCCATCTCCATGCCGGCATCTGTCAATGAGTTATGTCCCAGCCGGCCGATAAAGGAAACATCCATTACTTCGAACTCCACACCTGCCTTACGGGCAATGGCCCTCGCCAAGTCCACTTCCTTCTGATGTTTCTGTCCATACAGAAAACTCAGCGCATACACTTTCTTAAATTCACGTTTTGCCCAAAAGAGGCAAGTGGTCGAGTCCTGCCCGCCACTGAATACCACCAAAGCAGTGTCCCTATTCATCTTGTTAAAAGCCTCTCCCCTTGCCCTCCCCCGTAGGGAGGGAAACAGAGAGGGCATTGCTAATTATTTGTTTGACATAATAACTGATTTCCCCTCACTACGGGTAAGGGGCTTTAAATATCGCCTATTTTCCATACTTTATAGGAGATGCCTTCATCATAGACATCACTACCGTCTATCCGCTTAATAGCTTTTACCACACGGATAGTCACAGGCAGTATCAATACCTCGTACATGGACTTCAGCAGAATCTGGATACACATCATCACCAGCAACTCCCGCCATGCAATGATTCCTCCGAACGCCACCGGAAAGAAAATCAACGAGTCTGCCGTCTCACCAACCACCGTCGACCAAATGGCACGTGCGGAGAAATTACGCCCGTTGCTTGCCAGTTTCATGCGGCTCATTACGTAGGCATTCAGAAAAGAGCCCACCAAGAATGCCGTCAGACTGGCTATGACAATACGGGGCGCCATTCCAAAAACAAAATTGAAATGCGCGGCACCATCCCAGAAAGGGGCGGCAGGCAACGCCACGGCTATCAGTCCCAGCATTACCACAAAAAAGTTCATGGCAAAACCGCTCCAGATAATCAGGCGGGCTTTACGAAAGCCCCAAACCTCGGCAATGCAATCGTTGATAATATAAGAAATCGGGAAGACCAGCAATCCGGCTGTTACGGTAATACCAAAAACCTGGATAACTTTAGTCTCAAGAAGATTGGCTGCAATCAGGCATACATTGAACAGAATGCCCAGCAACATAAAAGGTACAGATACTTTTTGTTTCATACTCCTGTTTTTTACGTGGTGTTCTAGAATACACGACCGCTATTCACGGCATCATACATTTTAAATCCGGTTGCAAAGGTACAACAAGTTTTGCAAATGAACAAACAACATATATTTTAACTAAAACTCAAGCAAGACAAAGCTCCTTTTTTTTATTCGAAGTAATTACAGACAGTGCATATTTAGTTAACGAGACTTAAATAAGATTTCCCAAACCAAGAATATTATTTACAATAGTTTTAAAAAACATAAACCAATAGCATAAAAATCAATATATTAACTGATTTTAGCACAAAATCAAAAACATGCAACCAAGTTTGCTCTCAAACAAGATTTCATTCACGCAAATTTCTTAAGCAAATAAAATAATGGACAACATATTTTAATACATACGATTCTATATTTTAAATAATGAAAATTAGGATTATATTTGATAACAACAATCCGGAAGCTCTGGAAAGCACATTGATATTAACCAAGAATATACCATATTATATATAGTAACCTTAGAAAAACAATGAATGCCTATGATTTACCCGAAAGCCCCAAGACACTATTAGTGTCATCTTCTATTCAACCTATTTATTTTGAGATCCATTAGCTTAAACAAAAAACATCTATTATGAATGAAAATCGTAAACGAGGAACATCGAACAACAAAATCCTCACAGCAATTGCCATCGCCTCCCTATTTATAGGAAGCAGCAAAATCATGGCAATAGAGACCTACTCGGAAAATTCATTCGGAGTGACAGAACAGATGCAGGCACAAACAGCCCGCGGTATTGTTGTCGACCAGAATGGAGAGCCTATCATCGGAGCAAGTATCTTGGAAAAAGGTACTACCAATGGAGTTACCACCGACTTATACGGTAAATTCTCGCTAAACGTAAAAAGAGGTGCCACCCTGGTCATTTCCTACATCGGTTATAAGACGCAGGAAGCCAAAGCAGATGCCAACATGAAAATCACCCTTACAGAAGATTCCGAACTACTGGATGAAGTAGTTGTTGTCGGTTACGGTGTACAGAAAAAGAAACTTGTCACCGGCGCCACTGTACAAGTGAAAGGAGAAGACATAGCCAAGCTGAACACTGTGGATGCCCTGGGCGCTTTGCAGAGCCAGTCACCGGGTGTCAACATCACGCAAAACAACGGCTTCCTGGGTTCGGGCTTTAAGGTGAATATCCGCGGTATCGGTACTACCGGAACCTTCTCCCCGCTTTATGTGGTAGATGGAGTTGCCAACGGTAGCATCGACGGGCTGAACCCGAGTGACATTGAATCTTTGGACGTCTTGAAGGATGCCGCTTCCGCCGCCATCTATGGTGCGCGTGCTGCCAACGGCGTTATCCTGATTACCACCAAACGAGGTAAAACCGGCGTTGCCGAAGTCAGTTACGATGGCTATGTCGGTGTGCAGAACCTCTACAAAATCCCTACTATCCTCAATGCCCAAGAGTACATGATGATGCAGGATGAAGGCCGTGTAATGGACGGATTGAGTCCGTACAACTGGGCGACCTATATTCCGGAAAGGGATTTGCAGGCCATACAGAACGGAACATGGAAAGGGACAAACTGGCTGAAGGAAGTGCTGAATGAAGATGCATTGGTACAGAACCACGCAGTCAACATCACCGGAGGAACAGACCGTTCCAGATATGCCATAGGTATTTCATACACCAACCAAGAAGCCACCATGGGAGTTCCCGGCGAATTTCCAGAAATGAACCGCTACAACTTCCGCGTCAACTCGGACCACGTAGTCATGAAAAAAGGCAATCTTGACTTCCTGAAAGTAGGCGAAACCATCAACTACAAATATTCGCAAACGCAAGGTTCATTCGGAACCGGCGGCATTTATTGGAACGGAGTGCACAATATGCTCATCATGAGCCCGTTGATGCACCCTTACAATTCAGACGGAGACTACTACCTCTACGCAGACCAGGAAAAGGACAACTACAAATGGGATATCTCCAACGGAGCCAATAAAAACCCGATAGCTTATCTGGACTACTATATGAACCAGAACCTAAGCAAGTCCCATTACATGCAGAGCAGCTTCTATGCAGAACTGCAACCCATCAAGAACCTGCGTATCAAGAGCCAGTTCGGTTACATCATGGGAGCCTCCAGTTATCGTTCCTATTTGCCGAGATTCGATTATCTGAGTGCGTCACTCAACAACGCAGAAGACAAGGTTACCCAATCCATGTCTATGTATAACCGTTGGTCATGGGACAATACAGCCAACTACATCTTCAATATCGATGACCATAACATCGACGTCCTGGTAGGTCAGAGTATTGAAAAATGGGGTATGGGAGAAGAAATGAGCGGTTCAGCCATAGGCTCAAACTTCTATGACTTCAAGCACGCTTATTTGTCCAATGTTCCATTGACCGCCAACAGTGTGTCCTCCTTGACTGGCAAGCCTAACGGGGAAGGTTCCATCGCCTCCTTCTTCGGACGTATCAACTACAACTATCAAGAGAAATACATGGCTTCTGTCATCATGCGTGCGGACGGTTCCTCCACTTTTGCCCGCGGACACCGCTGGGGCTACTTCCCTTCAGTATCCGCCGGATGGGTTATCAGCAACGAGTCCTTCATGTCAGGAATCAAATGGCTGGACTTCTTAAAGCTACGCGCTTCCTGGGGGCAAAACGGTAACTGTAATGTATCTACTTTCCAATATCTTTCACTGATAACTTCCAACAACGGATATGGCGGTTATACGTTCGGCGACTCCATGGACCTCATCAGTACCGGTTCATACGCCTACCGACTGACCAACCCGGACCTTACCTGGGAAACACAGGAGCAATTGAATTTCGGTATCGATGCACGCTTCTTGAACAACCGCCTGGGCTTTGAATTCGACTGGTATAACAAAAATACCAGAGACTGGCTGGTTACGGCTCCGGTACTCTCTTCCTTCGGTGCCAATGCAGTGTCCGTCAATGGCGGTAATGTAAAAAACACGGGTATTGAAGTAGGACTCCACTGGAACGACAACATCGGAAAGGATTTCCAATATGGAGCCAACCTGACCCTTGCTCACAACAAGAATGAAGTGACCAAGATTGCCAACAAAGACGGAATCATCCACGGTAGCGGCAGCGTTCTGTGGGAAGGAGCCGAAGAGTGCTTCCGTGCTGAAGTAGGCAAACCCATCGGCTACTTCTACGGCTACAAGAGTAACGGCATATTCCAGAACCAGGAACAGATAGACAACTACAAAGGTCCGAAACTGAACGGCGACAAGACACAGCCGGGTGACGTAATCTGGGCAGACACCGACAATAGCGGTACGCTCGATGCCAATGACCGTACTATGATAGGTAACCCGAATCCCGACCTGACAATGGGACTTTCCCTGAATGCCAGCTGGAAGGCCATTGACTTCTCAATCACTACTTACGGCGCATTCGGCCAGCAGATTCTGAAGTGTTATCGTGACTTCTCCTCCTCACCCTTGAATAACTATACAGCAGAGATATTCCAACGCTGGCACGGCGAAGGTACGTCCGACAAGTTCCCGAGACTGTCCAGCGCTTCCAGCTCCAACTGGAACAGAGTATCAGACATTTATATCGAAGATGGAGACTATCTCAAGATAAAGAACATCACTGTGGGGTTCGACTTCAAGAAAGCATTCAAAAAGTTACCGGTACAACAGCTGCGTCTGTATCTGACCGCACAGAACCTCTTTACCTTCACCGGCTATTCCGGTATGGACCCGGAAATCGGTTACGGCGGCGACGATTATGGTTGGGCATCAGGCATCGACCTGGGCTACTACCCCAGTGCACGTACCTATATGATAGGCTTAAATGTAAAATTCTAATTAACCGAAGAAATTATGAAAAAGATATTATTCATAGCATCAGCAATACTGATTCTTCTTTCAGGATGCGAAAACTTCCTCGATTCGGAACTTCTGACCGAAAAGACAACCGCCAACTTCCCGGAGACAGAAAAGGATGCCCAAGAGATGGTGACGGCCATATACGCCCATCTGTTGTTTGAAAGTCCTGAAACCTCTTCCCAGTATTACATTGCCCAGTTGGCAGGTGACGACTGTCTGGGAGGCAACCTCTCCTACTCCAACAACTGTGCCACCAACTTCCTTATGTACAGTGGCAATCTGAATACATTTGCCGGCATCTGGGACCGTTGCTACACCCTTATCAACCGTGCCAACAATGCCATCAACACAATGGAGAATGTGAAATCATGGTCCAGCGAGAGCGAACGTAACCGACTTTTCGGTGAGTCCTACTTCCTGCGTGCCATGGCTTATTATGAGCTGGCACAAGTTTTTGGCGGAGTTCCTTTACGCACCACACTGGAAAGTACCAACCTGCCGCGTGCATCCGTAGACGAAATCTACGCCCAGATTGCAGCCGACTTGAAAAACGCCATTGAAATGATGCCGGCAAAGATTTATCCGAAAGGCTCAGACATGACCGGACACGCTACAAAATATGCTGCCGAAGCCATGATGGCACGTGTATTCCTTTTCTATACCGGACGCTACGAAAAAAACGAGCTCCCCAACGGAACTACCAAAGAGGAAGTCATCTCTTGGATAGATGACTGTGTAAACAACTCCGGTCATAAACTGGTGTCCGACCAACGCAACATCTGGGCCTACACCAACGATGCTACCGAAGACAATACCGAAGGGTTCCGTTACCAATACGTTATCAACCATAACCTGAAATGGGAAGGAAACAGTTCCGACGAAACTTTATTCGCCAACAAGCATAACCTGAAATCCGACTGGACCTATACCTGGTTCTCCAACACATGCGCGCAATTCTATTCACCGTCTGCCGACAACTATTCCAACAAAGACAGTTATCCCTTCGGCACCGGTTGGGGAGCTGGCCCTGTATCTCCGGCTATGGTCAACGAATGGAAAGACTGGGCCGCCAAGCAGACCTATACGGACGGTTACAAGGAGGATCCCCGTCTGACCGGTTCCATATGGTCGTACAAAGCACTTGATCCGAATGTTGCCGGCAATGTACTGATGGACTGCACCATGGACGAGGGTGAACCGGAATATACCGTATCCTATCGTTACTATGAACAAACCGGCTATTTCCAGAAAAAATACATCAATATCAATTCCTACAATGAAGGCAAAATCGAACCTTTCGGCAAGCAGATGTTCCCCGGAATATCTTCGCAGACATCCCAACAGCTACTCCAAATTGCCGACTTGATTCATATCCGTTTTGCCGACGTTCTGCTCATGCAGTCCGAGCTGAAACAAGACGCTACGGGTCTGAACAAGGTACGTGCCCGCTCCCACTTGGCTCCGGTGGCCTACTCCCTGGAAGCCATCAAGCAGGAACGCCGCTGGGAACTTGCATTCGAGTCCATCCGCTGGTGGGATATCCTTCGCTGGTCGGGTCCTTCGCTTGAGGAAGCCGGTGACATACTCAACAAACAGACCGGGTTCAATATAATAAATGCCGCTACGGTGGTACCGATGGTAAAATTCGACTATAAGAAACGCCTACAAGCAACCCAAGGCTACTGGCCCATTCCGCAAGACGAAATCGACATCTCCAATGGAGTCCTTGAGCAGAATCCAGGCTGGGATGCATCTGCCCAGTTCTCGGATTGGAACAATATGTAAGAGTATTAACCTATAAATAAAGACAATATGAAAGTAACAAAAATATTGATAGCAATGCTTGCTTCAGCCTTCATCGTTACTGCATGCGATCCTATCGAAGACGAAGACTTGCGAGACAAATATGTGACTGATGCCGGTACACCCATAACCAAAGAGGCATTACAAGCCGCCATATCCATTACCCAACCCTTCCCCAACCAAGACGGAGTAGTGGAAGGCGACCAGTATATAGCCCTGAAAAACTCCCGCCCGGACATTGGCGGTTCATGGCACATAGAATGGGGGGGCGAAGGAAGTAAACAAAGTAAGACTCTGGTCACGGACAACGCTACGGTCATCATGGAGTCCAATGCGGACTATTCCATCTACTATATGGGCATTTCCGCCAATCAGATTATCAAGACAGATCCGGTTGTAGTGACTGTGACCAATGTATTCGACGATTGGTCCACTTACTTCACCGGTGCAACCGACAAGAGTGACAAATCTGCCAAGAAGACCTGGAAATTCCGTGAAGTCAGCTGGGGTTCCGTCTGCAATATGGGGGCTCATGGAGGCTGGAAATATACCAGTGCAGGCTATACTCCCGAATCAAATTTTGCCTGGTGGGCCAATGTCACTGCCGCCGAAGCGGGAGACCAGTCCATGGTATTCGAATTCGACGGAAACAAGATGAAAACCTATGATGCCAGCGGAAACCTGAAGGCAGAAGGTACTTTCTCCTTCACACACGAAAAACCGGAAGACGGAGTACTGGGTGAACTGATAACAAGTATCCCCACCATCGGAGGAAATTATGACGACAACGGACAAAGCGTAGGCAGCAACAAATTTTGGCTGCTGACACTGGATGAGAACTATATCACAATCTATCATCCCGGCAAGTATAGCGGTGGTGTGGATTGGGACGACAGCGGCTGGTATGCTTATTTCAAGACTGAAGCAGAAACCGATTCTGAATAATATGCACTCTCTATGAAAAGGAAACTGCTATTTATAATAGCTACTGTCTTTCTAGTAGCCGCATGTCACAATGACGACTACATGCCCGGACTGCCAGCTCCGGGAAATGAAGACAACGAGACCGAAATGGCCGAGCAGGTTGCAGGCCGGGTTGCATTGGGCTACGTCACTTATTATGGCACATCCATACCCGATGCCAAATACCTGACCCACATAAACTACGCTTTTGCAGAATTATATGTTAAAAACGGAATTTATGAAAAGTTTGGCCTGCAAGGTGATAAATCCCGTTTTGATAAGGTAAAGAAAATAAAGAGCCAGTATCCACATGTGAAGATATTACTCTCTTTTACCAATAGCGTTTCCAATACTGACAATTCCCAGGACGGAGGTTTCTCCGCCCTGGCGAAGAGTCCGGAAATGCGCAAGCAATTCGCACAAGACTGCAAAGCCTTTGTTTCGAGTGAGGGCATAGACGGTATTGACATTGACTGGGAATTTCCCGGTATGACCTTCGGCAGCAATGCCTATGACGAGTTGGTAGATGTGGAAAACTTCACCCTATTGATGAAAGACCTGCGTGCAGCGTTGGGGCAGTCCACCCTATTGACCTATGCAGGTTATTGCATGGACAAGCGTCCCCAAGGCGAAGGCTATAAATATATTGATGTAAAGGCCGTAGACCCGTATGTAGATTTCGTCAATATCATGGCCTATGATCTGGTTGATGCCCCCCAGCATCAATCAGCATTGAACAAGCCAAGTAATTACTGGGACTGCCAGCGTTCCGTAGACGAATACCTGAATGCAGGGGTATCTGCCGACAAATTAGTGTTGGGAATTCCGTTCTACGGAAGAGCCGATTTCAATGCCGGCGGCAGCATCAATTATCGGGATATTCTCAACCTGAGTAAGGATGACGGCTATGTCATCGAAAATTGGGATACAGAAGGCAATGTCCCCTATGTCACCAAAAACGGCAGTTTCTACTGTGGTTACGACAATCCCCGCAGTATTGCCGCAAAAGGTGAATGGATATTAAAAAATGGCATGAAAGGCATGATGTTCTGGGATTATGAAGGCGATGACACCATGGGAACTCTACGCAAAGCGCTGTGGAATGCCGTCATGAAAAAATAAGTAACTTAACACACATTCTCAGGAGGTTATTCCGGAAATTAGGGTAAGGGTAATTTTGCATACGATCTTCATTCAAGGCAAGAATACTGACGGAATAACCTCCTTTCCTCCTCCAAGACTACAAAACCTTTTTTCATTTAAGTTGTTGAAAGCACATTCATCAAAACCTAACTTAAATGAAAACAATCTTAAAAGCAATGTTTCTGTTGTGCGTAGCCGGACTTCCCTTGTCCACTATCCATGCACAAAAAAAAGAGATTATCGATGACGAAGCCCCCAACGGCATTGTCATAGTTACTATCGACAAAGCGGGCGACGAGATTATCCGCATCATGAATGAGTCACAATTGCCTTACATCCATGACCCGAAAGCTCCCCGCTTCTTATTGATGGACAAACAAGGCAAATTCGCCCTGGGTATCGGAGGGTATGTCCGTGCCATCGGCGAGTATGATTTTGGAGGTATTGTGGATGATATTGACTTTGTTCCTGCCAACATTCCAAGCAGTAGTAAAATCAAAAATCAATTTCAAATGGATGCCAGTACGGCCACTATCTTTCTGAAATTAGTCGGACACACCCGGCTATTGGGTGACTTCACAGTCTATACAGCCGGAAATTTCCGAGGAGGAGACAAAACATTCCAGCTACGGAATGCTTATATGTCATTCCGAAATATAACGGTGGGATATACTTACGGCGGTTTCATGGACTTAGGCGCCCTCCCCTCCACCATTGACTTCCAGGGGCCCAACGGTGCCACGTTCTACCGCGCTACACAATTGTCATATACTTATAAAGGGCTGAAAGACTTTCGTTTCCAAGCTTCCATCGAGGCGCCTGCCGTTGACGGCACAACAAGCAGCCAATTCGAAATTGCCCAGCAACGCATGCCGGACTTCACAGCTTCGGCACAATACAGTTGGAACAGCAGCAGTCATCTGCGTGTAGGAGGTATCATCCGCAGCATGACATATACCAGCACGGAAAGGGACAAGGCTTCCAGCGTCACCGGATACGGTGTACAAGCCTCAACGACCTTTAACCTCGGTAAAAAATGGCAGGCATTCGGACAAATCAACTATGGTAAAGGTATCGGGCAATACCTGAATGACATCAGTAATCTGAACGTCGATATTGTCCCCAATCCCGAAAAGGAAGGCAAAATGCAGGCATTGCCCATGCTGGGCTGGTATGCAGGTCTACAATATAACATTTCTCCAAAGGTATTCCTTTCAAGCACTTACAGCATGTCCCGCCTTTACTCTGAAGACGGTTATCCCAACGACCTGCCAAGTACCTACCGCTACGGACAGTATTTCGTAGCCAACGTATTCTGGAACGTAACCCCGAACATGCAGGTAGGCGCTGAATATCTGCGTGGCTGGCGCACCAACTTCGACAATTCCACCAACCATGCCAACCGTATGAACCTGCTTGTACAGTATTCTTTCTAATCCAATATAAAATAAGAAAGAAGCCGCCTCAAATCGATATTTGAGACGGCTTCTTAATATATAAAGGTAGGATTGTGAAATCAGAACTTATAGTCAACACCAAGACCAAACACTTTATTAGTACGGCTATAAACATTCTTGGTGGTTTCACTTATCTTCTTTGTATAATCATCATAGTTTGTCCAAAAATAGGCTATATTCATAGTCAAATGCTTTGTCATTTTGATGGCAGCACCAAACCCCAGTGAATAAGAGTCACATGAAAAACTTATATCACTCTGAAAATCATCAGCCAAGCCATAATCTGTACGCTGATAACCACCACTGATGGTCAGCTGTTTAGCTATATCCCATTCTGCACCAATCAAAATTTCATGTGTGCCATGCTTCAACGCTTTCTGCTTATCATTGGCCATCCCTGCCGCTTTATCAAAAAAATGGTGATATTCCAGCGTTGCACGAAGCGTAGGAAGGAATTCATAACCAACAGCTGCAGTCAATAATGCAGGGATATCACTCGGAGTATTCACACCATCCTTATAGTCAGCCAAAGGATTCCCTTCATCTCCCATAGCAGTTCCCATTGCACGCACTTCAGCTTTTTTGGTTTTATTTTCGAGATTAAGACTTGTCATAAACTCGTACTTCAACCCAATATTCCATTTGCCCAACTTCACATCAGCTCCCAAGATAGGGGTCAATCCCCAGCCGGTCTGGTCGCAGTCTAAATCGATACCAACCAATTCCATGCCACCATAAGTAGGAATATTACTGTGTGCTGTTGCAGTCAGAAATCCTTCATACCCACCGGTAAAATAATTCATACGTCCACCGGCAAACACACCTAACCAATCATTAACTTGATACGACAACCCCAATTGCACACCATAAACAAACTGGCTTCCATCCATTGCACTATTGATAGAATACATATTGGGAGTGATTTGACCACCCGAAATAGTATGGACTTGTCCCATCACCATTGAATCGAACATACCCAAACCATCATCAAACGATGCCTTACCGCCACCACCTACAACAGCAAAGCTACCGGAAATAGTCCAGTCTCCTTTTTTATATGCACCTTGAAAACTAGGAATGAAAGGAGCAGAAGCTTTTCCTTTATAATAACGTGTATTCCCATCTTCAATAAACAAGGGAAATGTCGCTTTTATGTTACGGGTCTGATAAGCACTTTGTCCATTCAAAGACAAATAGAGACCATCTTCCGGCAAAAAGGCCAAACCGGCCGGATTAGAATAGACACCGTCAATATCAATGGAAGCACCACGCGCTAACATTCTAAGAAAAGATACATGCTGATTTGTATTTGTTAGGATACCACCCGCAAAAGTTGGAATTGAAACGATTAACATCGCAATGCCAATCAACGAAAATTTTCTCATCTAAATCTTTTTTAATTGTTTTCGGGCGCAAAGGTACAATAATATTGCACATAAAAAATAGTTTTGTGCATAAAGTTATCCTAATATAATACTTTCATTGAAATACCAAATAGTTTCTGATGAAACAAATGGAAATAATTATCATTTTATGAATCCTTCCGGCCACTGAACCATATCAACTTTCCACTTGTTATCTCCCTATAATTATGTAACATTTAAAAAACAACAAATCTCATGGCATACACTATCGCATTTTTTGGCAGCAAACCTTATGATGAAGCGTCTTTCAACGAAAAAAACAAGGAATATGGTTTTGAGCTCCGCTACTATAAAGGGCATCTTAACAAGCACAACGTTATTTTAACCCAAGGAGTAGATGCAGTCTGTATTTTCGTGAACGACACGGCCGATACCGAAGTTATCCGTCTGATGGCAGACAACGGCGTGAAATTATTGGCGTTGCGCTGCGCCGGCTACAACAATGTAGATTTAAAGGCAGCTGCCGACTGTGGCATTACCGTAGTGCGTGTCCCTGCTTACTCCCCTTATGCCGTAGCAGAATATACCGTTGCCCTGATGTTATCCCTCAACCGTAAAATTCCACGTGCCACCTGGCGGACACGAGACGGAAACTTCTCGCTGCACGGACTTCTGGGCTTCGACATGTACGGAAAAACTGCAGGCATCATCGGCACGGGAAAAATAGCCAAGAAACTGATATGTATCCTGCGTGGATTCGGCATGAATATTCTTGCCTACGACCTCTATCCCGACTATAATTTCGCCCGTGAACATCAAGTGGTATATACCAGCCTGGATGAGCTATATCACAATTCGGATATCATCTCCCTGCACTGCCCGCTGACTGAACAGACCAAATATCTCATCAACGACTATTCCATCAGTAAAATGAAGGACGGAGTAATGATTATCAATACCGGACGTGGACAACTCATCCATACCAACGCCCTGATTGAAGGACTAAAAAACAAGAAAATCGGCTCTGCCGGCCTGGATGTGTACGAAGAGGAAAGCGAATACTTCTATGAAGACCAATCGGACAAAATCATTGATGACGATACCCTGGCGCGGCTACTGTCCTTCAATAATGTCATCGTCACTTCGCACCAGGCCTTTTTCACACGCGAGGCACTGGCAAACATTGCTTCGACAACCTTGCAGAACATCAAAGATTTTATGAACCATAAGCCACTGGAGAACGAGGTCAAGGCATAGTCCCCACTCATTTATAAATTCTTAGACATCGGTTTTTAAACTTTATAGCTTTCCAAAGCGTTACTAGTACATAAACCATTTTAAGAAAAGGAATAAATTATGAAAAAAGTTATAGACAAATCAGACAGCAGAGGTCATTCCCTATATGATTGGCTTGACAGCCACCACACCTTCAGTTTCGACGAGTATTACAATCCCCGCCGGATGAATTTCGGCGCCTTGCGTGTACTGAACGACGACCGTGTGGCTCCGGGAAAGGGCTTCGGCACACATCCTCATAAAAATATGGAAATCATCTCCATTCCCCTGAAAGGGAAACTGAAACATGGGGACAATCATCAGAACAGCCGCATCATCATTCCGGGAGATATACAAACCATGAGCGCCGGCACCGGCATCTACCACAGCGAAATGAACGGCAGTGACACTGAAGCGGTAGAATTCCTGCAAATCTGGGTGATGCCCGAAAAGCTGAACACACCACCCGCATACCAGGACTTCGACGTACGTCCACTCCTGCGCAAAAATGAAATGGCACTAATAGTATCCCCTGACGGCGATGCTCCTGCCAGACTGCTACAACAGACCTGGTTTTCTATCGGTGAAATAGAAGCCGGAAAGAAGATTGACTACCACATGCACCAATCGCATTCCGGTGCATACATCTTCGTAATGGAAGGTGAAGTCAAAGTGGACGGCACAATACTCTCACGTCGTGACGGAATGGGAGTATACGAAACCGGCAGTTTTGAGCTGGAAACATTGAAAGACTCTCACATTCTCTTCATAGAAGTACCGATGTAGCGTGCTTTTGCATAAAATAACAGCTTAAACCGGAAGTTTGTGTAGCGTTTTTTGTAATATTGCGCTATAATTCAATCCGTAAATGAAACTTGATTACATCTACCATAGCGGCTTCGCGATTGAAGCGGACGGAGTGACGGTCATTATCGATTACTATAAAGATTCCTCGGAAGAGGTTTTCAATAAAGGTATCGTGCACGACTATCTCTTGGAAAAGCCGGGCGTACTCTACGTACTATGCTCGCATTTCCATCCCGACCACTTCAATCGCGAAGTTCTTTCATGGAAAAAACTGCGGCCCGACATCCGCTACATATTCTCCAAAGACATCCTGAAGCACCGCCGCGCCTCAGCGGAAGATGCCACCTACATCAATAAGGGCGACACCTACGAAGACGAACATATCCGTATCCAGGCCTTCGGTTCTACCGATGTGGGTATCTCCTTCCTGATAAACCTGCAGGGCAGACGGCTGTTCCATGCCGGTGACCTGAACAACTGGCACTGGAGCGAGGAATCTACTCCGCAGGAAATACGCAAGGCCGAAGGTGACTTTCTGGCCGAAGTGAGAGAGCTGCAGCAAACTGCACCTGCCGTAGATGTAGCCATGTTTCCGGTGGACAGCCGTATCGGAAAAGATTATATGCGTGGAGCAGAACAATTCGTGGAACGAATAAAAATCACTATATTTGTACCGATGCACTTCAGCGAAGATTATCAGGGAGGCAACGCCTTCCGGCAGTTTGCCGAGAGCAAGGGATGCCGCTTTCTGAGCATTGCACACCGTGGTGAAAGTTTCGAACTCCCCAACTTGTAGCCCATAATTCGTAAATTAATAATTAAAACACATACTATTATGAAAAATTTGACACAACTTCTTTTTACACTATTTTGCCTTTGTCTGCCGGCCATGCTGCAGGCGCAGGATAGGGACGACAGTAAATATCTGGCCGGTGCTGTTCCCGAGGTGGACGGCAAAGTGGTATTCACCAAAGAATTCAGCATCCCCGGCATGTCTCAGGATGAAATCTACGAACGTCTGCTCGGCTGGATGGATGCCCGTCTGAAAGAGAATGAAAATACCAGCCGTGTAGTATTCTCAGACAAAGAGAAAGGACAAATTGTAGGTATCGGGGATGAATGGATTGTATTCAGTTCTACGGCTCTGTCATTAGACCGTACCAAAATCCTTTACCAGCTGACTGTGACCTGCCAACCCGAAAAGAGCGTGCTCGAAGTAGAGAAGATACGGTTTAACTACCGCGAAGGAAAAGAAAAATATACCGCCGAAGAGTGGATTGTAGACAAGTATGCCTTGAACAAGGCGAAGACCAAACTGGTACGCGGACTTGCCAAGTGGCGCAGAAAAACCGTAGACTTCGTTGATGACCTTTGCCTGGGAGCAGCAGAAGCATTGAGCGCCACCACTGCCAAAGCTCCGGTAGAAGAAAAGAAGGAAGAAAAGAAAGAGGTGAAAGCTGTCGTCAATTCCGGTCCGACGGTAATCACCCCGAAGAAACAAGTTACCGTGGAACCTGCCCAGGCTGCTGAAAAGGCATCCGAAGGCATCGTGAAAGATGCCCAAGTCATCGAAGTGCCCCAAGTCAAGAAACCTGCCGCACTGGTTCCTGCCCAAAAGAGCCAGCAGCAAGAATACAAGACCATAGCCCCCGAGCAATTGTCAGCCGATGCCATCCAGACCGGAGCAGGCAAATTGGTTATCGTCATCGGCCAAGAGCCTTTCAACATGACCATGATGACAGCAAACTCCGGAGGTTCTTTGGGCAAAGTCAACGGCAAACCAGTTGTATTCAGCATACTGTCGCCCGACCAGCCGTATGAACAAATGGAAAAAGCAGAAAGCTATACCATCCGTTTCTATCCTACGGGACAGACAGAGCCTACGGTCATTCTGGAATGTAAGAAACTGCCTTCACCGGCAACGATGGAAGGTATGCCACGCACGTATGTAGGCGAAATTCTGAAAGCAATGGTCAAATGACCGCACACGCAGACTGCAAATTGTAAATAATCAAATCAGAAATAAACAAATGGAAATAAAAAGTAAATTCGACCATTTTAATATCAATGTCACCAACCTGGAACGTAGCATCGCATTCTACGAAAAGGCACTGGGGCTGAAAGAACATCATAGGAAAGAGTCGTCCGACGGCTCTTTCACCCTGGTCTATCTGACCGACAGCAGTACCGGCTTCCTGCTGGAACTGACCTGCTTGAAGGAGCATCCACAAGCCTACGAATTAGGGGAGAACGAGAGTCACCTCTGCTTCCGCGTATCCGGTGATTACGACGCCATACGCCAATACCATAAGGAAAACGGATGGGTATGTTTCGAAAACACAGCAATGGGACTGTACTTTATCAATGACCCGGATGACTATTGGATTGAGGTACTGCCGGAGAAATGATATTTTACATCACTAAAACAACGAAATATATGAGTATAGAAGAAGCGATGATGGGTGGTATTGTCTTCAAAGGCAAAAAGGACAAACCTAAAGAAGAAAACAAGATAAAGACCAAAGCCAAGAAGAAAACCTACATTACCGGGCAACACGGTTCCGCCTCAGCCAAAATGAAAGCAGAAATCCGCCGCAAACGCGCTAACAGACATAAGAAATGATAAATACAGCCTTATTGCCTGCCGACAAGGACCCGATGGGCGCAGCCATAGCCGATTACTTTAAACGGCATAAAGCCGACCGCCTACGCGTGTTCTCTTCACAATTCGATGAGGACGAAATTCCCGTCGAAGAGCTATTCCGCACAGAAAAGCAAATGCCCTTGCTGGAGCGTACTGCTCTGCAAATGGCGACCGGAAAGATTCTGGATGTGGGTGCCGGTAGCGGTTGCCATAGCCTTACCCTGCAAGAAGCCGGAAAAGAGGTCCATGCCATCGACATTTCCCCGCTTTCCGTGGAAGTGATGAAGCAGCGAGGTGTGCGTAGCGTATCACAAACCAATCTGTTCAATGAACAGTTTGCCGATGAATACGACACTATCCTGATGCTGATGAACGGTTCCGGCATTATCGGAAAGTTGGAGAATCTGCCTGATTTTTTCCGGAAGATGAAGCTACTGCTCCGGCCTGGAGGCTGTGTTTTAATGGATTCCAGCAACCTGAGCTATCTGTTCGAAGAGGAAGATGGCAGTATTGTTATCAACCTTGCCGGTGATTACTACGGAGAGGTAGACTTCCAGATGCAATACAAGAATGTCAAAGGCGACTCCTTTGACTGGCTCTATATCGACTTTCAGACCCTGAGCATCTATGCTGCCGAAAATGGCTTCAAAGCAGAGCTGGTGAAAGAGGGTACACATTATGACTATCTTGCCAAACTATCCCGACAAGCATAAAAGTGAAGTGCCCCCTAAAAGTTAGACAAAAACTTTTAGGGGGCACTTCCTTTTTTATATCTTGCCTATTCCTACTATTCAGAAAGCATTCCGTCAATCTCCTTCACCAGAGAAGCAAATTCTTCAGGGTTATACAGACGTGTCAGCTTCACAATACGCCCTTCCTTATCAATCAGGACATTGCGTGTGATACCTGCCTTGCGGAGCGCATACTTCGCAAATATATCCGCTCCCGGGTCCAGACCCAAAGGATAGGTCACTCCGGTTGACTTACCAAAAGCAATCACTTTCTCCAACGGCTCGTCACGGTCGATGCCAATCAGCATAAAATCCGGATTCGACTTATGCTTCAGCCATATATCCTTCTCAATGAAAGGCATCTCCTTACGGCATACCCCACACCAACTCGCGGTAAACTGCAACATGACCACCTTCCCACGAAGTCCCGAAAGGGTAATGCTTTTCCCATCCGTCAGCTTCACTGTAAAATCTGGAGCCATCTCCCCTACCTTAACGATGTAGCCGGTACTGTCCGCCACTACATCCTGCGCCTTGCCTGCCATGCTGCACATAGCAAACAGACAGAAAATCAGAAATCCAACTTTTTTCATTTTATTCAATCTTTAATAAGTAAGCTGTAACTATTCAGCGAATGATATTTTATAGAATGGGCAAACAATTCCCTATAACAAAAAACTCCGAAACACTTTAAAAAAGCAGTTTCGGAGTTTTATTCTTCGAGGTACCTGGCAGATTCGAACTGCCGTACACGGTTTTGCAGACCGCTGACTAAGCCACTCATCCAAGGTACCGATTCTTACAAGAACTCTTTATTTCTCGTTTGCGGATGCAAAGGTAGCACTTTTTTTGAAACTACCAACTATCCGCAACAACTTTTCTTCTTTTTTTTCGTCACTCCACTGCACTCCGCACGCTTCTTATCATATAAATTCTTTAGTTCACAGCCACTTGCACAACTATCACACGGATTACCATTTTCTTTGACCCGATGAAAAAAAGAATAAATACTCATGCCAATCCGCACAGCGCAGAGCAACAACAATAAGGCTACTACCCACTCCTGCCAACTATTCATCATAAAAGCAGACCTCCTATCTGATAAATTGCAAAAGACATCAGCCAGGCCAGCGCAGTAGTATAAAGCCCCGCAAACACGGCCCACTTCCAACTGCCCGACTCCCCTTTAATGGCTGCCAACGTGGCGATGCACGGAAAATAAATCAGCACAAACACCATGTAACCGAAAGCCACCAGGGGCGTTATCGGAATGCGTTCACCCAAGCTTACGGCATCTGCCTCGGCATCGTCGGCATAAAGCACTCCGAGCGTGCTTACCACCAGTTCCTTGGCGCCCACGCCGGAAAGGATGCCGATGCCCAGCTTCCAGTCGAATCCCAACGGTTCAATGACCGGTTCCATGGCTTTACCAATCCGGCCGATGTAGGAATTCTCCTGCTGTTCCGTCACACTTTCATATTCATCGTGGTTGGGATAATATCCCAATGCCCAGATAACGATGGATGCCACCATAATGATGCCTCCCATCTTGCGGAGATACTGCGCCCCCTTCTCCCACGTATGGCGGAAGATGGCCTTGGACGTCGGCATACGATAAGGCGGCAGCTCCATGACAAACGGCGTATCGTCTCCTTTCACCAGAAAGCGGCAGAAAAGACGTGCCATGACCACTGCCAACAGAATGCCGATGGCATAGATTACTAACAGCACAAAGCTCGCATTGTTCGGGAAGAAGGCGCCTACCAGCAATAAATAGATGGGTAGACGAGCGCTGCACGACATCAGCGGATTGATGAGCATCGTCACCAGACGGCTCTTGCGGTTCTCGATGGTACGCGAAGCCATAATGGCGGGCACATTACACCCAAAGCCCATAATCAGCGGAATGAAAGACTTTCCATGCAGCCCCATTTTATGCATAATCTTATCCATAATGAAAGCGGCACGTGCCATATAGCCCGAGTCTTCCATCAAGGAAATAAAGAAATAGAGCAACAGAATATTCGGCAGGAAAACAATGACACCGCCCACACCTCCGATAATACCATCCACCAGAAGGTCCTTCAGCGGTCCTTCGGACATGTTGTTGCGTATCAGGTCGCCCAATTCGCCTACCAGCCATTCAATCCCCTGCATAGGATAGTCGCCCAGCACAAAGGTGCCTTCGAACATCAGATAAAGGAAAAGGAAGAAAATGGGATAACCCCATACACGGTGAGTAACGATTGAGTCTATGATTTGAGTAGTGCGCGACGTATCCTGATGATTGTCCACATAGGTCTCGCGCAGGGCACCGGCTATAAAACCATACTTGGCATCGGTGATGGCCTGCTCGCTCTCCTCGTTCACCACCTCGGCAATCCGTGCCTCTTCCCGGTCGCGGACAGCAAGAATCTCCTTTCCATTGGGCAACTCTTCCACAATCTTTTTCAAGTCTTCGTCGTTCTCCAGCAACTTGATGGCAAGGAAACGCGTGGAATATTTGTGGCGGATGTTCTCATTGACGCTGATGACGCGCTTCACCTCCTCAATGCTACGTTCCAGCTCGGGACCGTGATTGATATGGATATGACGGTAGAAGCCACGCGGCTGTTCTATCTCTTCTTTATGGCTGCCGAAGTCATGGTCGGGAACATACTCCTGATGCCAGCTGCGAAGGTCATTCAATATCTCGCTGCGCATCCTGCCCTTATGGTCGAGGAAGTCGCCGCCTTCGTAAATATTGATAATCACATGGAACAGCTGTTCAATGCCTTTTCCGCTACGGCTGACCGTAGGCAACATCGGAACTCCGAACAACTGGCTGAGCTTTACATAATCCAGCGTGTTTCCACTGGCTTCCAGCTCATCGTACATGTTCAGTGCAATCACCATGCGCACGTTCATGTCAATCAGCTGGGTGGTGAGATAGAGATTGCGTTCCAGGTTGGAAGAGTCCACAACATTGATAATGATATCCGGCGTTTCATTGATAATGTGCCGGCGGACATAGATTTCTTCAGGGGAGTAGGCCGAGAGGGAATAGGTTCCGGGAAGGTCGACAATACGGAAGTGGTAGCCTTGGAAATCAAAATACCCCTCCTTGGCATCTACCGTAACGCCACTGTAATTGCCCACATGCTCGTGCGAACCGGAAGCGATGTTGAAAAGAGAAGTTTTACCACAGTTGGGATTTCCCACCAAAGCTACATTTATGGTGCGGCGTTTGCCGAGGGCCAGTTGCTTCAGCTCATCTTCGCCCAGATGCATGTTTTCGCCCAACCCCTCGTGGTAATCGGGCTGCACAGCCTGCTCCTTAGCTTCCTGCTCACTGATAATCTCTATCATCTCAGCCTCCTGCCGACGAAGAGAAATCTCATATCCCATTACTTTGTATTTGATAGGGTCGCGCAGTGGGGCATTCAGCAAGACCTCCACTGTTTTACCTTTAATAAATCCCATTTCCACAATCCGTTTGCGGAAACCACCGTGTCCCAGCACTTTTACGATTACACCTTTTTCACTGGTATTCAATTCGGACAAACGCATAGTCTTTCTGCCTTTCTTTTCTATTTTGGGGGCAAAGATAATACTTATGTCCGCAAGGCACAAATAATTTAGAATGTTTTTAAATAAGAGACACTAAACAATAATGTCCAGAAGGCAGAACACTACTTCCAGAGATACTAAATCGTAATTTCACCACAGCTTTGTTCTTTTCTTACCACAGCTGTGGTAAGAAAAGAACAAAGCTGTGGTATGCATAAAACACAACTGTAGTAAGATTAACTTTTAGCAAATACGACCTTAGTCGATAGAGATTCTGAAAATAGATACTTGCAGATATGGCAATAAAAATCGTTTCACTATCTTTGCACCACTCTATAGTTGAATATGCAGAAGGTAGTACAATACATCGAGCGCCACAAGCTCTTCTCGCCGGACGACAAGATACTTGTGGCACTGAGCGGCGGGGCGGACTCCGTGGCGTTGCTGCGCCTGCTCCTCAGCCTGGGATACACATGCGAAGCCGCCCATTGCAACTTCCATCTGCGCGGAGCGGAATCCGACCGCGACGAGCACTTTGTACGCCAACTCTGCCTGGAGCACCGGGTGACGCTGCACACCGTCCACTTCAACACGGAGCAGGAAGCAAAGGAACGGCATATCTCCATCGAAATGGCTGCAAGGGAATTGCGCTACGCGTGGTTCGAAAAAACAAGGGAAGCATGCAGTGCAGCTGTCATTGCCGTCGCCCACCATCAAGATGACAGTGTAGAGACATTGCTGCTCAATCTGATTCGCGGTACCGGCATCAACGGATTGCGGGGTATACGCCCCCGAAACGGACATATAGTCCGCCCCTTGCTCTGCCTGGACAGAAAGGAAATCGTCGGTTATCTGGAAAGTATCGGGCAAGCCTACGTGACGGACAGCACCAATCTGCAGGACGAATATACCCGCAACAAAATACGCTTGAACCTGCTTCCCATGATGCAGGAGATAAACCCCTCCGTCAAGGAAAGCATCCTCAAAACGGCAGAGCATCTGGACGATGCCGCCTCTATATATAATATAGGTATAGAAGAAGCCAAACTGCGAGTCAAGACACCGGAAGGCATAAGTATCGGCGCCCTGAGGCAAGAAGCGGCACCGGAAACGGTCTTATTTGAAATTCTGCATCCGCTTGGATTCAACGCCGCACAAGTAAGGGACATCTGCCGGACATTGGACGGACAGCCCGGCAAAGTCTTTGCCACCCCCGGCTGGCGTGTCATCAAAGACCGCGGCTCGTTGTTGATAGAGCCCGTACAGGAAGCCGTAAAGCCGTTATTGGAAATGAAAGAGCATCCCTATGCACCGGATTTCATGATTCCACGCGACAAAGCTACCGCCTGCTTTGATGCCGACAAACTCCAGCATCCCCTATCACTGCGCCTTTGCAGGCAGGGAGACAGCTTCGTGCCCTTCGGCATGAAAGGCCGGAAGAAGGTAAGCGACTACCTGACCGACCGCAAGTTCTCCCTTCTGCGCAAAGAACGGCAATGGGTGCTTTGCTGCGGAGATGACATCATCTGGCTGGTGGGAGAACGGGTGGACAACCGTTTCAGAATAGACGAAAAAACCCGGAAAGTGCTGGTCGTATCAACCATCGACCAGTAGCCATCACAGAATAATTCTGTCCTCCTTCTGTTTCTTGAAGCAATCGGAAAGCAATACGGCAAACGGCGTGTCATACGTGCGCGCCTTCTGCGGACAGCCTTTCACACAAGCACAACATTTGATGCATTTCTCTGCAACCGTATTGCACTCGTCTCCTTTTATAATGGCTCCTGCAGGACAATGCTTCACGCAATATCCGCAATGCGTACAACGTTCCGCATCCACTTGCGGAGTACGGGGCATAGGCACCCCACTCTTACGCAACTTGACGACTCTGCGCAAAAAGCGGAGCAACGGGAAGAAAGGCTGGCGCGGACGCTGGATACGGGTCACATCCACCCCATACAGTTTCTCCATATCTTCGGCCGCCGCAATTTTAGCACGTATCTTTTCACCAAAAAGCTTTGCATACTCCAAGTCGTCCGCATCCGGACGTCCGGCTGCCACCGGATATTTCTCACTGCTATAAGAGTGCTCTCCTACAAACGTAGCACCTGCAATTACCTTGAAGCCCAACCTCGTGACAAAAGCATCCAATTCCACCAAAGCCTTCTCATAGGCCCGGTTGCCGTACACCACCACAACCACGGCAGGTGCACCGTCAGCATGAAGCTCCTTCATCCGCTCCAATGCCAAAGGAGCCACATGGCCGCCATATACGGGCACCGTGATGACCGCCAAAGCATGGGAAGGCACCTCCCTTTTACCCGCCGCCTCCAAGGTGAGGTCCACTTTGGAGACAGACGAAATTCCCGTTCCGTGAACAATTGCCTCTCCCACTTGTTTAGAGGTACAAGTAGGTGAAAAAGTTATCAACTGTACTTCATCTATATTCATAAACCAATCCTTCATGTTGTTGTTAATACAGCAAAGATAAAGTTTTAAATTTAAAAAAAAGATGATTTGTTTATGAAACCAAAAATATTTATTACCTTTGCACCGTTGAAACATTCTGCGACTTCTTGCTGTGGCAAGAATTGTTTATCAGATTTCCGGTTCAATAATAAATATCCCATATAAATCATATATCACAAGGTAAACTTGCCCAAGTTGCTTCCTACAACAACTGCAACTGTGCACTTATGCCTTTCAATAAAAGTAAATTTTAAACCATTCACATATATACTGTATGTATAACATCATTCAACTGAACGACAAAAATTTGTCGGAACTACAAACTATTGCCCAAGAACTGGGTATAAAAAAAACAGACTCACTCAAAAAAGAAGAACTTGTTTACAAGATACTTGACGAACAAGCTATCGCAGGCGCTACCAAGAAAGTTGCCGCCGACAAGCTGAAGGAAGAGCGTAAAGGGGAAAAGCAAAAACGCTCGCGCGTCACTGTAAAGACCGTAAAAAAGGAAGGTGCCGACAAAGTGTTCTCAGCCAATAAAAACGGAGACCTCACCAAAGCCAAAACAGAGGAAGCACCGGCTGCGAAAGAACAACCCAAAACTGTGGAAGCACCCCAAGAACCGACCATAGAAGCTGCAACGCCGGCGCCAGCCAAAGAAGCCGCCGTACCCAAACGCAAACCGGGACGCCCCCGCAAGGTAAAGGAAGAGACTGCTGCACCCCAAGCAACGGAAACCCCGAAGGTTGCCGAACCGGAATTGAACTTCGAGGCTAAAGCTCCGAAAACAGAACCTCAGGCAGAAGCCAAAGCAGAAAAGAATATCGTACCGGACGAAAGCCCTATTCTGGCCGAAACGGCAGATGACTTCATCCCCATTGAAGACCTCCCTACGGAAAAAATAGAATTGCCATCCGAACTCATCGGCAAATTCGAAGCGACCAAAGCGGAAACTCCCGCCACTCCCACTCCTGCCGCTGCCGCTGCCCCAGCCGAACCGCAACAGCCACAACGCCCGCGCCTCCGCGCCCGCGACAACAACAACCCATACAATAACAACAACAATAACAACCGCAACGGTGGCTATAACCAACAGCGCCCCGTGCAGCAGCGCCCTGCACAACCGTATAACAACGGAGAGAACTATCCCGCCGCTCCGGAACGCAAACCCGTAATAGAACGCGAGAAGACGTACGAATTCGATGACATCCTCACCGGAACCGGTGTACTGGAAATCATGCAGGATGGCTACGGCTTCCTCCGTTCCTCCGATTACAACTATTTGTCCTCACCGGACGATATTTACGTATCACAATCACAAATCAAATTGTTCGGCCTGAAAACCGGTGATGTGGTAGAAGGCGTAATCCGTCCCCCGAAAGAAGGCGAAAAGTACTTCCCGCTGGTAAAAGTATCCAAAATAAACGGACGTGACCCGGCTTTCGTACGCGACCGCGTACCGTTCGAGCACCTCACTCCCCTCTTCCCGGACGAGAAGTTCAAGCTTTGCAAAGGCGGATACTCCGACTCTATGTCGGCCCGTGTCGTAGACTTGTTTGCCCCCATCGGCAAAGGTCAGCGTGCCTTGATTGTGGCACAGCCCAAAACCGGTAAGACCATCTTGATGAAAGACATAGCCAACGCCATTGCCGCCAATCATCCGGAAGTCTACATGATTATGCTGCTCATCGACGAACGCCCGGAGGAAGTTACCGACATGGCGCGTACCGTCAATGCGGAAGTAATCGCCTCTACCTTCGACGAACCGGCAGAACGCCACGTGAAGATTGCCGGCATCGTCCTTGAAAAAGCAAAACGCATGGTGGAATGCGGACACGATGTTGTCATCTTCCTCGACTCCATCACCCGCCTGGCACGTGCCTACAACACCGTATCCCCGGCTTCCGGCAAAGTGCTTTCCGGTGGTGTGGATGCCAACGCATTGCATAAGCCCAAACGCTTCTTCGGTGCAGCACGTAACATCGAGGGCGGCGGTTCACTGACCATCCTTGCCACTGCCTTGATTGACACTGGCTCAAAGATGGACGAGGTTATCTTCGAAGAATTCAAGGGTACGGGTAATATGGAGTTGCAGCTCGACCGCAACTTGTCCAACAAGCGTATCTTCCCGGCTGTCAACATCGTTGCCTCCAGCACCCGCCGCGACGACCTGCTGCAAGACAAGCAGACACTGGACCGCATGTGGATTCTCCGCAAGTACCTTGCCGACATGAATCCGATAGAAGCCATGGACTTCGTAAAAGACCGTCTGGAGAAGACCAAAGACAACGACGAATTCCTGATGAGCATGAACAGTTAACAGCAACTGCATACAGATATTGTACAAAAGCTTCCATTTACGTTCATAAACGTAGGTGGAAGCTTTTTTTATATCCGTTTTTTCATACATTTGCCACCATACAATAACCTTGAACAAATAAAATCCAAATCTGATGAAAACGATTCACTCTTTTATGGGAATGGCATTGTGCAGCTTTCCGGTAATGGCACAGCAATCGCCCAATTTTCTTATTATCCAATGCGACCATCTGACCCAGCGGGTAGTAGGCGCATACGGTGCCGACCCCAGCTGCACTCCACCTATAGACCGAATTGCCTCCCAAGGTGTAACATTTGCCAACGCATACGTGGGATGCCCCCTCAGCCAACCGTCACGCGCTGCCTTATGGAGCGGACTGATGCCGCATCAAACCAATGTACGTTCCAACTCGGCCGAACACATCAATCCTCCGCTACCCGACAGCATTCCGACCCTGGGAAGCCTCTTCACCGCCAACGGTTATGAGGCCGTCCACTTTGGCAAAACCCATGACATGGGTTCTCTAAGGGGATTCCGCCACAAGGAACCGGTTGCCAAGCCCTTCACCGACCCCGAATTTCCCGTCAACAATGACAGCTTTCTGGATGTAGGAACCTGCGAGGATGCCGTGGCCTATCTCAGCAATCCACCGCAAGAACCTTTCATCTGCATAGCCGATTTCCAAAACCCGCACAATATCTGCGGATATGTAGGCGAAAATAAAGGGGAGCACATAGATAGCCCCATCAGTACCCCACTCCCGCTACTACCCGAAAACTTTGAAGTGGAAGACTGGGAAAAACTTCCGTTGCCCATTCAGTACATCTGCTGCAGCCACCGGAGGATGATGCAAGCCGCCCACTGGAACGAGGACAATTACCGGCACTACGTCGCCGCCTTCCAGCATTACACGCGGATAGTGGCCAGACAGATAGAGAGTGTACTGGAAGCCCTCTACTCCACTCCCGCCGGCAAAAATACAATTGTCATTGTACTGGCAGACCACGGAGACGGAATGGGGTCACACCGCATGGTAACCAAGCAGGTCAGCTTTTACGAAGAAATGACAAATGTGCCCTTCATCATAGCCGGTCCCGGCATTCATCCCCGTCAAAAACCAGTGGAAGATTTACTGACCCAACCCACTATCGACCTGCTGCCCACTCTCTGTGAACTGGCAGGCATTCCGGTGCCTTCCTCCAAGCCCGGCATCAGCCTTGCCCCTTTTCTGAAAGGCGAGAAGCAAAAGAGACAGCACCCCTATGCAGCCTCCGAATGGCACAGTGAATACGAAGTGACCGTCAGCCCGGGACGGATGATACGCAGTCCCAGATACAAATACACACACTATCTGGAAGGCAACGGGGAAGAACTGTATGATATGTTGAAGGATAAAGGAGAAAGACGAAACCTTGCCCATGACCCCAAATACTCAAAGATTCTGGCCGAGCACCGGGCACTGCTGGACGACTACATCCGCCGCACACAGGACGACTACCGAAGCCTGAAAGTTGAAGCCGACAAGAGATGGCGCAGCCACGCACCGGGATATCCCAACCACGAAGGACCCTGCGCCAGAGACATTATCAATAGAAAGTAAGCAAAAAGAACTAAAAAAACAGAATAATATAGATGATTATCAATGCCTTGACCGGCACTTCCATTCTTTTCGCCCATCCCGCTGCAAGTCTTCAATAATATTCTGCTTCAAAAGAAGGCAGTTAAAGGGATTTTTTGTACTTTTGCGCCTCAATAAGAGTAATTTGTAATTTAGTAATTGTAATTAGATACTATGTTCGATAATTTAAGCGAGAGACTTGAAAGGTCGTTTAAAATTTTGAAAGGTGAGGGCAAAATCACCGAAATCAATGTTGCGGAAACCCTGAAAGACGTACGTAAGGCACTTTTGGATGCCGACGTGAACTATAAGGTAGCCAAAAACTTCACCGATACCGTTAAGGAAAAAGCCTTGGGACAAAACGTGCTGACAGCCGTTAAGCCCAGCCAGCTGATGGTAAAAATCGTACACGATGAACTGACCCAGCTCATGGGCGGCGAGACTTCTGAAATAAACCTCGACTCCAAGCCTGCCATTATCCTAATGTCCGGTTTGCAAGGCTCCGGTAAAACAACTTTCTCCGGAAAGCTGGCCCGCATGCTGAAGAGCAAGAAGAACAAAAAGCCGTTATTGGTGGCTTGTGACGTGTACCGTCCTGCCGCTATCGAGCAGTTGCGTGTACTGGCTGAACAGATTGACGTACCGATGTACTCGGAACCGGACAGCAAAAATCCGGTAGCCATTGCCCAAAATGCCATCCAAGAAGCCAAAGCCAAAGGTTACGACCTTGTAATTGTCGATACAGCCGGTCGTCTGGCAGTGGATGAGGAGATGATGAACGAGATTGCCGCCATCAAGAAGGCCATCAATCCGGACGAGATTCTGTTCGTAGTGGATTCAATGACCGGTCAGGATGCAGTGAATACCGCTAAGGAATTCAACGAACGGCTCGACTTCAATGGTGTAGTATTGACCAAACTGGATGGTGATACCCGCGGTGGTGCCGCCCTTTCTATCCGTTCGGTGGTAAACAAGCCCATCAAGTTTGTAGGTACCGGTGAAAAGCTGGATGCCATCGACCAGTTCCATCCCTCACGTATGGCCGACCGTATTCTCGGTATGGGTGACATCGTATCTTTGGTGGAACGTGCGCAGGAACAATATGACGAGGAAGAAGCCAAACGCCTGCAAAAGAAGATTGCCAAGAACCAGTTCGACTTCAACGACTTCCTGAGCCAGATTGCACAAATCAAGAAAATGGGTAACTTGAAGGAACTTGCCTCCATGATACCGGGCGTAGGCAAAGCCATCAAGGATATAGACATTGACGACAATGCCTTCAAGAGCATTGAAGCCATCATCTACTCCATGACTCCGGAAGAACGCAGCAATCCGGCCATTCTGAACGGTTCACGCCGCCAGCGCATTGCCAAAGGTAGCGGTACGAATATTCAGGAAGTAAACCGCCTGCTGAAACAGTTTGACCAGACCCGCAAGATGATGAAGATGGTCACTGGCAGCAAGATGGGTAAGATGATGCCGAAACTTAAAAGATAAGATAACAGCCTATGACACTGATTGATGGAAAAGCAATTTCAGAGCAAGTAAAGCAAGAGATTGCAGCAGAAGTAGCCGAAATAGTGGCTCGTGGGGGTAAACGCCCGCATCTGGCCGCCATTCTTGTAGGACACGATGGAGGTAGCGAAACCTACGTTGCCGCCAAAGTAAAAGCATGCGAAGTTTGCGGATTCAAGTCCTCACTTATCCGTTACGAGGCAGACGTTACCGAAAAGGAACTGCTCGCCAAGGTACGCGAATTGAACGAGGATGCGGATGTGGACGGTTTCATCGTACAGCTTCCCTTGCCCAAGCATATCTCCGAGCAGAAAGTGATTGAAACCATCGACTACCGCAAGGATGTGGACGGCTTTCATCCCATCAACGTGGGACGGATGTCCATTGGCCTTCCCTGCTATGTATCCGCTACTCCCAACGGTATCCTCGAACTGCTGAAGCGCTATCAGATAGAGACTTCAGGCAAGAAATGCGTGGTATTGGGACGCAGTAACATTGTCGGCAAACCCATGGCTGCCCTGATGATGCAGAAGGCTTATCCCGGCGATGCCACAGTGACCGTATGCCACAGCCGCAGCAAAGACCTGGTAAAGGAATGCCAGGAAGCGGACATCATCATTGCTGCGTTGGGACAACCGAACTTTGTTAAGGCGGAAATGGTCAAGGAAGGCGCTGTCGTTATTGATGTAGGTACTACCCGTGTGCCCGATACCTCCAAGAAATCCGGATTCAAGTTGACCGGTGATGTGAAATTCGACGAAGTAGCTCCCAAATGTTCATTCATTACCCCCGTACCGGGAGGCGTAGGTCCCATGACCATCGTTTCCCTTATGAAGAATACATTGCTCGCCGGCAAGAAAGCAATCTACCAATAACAAGGCGATGAAAACGCTCGCCGTCTTCATTGTTGTCCTACTGTATAGCGTAACCCTTTCCTCGCAGGAAAGGATTACGCTATTATTTGTCGGCGACCTGATGCAGCACCAGGCACAAATAGACGCTGCACATGTATCTGAAGGAAAATATGACTACTCCTCCTGCTTCTCCCTCATAAAAGAGCAAATATCCCAGGCAGACCTCGCCATAGGAAATCTGGAAGTCACATTGGGGGGCAGGCCCTATCGGGGCTATCCTATGTTCAGCGCCCCCGATGAATATCTTCAGGCCATAAAGGACGCCGGATTCGATATTTTACTGACAGCCAACAACCACTGTCTGGACCGTGGAAAAAAGGGAATGGAGCGTACCATACAATTGCTTGACTCCTCCGGTATTCGTTACGCAGGCACCTACAAGAATCTGTCGGAGCGCAGGCAACGCTATCCCCTGTTCATCAACAGAAACGGCTTTCGCATTGCCCTACTCAACTATACTTACGGCACCAATGGTATCAAGGCTACCTCTCCCAATATCGTAAACTATATTGATAAGAATACCATCCTGCAAGATATCCAAAGTGCCAAGGCACGCCAACCGGATGCCATTATTGCCTGCATGCATTGGGGAGAGGAATATCAGTCCCTTCCCAACCGTGAGCAACGCGAACTGGCCAACTGGTTGCTCCAACAAGGCGTAACACATATTATCGGTTCACACCCTCACGTCATTCAACCGATGGAACTACGTACCAACGGTACCGAACAGCACATCATAGTCTACTCCTTGGGAAACTTCATTTCCAATATGAGCAAGGCTAACACTGACGGCGGCCTCATCTTCACTTTGCAGTTGGAGAAACATCCTCTCCCCCAACCCATCCGTCCCTCTTACACCGGTCAGAGTCAGACGCCCCTGCCAGACTCCAATCCTCTGCCTTTTCCATACTGTCGTGTTTCCTATTGTGGATATAATCTGGTCTGGACCGGCCGGCCGGAACTTACTAAAGAAAAAAATTACATTCTTTATCCTGCCAGTTTTCCTACAGAACATTTAACGCCGGAAGCTCGTAAACACCTGGAAATCTTTGTCAAAAGCTCTCGAAAGCTGCTCCAGCAGCACAATATAGGTATCTACGAGAAGAAAAAATAATGCAGAAATCTCAAAAAATTTCGTCTCATTCTTTGCAATATTAAAGATTATCCCTATCTTTGCACCGCATTTAAGAAATGCACTAACATGGTGGCTGTAGTTCAGTTGGTTAGAGCGTCAGATTGTGGTTCTGAATGTCGTGGGTTCGAGTCCCATCTGCCACCCGCAAAGAAGAGGAAATTCGAAAGAATATTCCTCTTTTTTTGTTATTGTCCAAACAATCCCCCAAAGGGAGGCAACGTGGAATCAATGTAAAAAAGGGTCAACGTAACAATCTGAGGTATTTTATATTTAAGCATATAATTTAGCAAGTCTATATAAGAAAAAAGCTCTATCTCTTACTCCTCTGAACTGTGCTCTAAATGCTTTGATTTTAGCATTGAATGACTCTGCTGCGGCATTGGTTGCCCTCCTTTCAAAAAAATTGATTATATTCAGATAATGTGTTTGTATAGAACGTGCGACCCTTCCAAAGGTGAGGAACCCTGATTTATCTACTTCATCATACCACCTTGCCAGCCTTGTCAAAGCAATATCCTTAAACTTACACTGATGATAGATTAAGCCTAACCGCATAGACAGATAATATCCTTTCTTTATATCGGGATATTCCTTGAAAAGAATTTCAGCTCGTATTCTTTGAGACTGAGTCCATAAGGATTCCTTCTTGTAAAGCAGATAAATGCTTCTCGCTAACAACTGCTTTCTTGTATCTCCATTAGCGAAAACAGGTGCATGATACATCTTTCCACAGGCCTTTGCATAAGCAATCTGAGTGGACTCTTCATCCAAAGCCTCCCAGCGAGCTTTTACACGCATCTCCTGCACCGCTTCATAAGCTAACTTCTGTACGTGAAAGCGATCGGTAACACGTTTGGCCGCAGGAAAGCAGATGCGGGCAATCTGCTCCATGTTAGGAGCCATATCCAAAGTAATCTCGCGCACTTGGTAACGGCGGAGACGGGATAGCTTAAGCAGGACAGAAGTGACCGTATGAACGTCCGTACCTTTAATGATAGCAATCATACTACCTTTACCACCGTGAGCTTCTTTATTGATCAGTACAGTATAGAGTTCTCCACGCGAGAGGGCTACCTCATCAATACAGATATAAGCACCGATATTCTTTTCGAATAGTAGCCAATCCTCTGCATGAACAAGTTGGTCCCAATGGAGATAACCACTTAGATGGTTACGGTATTGACGCTCCAATAAATCTCCGTCAACTCCATATAAAACACCTAAGAGCTTACAACTGATCGGATAGCTATCAATATAGTTCTTTTAAAAAAGACGCAAAATCTTGCGTCATACGAGTACCTTCAGCCACCATACGCCAGTTACGAGAGATATACTCATTATGCTTCTTTAAGATCCAGCGACGACGACGAATATTAAGGAAGACCTTCTTGCCACGAAGAGGAAAATCCTGAACAATAACAGGATCATAAAAGCCTTTACTCTCAGTATCCTGATCTGTATACTTCTCAGGAACGATATTTTTTTCCTCAAGGTAGATCACAACTTCATTTACGCTTTCCTTCACATCAACAAGAGCAAAGTACTCTAAAGTGCCTTCAGGAAGAAGAAGGCGATAACCGTTTAACTCCATAAGCTATGAATTTGGAGACAAAGATAATAATTTATAAATTTACCCCTCAGGTTTTTACATTGACCCGTAAAAAATTGTAGGGATACTCCTCACAGAGTATCCCTACATCATAGGAAGGAATCAATTACCTAAACCAGTCCTTGTACAAAAGAGTTTACTTTCTCAAAATGTTCAAAATAGCTGGAAACTTATTCCGATATTTTGCATTCTGTATCAATCACACTTAATAGTACTTCCTTCCTTACTTTATCAAGCCAGTGATAAGACAACCCGTTATCACCTTATAGAAATAAGAATACAAAAAGAATATTTCATCTTTCAAAAAACATTCTATACCAATAACTCTACTATTTTCGATTTCCGACATGCAAATATAACCCTTTTTGTTTATACGAAAAGCAAAATCAGTTATCTTTGCAAAGATGAAATTCAATCAAATATGAAAATTCTCTGGATAGACCTCAATAGCTCGTATGCACACTCTTCGTTGGCACTCCCTGCACTGCACGCACAAATAGCAAAAAACAATTCCGTAAAATGGGAAATCGTATCTGCCACCATCAATGAAAACGTAGGAATGATTGTCGACGAAATATACCGGCACCAACCCGACATCATTGCCGCAACAACATGGTTGTTCAACCACGAACAACTGTTGCACATAACAGCGAGATTAAAAGCATTGCTTCCCAATAGCTGCTTCATCTTGGGCGGACCTGAATTCTTAGGAAACAATGAAGACTTTCTGCATAAAAACCCTTTCATCGACTGCGTATTCAGGGGAGAGGGAGAAGAAGCATTCCCCCAATGGCTGTCTTGCTGGAACCAGCCGGAAAAATGGAACAGTATTCCGGGACTCTGCTATATGAATCCTCAAAAGCAATATATAGACAACGGCATAGCCCGTGTACTTAACTTTTCCCGGCTCGTACCACCGGAAAACAGCAGTTTCTTCAATTGGAGCAAACCATTCGTACAACTGGAGACTACCCGAGGCTGTTTCAACACATGCGCATTCTGCGTCAGCGGTGAAGAAAAACCGGTGCGCACACTGTCCATTGAAAGTATCCGTGAACGCCTTCAAATTATCCACAGTCATGGAATAAAAAACGTACGCGTCCTCGACCGGACCTTTAATTATAATCCGCGCCGTGCTAAAGAATTACTGCAACTTTTCCTGGAATTCAACCCGGACATATGCTTTCACTTAGAAATACACCCTGCACTATTATCCGAAGAGCTGAAAAATGAATTGAAAAAGCTACCTAAAGGATTGCTCCATCTCGAGGCCGGTATTCAAAGCCTGCGCGAACCGGTCCTCCAGAAAAGCCGTCGGATGGGAAGCCTGGAGGACTCACTGCAAGGTCTTCGTTTCCTATGTTCCCTACCCAATATGGAAACACACGCCGACCTCATTGCCGGCTTGCCTCTATACCGCCTATCCGAAATATTTGAAGATGTGCGTACACTTGCCGGATACAATGCCGGCGAGATACAGCTTGAATCCCTGAAGTTACTTCCCGGCACAGAAATGAGAAGAAGAGCGGAAGAACTAGGCATCCGATATTCTCCTCTCCCCCCTTATGAAGTGCTTCAAACAAATGAAATCAGTGTCAACGAGCTTCAAACAGCCCGGCAACTGTCACGTCTTCTGGATGGATTCTATAACACAACTGCTTGGCAAGCCATCACCCGCAAGCTGATTCTGGATGACAACGACTTCCTACGTCGCTTTCTGGAATTTTTAATCGATAAAAATCTTATAGACCAGCCCATGAGCCTGGAAAAGCGAGGCCTCGTACTCTATGAATTCTGCAGTATGCATTATCCGGCCTATAAAATCATGGTCACCATTGCCTGGATAGAGGCAGGCATGTCATTAAAGAAAAAACCAGCAGAGAAAGTCAAGACCAAGCGCCAGATGCCACCGGAATATTGGGAAGTCATCTATGGAAACTACAAAGAAAGCCTCCGCTTATGTTTTCTACCCATTGACGACAATACCCAAAATGGTTATTGGTTCGGCTTCGAATCGGAAATACAAAAAGCAGAACCAGTATTCAAAGCCAAAGAAATAATGGAGAGGTGTCAAAATACACAATCACCGCAGATTAACACAGATAAAAGTTCTTGATTATCAGAAATTCTATAGCAATCTGTGTAACCTGCGGTGAGTTATGCCCTCATTTCTTCTCCTATCCGCAGTGGAAATACTTCTCGACCAGTTTCAGCATCTCCTCCGGACTGTCTTGTATCTCTGCACGCAAGGTTCTATCCTCGTAAGAACGCAGTTTGGAAATAACCCCATCAACCATTGCAGGACTGAACACATGATATTGCTCAAAGACAGCACGCTGTCTTTCCAAACAATCGGCAGAAGCGGCACAACTATCAGGAAGCTGTTCCAGTTGTTTCAACTTATCTTCATTTTCTTTCTTGTGGATATTTACATTGACATATGTTTTTTCTGCAATTCCTAAAGCATCGTCTATCTCAAATCCATAACGGCAAGCTACAGCAAGTCCGGCAATCAATTGATACAAATCGGCCGAACCGTCAGGCGAACGCATTTCCACCGTCTGTTTCTGTGTAGTATCATAATGACTTGGGGTCTCCAACGGATTTGCCAACATGCACATATCCGTTTTTGCCGACCAGCCCAACGGAACGCGTACCAATACCGAACGGTTGCGGTCGCCCCAGCAAATGTTGGTCGGTGCTTCCTGATGAGGAACCAGACGAAAATAGGAAGTAGGATTTGTATTACCGAAAGCCGTAATGGAAGAAGCCAGCTTCATCATGCCCGCAATGGCCTTACGGGCTGTTTCAGAAAGTGCCCCATCTTTCAGCATCTGGTTCTGCCCGTCCTTCATGATACGCATATGTATATGTAATCCGGAACCGGCTTTTCCTGCCGTGATTTTCGGTGCAAAAGTAATGTTATATCCATACTGGCTAGCCAGATTACGAATAACCCATTTTGCTATCACCAGTTGGTCAGCAGCCTCCTCGGCACGCACCGGCAGGAACTCTATTTCATTCTGCTCATAAATCTTATCGTCCAGCGTAAAATTACCGACTTCAGAATGCCCATACTTTATCTGTCCGCCTGCCTGCGCAATATATGACATACATTCCGTACGGAAATCATTGAACTTGGCATAAGGGGCCGATTCGTGATAACCACGCTGGTCGGTAGCCGGGAACAATCCGTCATTTTCAGAAATGACATAATATTCCAATTCTCCCATAGCCTGAAATTCCATCCCCGTAACCGTAGTGAATGCCTGACATGCCTTACGCAGGGTATATTCCGGAGAACTTTCCAGCGGTTCACCATCCTTATTGAAATAAGAACAGAGCATTGACAGTGTGGGCAATTCAGAAAAAGGGTCTATAAAAGCGGTCCGGAAACGCGGCACTACATACAAATCACTGCTACCGGCCTCTATAAACGGAAACAAGCTGGAACCATCTACGCGTTCACCACATGTAAGTATGGCATCAAGGTATGCTTCATTATTGATGACAAAGTTCAGTGTCTTCAGTCGCCCGTCTGCCGCAGGATACATGAAGTTCACCATACGAATGTCATTCTCCTTTATATAGGAAACAATGTCTGCTTTCGTAAATTCGGAAGCCGGTTTTTGAAGGGCAGCCACCAATAAATTGGGGCTCATGGATAATTCCTGGTTCATAATACGCTGGTTGTTTTTAGTTTTCTATATGGTTAACAAAACACATGCAATTTTTTGTCACAATAAAAAACTGCTGTTTCGCAAAGATACTAAAAGTTGTATCAGAAAAGAAACAAACAACCTAAATCTTATCAGAGAGCCTCAACCTTTTCCGTCGTATCCCCACTTCACGTAAATAGCCCCCCAAGCAAATCCTGCTCCGAATGCTGTAAAAATCAGTTTATCCCCCTTTTTCAGCTTATCCTCGAAATCCCATACACACAATGGAAGCGTGCCGGCACTTGTATTTCCATACCGTTCTATATTGACCATTACCTTTTCGGGAGATACTCCCAAACGTTGCGAAACTGCAGTAATTATACGCATGTTTGCCTGATGGGGAATCACCCAGTCAATGTCCTCCTTCGCCAAGTGATTCCTCTCCATGACCGCCTCACAAGCATCTGCCATATTGGCCACAGCATATTTAAAGACTGTACGTCCTTCCTGATAAATATAATGCATCCGATTGTCCAGTGTATAGTAAGATGGAGCACATACGGAGCCTCCCGCTTTGATATGTAAAAAGGGCAGACCTTTCCCGTCTGTTCTCAATACGGCATCCATTACTCCCATATCCTCCCGGGTGGGTTCCAGCATGAAAGCGGCAGCACCGTCACCAAAAATCGGACAAGTGGCACGATCGGTATAATCAATCACCGACGACATTTTATCAGCCCCTACTACAATGACCTTCTTGTATTTTCCCGAACGGATAAAATTGGCTCCAGTTTCCAATGCATACAAAAAGCCACTACAAACAGCCTGCATATCAAAAGCAAAAGCATTCTTAAGCTTTACTCTCTCACATAATATGGATGCTGTTGAAGGAAAATGATAATCGGCCGTTGTAGTGGCCACAATCACCAAATCAATATCATCAGGATTAGATTTTGTACGTTGCATTAATTGTTTTACAGCTTTACGGGCCATAAACGAAGTCCCCAATCCTTCTTCGTGCAAGATACGTCTTTCCTTTATACCGATACGCCCCATTATCCACTCATCTGTCGTATCTACCATTTTGGATATTTCTTCATTGGTCAGAATATAGTCAGGAACATACCCTCCCACTCCCGTAATTACTGCATTTATTTTCTCCATTAATTCTATCTAGTTTAGTATTGGAATCGGCTCAAAGATAATATTCTTAAAACGCCGAGCGCAAATATACTGAAAAGAGGGTAAAATCCAATAAAGGAAGAACAAAAAGACACTCCCGACAAACTATCACATGGATATACAAAAAAAATCAACTGTCCTTTTTCTATCATTCTTTTGTCAATTTTGTATCAATGAGTTTGAGCAATACAGACTAAATTTGCATAATAAAATGTATCGGGTATTTAAAGAGCAAGTAACTAATCAAAAATACATACAAATAAAATTAACATAACATTTTTATATCTTATGAAACAAAACCGCTTAATTAGCATTGGGGCTTTCATTTTAGTGCTTGCACTTTCAGGCCTTATGACAGGTTGTATGGAGAAAGACGTATACGACCCGAATCGTGAAAAAGAACCTCTTCCTGACCCGGATAAATATTTCGGCTTTGAGATGCGCAGTGATGTCCGGCTTTCTGTCAACTATGACATTTACGGGTTTACTCCTTTGATAGAAATTTACGGTGAAAATCCGATGGAAACAGTGGAAGGTACGCCGATAAAGAAAGAGGGTATAGAAGCCTTGTTCAAAACCTATACCGACAACAGCGGTAAGTATGAGGGAAAAATGCAGCTTCCTACCTATCTTAATAAAGTTTATTTATATACTGCGACATGGGGATTGCCGGGATGCATAGAACTTGAAATTAAAGACAATGCTGTCATTTTTGACATGTCGGCAAAATCAAATCCTAAAACAAAGTCTGTCACTCGCGCTTCGTCTGATGTACCTTATTTAGTAAACAAATCCCAAAATCTATACTCACTGTGCTATTGGGGAGAAGGAGGTCAGCTGAACAGCCAATATATGACAAAGGAAAAAAATATTGGTAATGAAAGTATTTTGGATTTGACAGACCGGATGAAAACATTCTTCAATAAAGGAGGACAAGACAATTCAAAATTACTTGGTAATGGAAAAACTATCAATATTTCGATAAAGGAGGACAACACCGCATTGAATCTCATTTTTCTCAATCGAAGTGCAAGTTATAACAATACTTTCGGATATTATTTTTATAAAACCGGAACGTCCGTCGATGTAGACCAAGTGAGGAAATACATTATATTCCCCAATGTGTCTTTTGACTGGTATGGCGGCCAAATATTGATTTTAGAATCCGGGAATAAAGTTCGTCTGCTTTACTTCGATGAAGACGGCCAAGCCCATGATACATTCCCAGCAGGATATACAGTAGGCTGGTTTCTTTATGCCGACGGTTTTAAGAACGGTTATGGAAATAATTTAGAAGATTATCTTAAATTGCCTGATTTATATAATCCATACAATTCAAATCTTCGCACTTCCAATCCCCAAAACAACATGTCGGCCTTTGTCTCTGTTAAAGACCAAAAAAGCGGCAAGACGATTCTTGGAGCAGAAGATGGTGTAAATCAAAGCTACTGTGACCTTTTATTTTATGTAGATGCTACTCCGGGAAGTTCTATTGACGATCCTGAAAGGCCGTCTATTCCCGATGAAGGTGATAAAGAAGAACCCAAACCCGATGAAGATGAAAATGTTACCGGCACACTGGCATTCGAAGATATTTGGCCTTCCGGTGGCGATTATGACATGAATGACGTAATTGTAGAATACGAACGCAAAGTCTATTTCGACAAAAAGAATATAGTAACGAAGATCGTTGACGAATTCACTCCGGTACATGATGGCGCTACATATGTTAACGCATTTGCCTATCAGATAGATGCAGCACAAATTGGCGATAAAATCACTTTGCCGGAAGGTGCAATATTGGAAAAAGAGACTTCGTCCATTATCGTAATGTCCAATGCCAAACAGAATATAGGCAATAAATATGTAGTCACCAGAGAATTCAACGGTTCTTTCCTAAAGAATCAGCTATTGTCCTATAATCCATACATCATCGTAAAATATTCACAAGGAGAACAGAATCGCACAGAGGTTCATCTGCCCAAACACAAAGCTACAGCTTATGCCAATCAGTCATTGATTGGCAGCAATGATGATGCTTACTATATCGACCGTAAAGGAGCATATCCATTTGCTATCGATATACCGATGCTAGGGTTTACCCCGGTAACAGAAAGGAACAGAATTGACAGCCAATATCCCGGTTTTGCTACATGGGCAAAATCAATGGGAAATGACTGTAAGGATTGGTATAAAAAATAACAGAACAAAAGACAATGAATCATGTGTGGAGTGCCCCCTTATTCGGACGCTCCACCTGTTTTTTTTTGAATTATTGCATATTGACTTGGAGAAATATTATATTCTGCCATGAAACACCTGGAAAAATAAGAAGGATTGGAATAGCCTACCATATACATTACTTCCGATACAGTGAATCTGCCTTGTAATAAAAGTGTAGCGGCTCTTATCATCCTAACACGCCGAATAAGGCTTACTGGAGTAACCCCCGTCAACTGTTTAATCTTTCGATACAACAGTTTTCGATTCATTCCCAACAGTTGACAGAGCATAGCAACATTAAACTCTGTATTTTCCATATGCTCTTCCAACACTGAAACAAGCTTGTTAAGCCAAATTCGTTTCAATTCCAGTTGTCTGTTTTCCAATGGTTTGCATGAATCCATTTTCTCCAATTTTAATATTCCTTCTAAGATCTGTTTGGCTTGTAGTGAGTCCATACCAACTTGATTTTGCAAAGCCTGCAGTTCATTTTTATCTGGTAAAGACACAATAATATTAATTAAGACTCCAGTATCATTTTCCTCACATCTTATGTCAACCTGGCCTTGATATAGATTAACAAATTTGGGAATTAAATGTAACCCCACAAGAGCGATTATTTCATCTATTATTTTAAGATATTCTTTCATATCTTTCTTGCCTTTTGGTATAAGTACAAATTATCCAAATATCAGACAAACATTCTCTCACGGTATTCTGACGGAGTAGTGCCTGTATGCTTACGAAAAAAACGTGTCATCGTAGAATTCGATTGAAAATTAGTTCGTGAAACCACTTCCTTTATTTCAAGATTGGAGTCTTTCAATAAGACTTTTATCTCAAGTATGGTATATTCCACAATCCACTCTTTAGCCGAACGACCAGTATTATCTGTTATTAACATTGTCAGATATTTAGGTGAGATACACATCTTATCTGCATAAAATGCCACATCACGACTTATAGTATGATACTCTATAACCAAATAAAAGAATTCAAAAACCTGCTTCTCTTTACGTACAAACTTCACGGAAGCCATAGCCTTGGGGTTACTCTTATAGCCCACATACAAGTCCCAATAATAAACCCTCAATAAATACATCACCGATTCCCTCCTAAGAAAGGCACAAGATAAATCTACACGGCATGACAATATATGACAGAAATGAACAAAGCGCTTATACTCTTCTTCACTGAGCGGAGAGCTATAATATTTCCTCATATAGAAAAAATAGTCAAGTGTAAGCCTACCCAGCCCATTAATGGTATCCATAAACAATTTCTTTGGTACTTTAAAGAAAATAACGGCAAAGTCTGTACTGATTTCGGTTATACTTGCCAACTGATAAGGAAAAATAGTTATCAAATCATTCTTCACAACCCTGCGTTTATTAGAAAACACATTAAAAAGAGCAGAGCCTCCGGTACAAACTCCATTTATCCCTTCTTCTAGATATGTCGGAATCCCGTCAAGAGGCAAATCAATTACCTTTGTATAAATATTGAACTCCTCTAAATCAAACACACCACTTGAAAAAGGCCTATTATCTTTTGTAGCTTTTACCATATTTGTTTTAAATATTATGCTAAGTTACAAAAAAAAATCATTTTTAGATTATTTGTTCTAAAATTGCACATATATACTGAAGTTCAGTCAAAACTAAAGTATAAATTCTTATTCTATAAAGGGCTAAATAATATCCGATAGGGCAGAGATAATGGAATAAAAAAAGTCCCACAAATCGTTGAATTTATGAGACTTACCTATTCATTATCCAGTTAGTTCAGCGGAGAGACAGGGATTCGAACCCCGGGTGCCTCGCAGCACAACGGTTTTCAAGACCGCCGCAATCGACCACTCTGCCACCTCTCCAAAACTTCTTTTTCAGAAGTGCTTTTCTTTTAAAGCGGTGCAAAGATACAAATCATTTTTTATTCTACAAACTTTTCTGCACAAAAACAGAGCAATTATACTAAAATTCTTGTTTATACCCACTACGGAACGAACATAACGGCATTTAGGCTATTTGTTGAAATTTATCAAGGGCAAGATAATATTTTATAACTTACTGAATATCAGTATGCTTACAAAGAGTCACATTCAGTATACGATTGAACCCTATTCAGTATACGACTGAATGGCATTCACTATACGACTGAATTAGGTTCAGAATACGACTGTTCTTAAACCTACATTATTTGTAAATAATGCAGATTATTATCCGATTCTTGTTTCTGTTCGTAAACCACACATAAAGAAGGTATTAGCATCTCTATTCCCCCGGACATTCACTACCTAATAATAGTTATTTTATGCTGTTCAACATAAAAAGGGGAATCTCTCTTATAAAATTACGGAATTTATTCAGTATTTTTGCGCGCTCTAAAGGATAACATTATCTAACCTACTAACAAAAACAAATTTTATGGAATTGAACAAAACCTTTACCAATGGGCTTTGGAATAAAGAAATCAATGTCAGTGATTTCGTCAGTAAAAACATCGCACCCTATACCGGGGATGCATCTTTCTTGCAGGGACCTACCGAACGTACCAAACGTATCTGGGACATCTGTCTGAAGGCTCTCGAAGAAGAAAGGAACAACAATGGCGTCCGTTCACTGGACAATACCACCGTATCTACCATCACTTCTCATAAAGCCGGGTATATTGATAAGGACAATGAACTTATTGTCGGTTTGCAGACTGATGAACTGTTGAAACGATCCATCAAACCTTTCGGAGGCATCAACGTGGTAGCAAAAGCATGCCGTGAAAACGGAGTGGAAGTGGACGATAAAGTAAAAGACATCTTCACCCATTACCGCAAAACACATAACGACGGCGTATTCGATGTATATACCGAAGAAATCCGTTCCTTCCGCTCACTGGGATTCCTTACCGGATTGCCCGACAACTATGCCCGCGGACGTATCATCGGCGACTACCGCCGATTGGCTCTCTACGGCATCGACCGTCTGATTGAAGCCAAGCAGGAGGACTTGCGCAACCTCACCGGCCCGATGACCGAAGCACGCATCCGTCTACGCGAAGAAGTGGCGGAACAAATCAAAGCTTTGAAGGACATCAAGGTTATGGGCGAATATTACGGACTCGACCTCAGCCATCCGGCTACATCAGCTCAAGAGGCCGTGCAATGGGTATACATGGCATATCTTGCTGCCATCAAAGAGCAGGACGGTGCTGCCATGTCACTGGGTAACGTATCTTCTTTCCTCGATATTTTCATCGAATACGATTTGGCTCATGGAAAGATTGACGAGACGTTTGCGCAGGAACTGATAGACCAATTCGTCATCAAACTACGTATGGTACGCCATCTGCGCATGCAGTCGTACAACGACATCTTTGCCGGCGACCCGACTTGGGTGACCGAAGCCATCGGAGGACGCTTCAACGACGGACGCGTGAAAGTCACCAAGACTTCTTTCCGCTTTTTGCAGACGCTATACAACCTCGGTCCTTCTCCGGAACCGAACTTGACCGTATTGTGGAGTCCCGAACTGCCGGAAGGCTTCAAAGACTTCTGCGCCAAGGTTTCCGTAGATACCAGCTCCATTCAGTACGAAAACGACAACCTGATGCGTGAAGTGCGCAACTGCGACGACTACGGTATCGCCTGCTGCGTGTCCTACCAAGCCATCGGCAAGCAAATCCAGTTCTTCGGCGCACGTGCCAACCTTGCCAAGGCCCTGCTGCTTGCCATCAACGGTGGCCGTTGCGAAAACACCGGAACTGTCATGGTGAAAGGTATTCCCGTATTGACCGGCGAGACACTGAAGTTTGAGGAAGTTATGGCCAACTACAAGAAGGTACTGACTGAAATAGCCCGTGTCTACAACGAGGCCATGAATATCATCCACTACATGCATGATAAGTATTATTATGAGAAAGCCCAGATGGCATTCATCGATACCGACCCACGCATCAATCTAGCATACGGTGTTGCCGGCCTTTCCATCGCCATAGACTCACTGTCCGCCATCAAATATGCCAAAGTCACTGCACGCCGCAACGAAATCGGCCTGACCGAAGGTTTCGACACCGAAGGCTCATTCCCCTGCTTCGGCAATAATGACGACCGTGTGGACCACCTGGGAGTAGACCTCGTTTACTATTTCAGCGAAGAACTGAAAAAGCTGCCTGTCTACAAGAATGCCCGTCCCACCCTTTCCTTGCTGACTATCACCTCCAACGTGATGTACGGCAAGAAGACCGGTGCCACTCCGGACGGACGCGCCAAAGGTGTTGCCTTTGCTCCGGGTGCCAACCCAATGCACGGACGTGACAAGAACGGTGCCATCGCTTCCTTGAGCTCCGTAGCCAAATTGCGCTACCGCGACTCGCAGGACGGCATCAGCAATACGTTCTCCATTGTTCCCAAATCACTGGGCCCGACACCGGAAGAACGTGTAGAGAACCTGGTAACCATGATGGACGGCTACTTCACCAAAGGTGCCCACCATTTGAACGTAAACGTACTGAACCGCGAAATGCTGGAAGATGCCATGGAACATCCTGAAAAGTATCCGCAACTCACCATCCGCGTTTCCGGCTATGCCGTGAACTTCGTGAAGTTGAGCCGCGAGCATCAGTTGGAAGTCATCAGCCGTTCATTCCACGAAAGAATGTAATATGATAAATGTACACTCCTACGAAAGTATGGGAACATTCGACGGGCCGGGTCTCCGGCTCGTCGTTTTCCTGCAAGGATGTCCGTTCCGTTGTCTGTATTGTGCCAATCCGGATACGATTGATGTAAAAGGAGGCACTCCCACCACTCCGGAAGAGATTCTGCAAATGGCTATCAGCCAAAAGGCATTCTTCGGGAAGAAAGGAGGTATTACTTTCTCCGGCGGTGAGCCTACCCTGCAAGCAGAAGCGCTGATTCCTCTTTTCAAGGAGCTGAAGGCGAACGGCATCCATATCTGTCTGGACAGTAACGGAGGCATCTGGAATGAAAAGGTGGAAGAGCTCTTTAGTCTGACTGACCTCGTGCTGCTGGACATCAAGCAATTCAATCCCGAACGCCACCGTACGCTGACGGGACGAAGCAACGAACAGACACTCCGCACCGCTGCCTGGCTCGAAGAACATGAACACCCCTTCTGGCTGCGCTATGTACTGGTCCCCGGTTACAGCGATTCGGAAGAAGACACCCGCCTGCTGGGTGAAAGTCTTGGCAAATACCAGCAGATACAACGGGTGGAAATACTTCCTTATCACCGTCTGGGTGTTCACAAATACGAAGCCATGGGATGGGATTACAAATTGAAAGAAGTGAAGGAAAATACTCCGGAACAACTGGAACGGGCAGAAAAACTGTTCAAAGAGTATTTCACGAATGTGATAACCAACTAAAACAGAAAAGCAAGGCTGTCCGGATATGATTCCAGACAGCCTTGCTTTTCATTTATAGGGTAAGAATCCTATTCTTTCAAGTTATAGGTAATCTGCTGTACATCATCACTACTGCCACCCACCATAAAGACGAAATCACCAGGTTCTACCATATAATTCATCTCATTGTCATAGAATCCCAGTGCATCGTCAGTTATCTGAAAAGCTACAGTTTTGCTTTCACCCACATTCAGATGAATTTTCCTGAAGCCCTTCAATTCCTTTATCGGACGCGTAACAGAGGCTACCTTATCCTGCACATACAATTGAACTACTTCCTCTCCTGCACACTTACCGGTATTAGTCACTTTTACCGACACCTCCGTATGGACGCCTGCAGCCTTGCCCGGCAGCAGTTTCAAATCAGAATATCCAAAATCCGTGTACGAAAGCCCATATCCGAAAGGATAGGCAGGCTCAGTGGAAGCATCGATATAAGATGCCTTATAGGTCTGTTTCAATGCGGTAGGGCGGCCGGTGCTCTTATTCTGATAATAAATGGGAATCTGTCCTACGTGTGCAGGAAATGTCATGGGCAATTTAGCCGAAGGATTATACTCTCCCCACAACACATTGCATATGGCATTGCCGGCCTCACTTCCCAGCCACCAAGTACACAGTACCGCATCAGCATGTTCCCTTATCTCATTGAAGATTACCGGACGCCCACACATGACAAGAGCAATGACAGGTTTTCCAGTCTTTGCCAGTTCCGACACCAGCTTCTGCTGCCCCTCGGGTATGGCTATATTCACTTTGGAAGCCTTCTCGCCACTCTGACCGAATCTCTCGCCTACCGCCACAACAATGACATCCGAAGCCTCAGCAGCCTGTAATGCTTCCTGCAATCCGGTCAACTGATTGCTCTTCATATCATAGCCTTCAGCATAGCTCACCTCCAGTCCTTTCCGGACCAATGCATCATATAAGGTCACCACTTTGTTCCGGTCCGTAGTGGCAGCCCAAGCACCTGCCATATCGTACTGGGATTTTGAGAGTCCTCCTATCAAGGCTATCTTCCTCGTCTGTGCCGTCAACGGAAGCACAGATTCCCTATTCTCCAGCAATACAACGGAACGCTCGGCCATACGGAGCGAAGCATTACGGACTTCGGGCGCATTGAGTATTCTGGCCGCTCTTTCCGGATTACAGTAGCGAAAAGGGTCCTCAAACAATCCCAACTCATATTTCTTCTCCAATATACACCGTACTGCATCATCAAGCACACTCTCCTTTACTTTCCCTTCTTGAACAAGCTCCTTCAGATAAGTCAAGTAGCAGGTACTTACCATCTCCATGTCCAGACCAGCATTCAGCGCTTTGGCTGCGGCATCTTTCTTGTCAACAGCATAACGGTGGTTCACCAATTCCTCTACCGAATTATAATCGGACACAACAAATCCCTTAAATCCCCACTGCTCTCTCAATAGCCGGTTGAGCAAGAAATCATTGGCAGTACAAGGAATATTATTAAAATCATTGAAAGCACTCATCACGGTAGCTGCTCCTACCTTTATGGCCGCCTTATAGGGAGGCATATAAAAATTGGCAAAGTGGCCCATTGACATATCCACACTATTATACTCCTTTCCTGCTATCGGTGCACCATATCCGGCAAAATGTTTCATACATGCCATGACAGTCGTCGTGTCTGCCAAATCGTCTCCTTGCAAGCCTCTGACACGCGCCTCCGCTACCCGAGAACCATAATAAGGGTCCTCACCGGCCCCTTCCATGACGCGTCCCCAACGTGCGTCCCACGAAATATCCACCATCGGGGCAAAAACCCAGTTCAAACCATCGGCGGCACTTTCCAAAGCATTGTAGCGTGCAGCTTCCTCAATCATGGCCAAATCGAAACTTGCAGCCTCGGCAAGCGGAAGCGGAAATCCGGTACGATAGCCGTGGATAACATCCAGTCCGAAAATTAAAGGAATGCGCAAACGCGATTGCAAAGCAAGCTCTTGATAACGGCGTATATCCTTTACTCCTATCACATTCAGCATAGAGCCTATTCTGCCTTGCCGGACATACTCTTCTTTAGGAATATTTCCACCGTCGGGTCCGGTAAAATTCCCTCGGTAGGTGCATTGTGCAAGCTGGCCTATCTTTTCATCCAGCGTCATCTGCTTCATCAAGCTTGAGATGAATTTCTCCTTCTCCGTAGTTTGTGCCGAGGTAAAGGTGTTACCAAGTCCCCACAGACAAACCATCAGTATTATTATCTTTTTCATACTGCCATTCTTGTTTTGATATTTATTTTATCATAAAACAACAGTTGCCTTCAATGGTAAATCAGCTGAAGAAGGACCTGCCAGAATCTCAAAAGTCCCCTTTTCCACTACAAACCGATGTGATTCCACATCATAGTAGGCAAAGGCTTCCTCATCCAGCAATATCCGAACGCGCTTGGTTTCACCCTTCTTCAAGTAAACCTTATCGTAGCCTTTCAACTCCTTCAACGGACGCGGAACAGAACATTCCACATCCCGCACATATACCTGAGCCGCTTCCGCAGCATCCATCTTTCCGGTATTCTTGATGTCAAAGCTTACCGTAACCCGGCTTCCCCCCGTCTTCTCAACACTCAGATTACTATATTCAAAACTACTGTATGACAGTCCATACCCGAAAGGATAGAGCGGCTGCTTTCCGTTCCGGTCATATCCCCTATAACCTACGAAAACACCTTCGGCATACTGCACCCGTTTATGAGGTACATTGCGATTGTCATAATAATTACCATATACCGGATTATCTTCCCATTTTTCCTCGATGCTGACTGGTAGTTTGCCACTTGGCGAAAGCTTGCCCGTAATGATTTCGGCAAGGGCCTTTCCACCCTCCTGCCCCGGATACCATGCCATCAAAATAGCTTGTACACTCTGCCCCCAATTGCGGAAATCTATTCCACCTCCGGCATTCACCACCACAGCCACATTATCATGAAGTGAAGCCACTTTATTAATGAGATATTCCTGCCCGTATGACAATGCAAACGGACGGTCGAACCCTTCACCTTCTGTACTGCTGTTGAACCCGGCACATACAATAACATTCCTGGCATGCTTCAGTGAAGAGGCCAAACGCTCCTCATCCATCATTCCTGCCTGGAAACTGACAGTCGCCTCACCCACATTATCAAAATATTCAATACGCAACCGGTATATCTCCCCTGCACTGACCTGCATAAATGCACTGCGGGTACTGAATGAATGGTTCCCCCAATCTCCGGTAATCAGCTTATCGTTTACAAACAGACGGTATCCGTCATCGCCAGCCAGCTGGAACTTGACAGTTCCATCCTTGTCAGCCTTGTAAACTCCCGTCCAACGGGCAGAAAACTGATCTACCGGCATGCCGTCGAACGGTGCACCGTATTTCCAGGCATGGTCTATGGCAGGCTCTATGGCAGCTTGAAAGAGTTCTCCGGTAAGATTACGAGTATTATAATATTCGCCCTTAAAACCGTTTTGCGTAAAACTGCCATCCGTATAAATCTGTTGGGACATATCCTTATAAAGAATGCTGTCAGACAGCAGCTCTATCTGTCTGCCGCCCTTCAACTGAACCATACCGTCATAGAGTGACACTACCGAATAAGGGGTGACAAATCCGCTTCCTCCTCCTGTGGGAATAATATCGGCATTAGGCCCGATTACCAATGTTCTACCGTTCCGGTAAGGCAACGTACCGTTATCATTTTTCAATAAGACTACTCCTTCTCTCGCCAAGTCAAGTGCAATTTCCTTAGACTGTGCATTGTCTTTATCGATAGATTTATCTTCTCTCGGAGTATCAAGTGCTCCAAAAGCAATCAATGTCTGGAGTATATGCCGGACTTTGGCGTCAATGGTCTCTTCCTTCACGATACCATTCTCTATTGCCGGAATAAGAATTTCCCTGGTCATGAATTTACCGACGGGCATTTCCAAATCCAACCCTCCATTAGCGGCTCCCACACCGGAATATACAGATGTCCAGTCAGACATCAGGATACCTTTAAATCCCCACTGCTTGCGTAATACATCAATGTTCAGCCAGCTGTTTTCGGTGGCATGTACCCCGTTCAGCGGATTATAGCTATCCATAACCGCCCCTACTCCTGCTTCCTGCACAGCTTTTCGGAACGCGGGAAAATAAATTTCCTGCAGCGTGCGTTCATCCACATCTGAGCTGGCATGATGTCTGCTCCACTCCTGGTTATTGGCCGCAAAATGCTTCACCGTAGCCATAACTCCCTCTTCCTGCACTCCCAAGATATATTCTTTAGCAGTTTCGCCCGTCAAATAAGGGTCTTCACCAAAATACTCATAGTTTCGCCCGCATAGAGGAGAGCGGTAGATATTGACTCCAGGCCCCAACAGAATACTTACCCCACGGGCCTTTGCATCCCGGGCCAAACCATGTCCCAGCTCTCTAGCCAACTTACGGTTCCATGTCGAAGCCGACAAGATGCCACAAGGATACAAGGTACTTTGAGTATTGTTACGTATGCCTTGCGGACCATCGGCCATCCTGATTTCGGGTATGCCAAGCCGGGGTACAGCCCGGATATAAAAAGATTTGGGACCGGAAATGTAATCGATTTTTTCTTCCAGCGTCATTTGAGAAACCAACTCCCTGGCACGCTGCTCCACCTGGGGAGTAATACACACTTGTGCTTTTGCCGTGATTGCACAACAAAGCAATAGCCCGCTTAAGGCTACTTTCTTTTTAATCTTCATTTTGTCTATTTTACTACGTGTTTGTTATATTGCCGGGCATGTCCCGACCTACTTTCTTTCTTCTCAATCAATAAAAAACCGTGTCCCTTCATCCACCAACGAAGAAACACGGCCGAAAGTTATTAAGAAAATTCTGAATCTACAAGAAAGTGGACAAAAACATGTCTGTCCTGCTATCAATAAGTAAGACGTATACCGGCCTGCAACGTAAAGTTACACGGGTTCTCCTTGCGTATAGTCTGTATCGACGAACCGTCATCAAAGAAATAAGATACTCCCGGTTCCACATACAGGCCCACCCTATTGCTTATGTTATACTGGGCACCGACAGCACCCATGACAGAAAGCTGTACCGGTTTCACAGTCTCACTCTCAGTACCAATCTTGCCATACACACATTTTTCAATGGCACCCCCCGCCGAAACGTACATCGTAAAGTTCTTTGCATCCACAAAGTTCCAGTTGGCCCGTACCGGAATGCCAATATAATGCAGCTTCTGGCTTATCTTTTCCGAGCTGCCCTCATACCTTACGTCAGAAGCAAGATAGGTATACGTCAGCCCGCTTTCCACAGAGAAACCCTTCGCCAAGTTTTTCCGCACCGAAACACCGAAACTGAGCGGTTGTTTATGGTCTATATCCGCAATTTTCTTTTCGCGTCTTTGCAGATAGGGCATACCATCCTTAAAAACCAGTTCCTGCCCGTCGGGAATAGTAACAATGCCATTGGCCGTAGAGGATAAATCTACGTTACCGCCATAAATAGGACTTCCAGGCATGTAGTCCGACATCACATTCGCTTCCCCTTCATTCGCCAATGAAAAACCTCCCGTATTTCCTACGGACAAGCCAACCGCCCATCCTTTAGCATCCCTACCAGAACTGTTTTTTTCCGGAAGATGCAGTTTGTCCCGGCCTGACGGACGATAGCGGTCTTCCCTTGTCTCCGGTTCCTCGGTCTGCATTGTAGTTTCATGGTCCGTATCTTCCACTACCGGTTCTTCCGCCTGCTGTCCAATACCGACAACCTCATCTGCAGTTTCAACCGGCAGCATTTCCTCCTGCTGTTCTTCGCCAACCGATATTCTGATATGTTGTGCAACCAAAGGGTGACTTGCCTCCTTATTGGGCGCCGATGCATTTCCATGTGCCCGATAAGCAGGCTCTATGGAATTAGTCCGTATGGCAGGTACTGTCTGTTCCGGCAAGACGTCCGGAGCCACAGCCAAAGCGGGCACTGACGTATGCCGCATTTCATTCCCTACCGGACTCTGCAACAGCCACAGACTGACGGACGAAACCGCCACCAGCAACACAGCTGCCGCGGCCACCGCCCAGCGACGGAAAGGTATCATCCTATGCGGTCCGGTTATCGGAGCTCCGGAAACGGACAATTCCTTCTCCAACCGCTCCCATCCGGCAACCGGCAGCGGTTCGGAATAGTCTTCCAGCTTGTCCTTTATCTTTTTCAACCACAATTCATCTTCCATACGTTCCTTCATTTAATCATTTCTTTTCATCCACTCACGTACTTTTGCCGCTAAAGTCGCTTTAGCACGCGTCAACTGCGAGGCAGAGGATTTTTCATTAATTCCCAATAGTCGAGCAATCTCCTTATGGGATTTCTCTTCAAAAATATATAAGTTGAATACGGTACGATAGCCGGCAGGCAATTCACTGATAAACTGCATTAGTACCTTTTGAGGAATGACATCTATTGACGAACCTTCCGGTTCCTCATAAGCTTCAGGTGCATTCTCCAAGGCCGATGACTGATTCATCACATCATTTTTCCGCAAATACTGCAACACCGTATTCACCATTACGCGTTCCATCCATGCCCGCAGAGAACCCTCTCCCCGCCAAGTGAACTTATCGAAAGAATCAAAAAGTTTCAGAAAACCGTCATGCATCAGGTCTTGGGCAGTCTCCCGGTCACCTGCATAACGAAGGCATACGCTGAGCATGCGTCCCGCATAGCGCTCATACAGTTCTTTGCGGGCAAGATTGTCTCCTTGCCTACAGCGTTCTGCCAATTCCTGTTCTTCCATTCTCTCTTTTAACACGTGTTTACCCTATAAATGCAATCGGCGCAAAAATACTGCATCAGGCAGAGAAGAAAATCATACTTTCATTTCTTTAACAGTATACTACGCAGTATTTAGCTTTTCACCGCATTTTCTGAATACAAAAATAAGTTTTAAACAGAAAAGAGCTAAAACCTACCACTTATGAAGAAACTGAGAATGACATTGGCAACATCCATGCTTTTATTCCTGACTGCCATTGTATTGCAATCATGCCTGGACGATTGGGATGACAAATATGACACTTTGTTCGCCGTAGGTACGGTAAAGGTCATCGAAGGAAAAGACTACTATTTCTCACTGGACGAAGGCAGTAAACTATATCCCAGTGACACAACCTATGTTCACGACTATGCCGTAACAGACGGCCAGAGGGCTTTCATCTACTTCCGCGAACTGGAAGAGAAACTTCCAGGCTACGAATACAATGCCCAAATAAAGCACATCGAAAATATTCTGACCAAAGACATCTACTCCATGCCTGCCGAAAAGGCGGACAGTATCGGAGACGACAACATCAACGCCACGGATTTATGGATTACGGGTGAGTATCTGAACATCAAGTATCAATTCTACCACAGTAACAACGAAGATAAGAAGCACATGCTGAACCTGGTCATCAACGAAGCATCCACCGGCGAGAACGACAAACCGGATTACGTCAATCTCGAATTCCGCCACAATGCCTACAATGACAGCCAGCTCACACTGGGCACCGGACTGGCCTCCTTCAAGCTGGACAATATAGCGGAACAGCTGAAAGAGAAAAAAGGACTGAACATCCGCGTCAAAAGTCTATATGACGGTGAACGGTTCATGACCATAGACATTAAAAAAGAAAACAACTAAATCTCCTGAAAACACATTTTTCAACATCTCAATGAGAAGCGGAGTAACATTTCAATATGTTGCTCCGCTTTGTTTTTCCATAACTTATCAGAATTCATTGTTCAAGCAAGTCAGCCTCAACGAAGCGTTGAACGCTTCGGCAGACAATCGCGTCCTGACCTGTACCTGCACGCTGCTCTTCGGCTGGACATCAAAATAATTGTCGCTATATACACTTTCATTGTCAGCAACGGACAAGCATACGGCACGGGCAAACTTGTCTGTTGATACCGTCACTTCATATCCGCCTTCAATGGAACGGACTTCGGTCTGCAAATCCACTTTCGGATAATTCATATTCTTCTGCTTGTCCAGACAGTAGTTGTTATGGTACACCCTGCCCGATTTGTCCGTATAGTCTACGCGGACATATACCGTTCCTCTATCTGCCCCCTCCAGCAGCTTGGCAAGCGGTGCGGAAAAACAGACACGGCTGTCATTACCGGAAATGCCGACAGATTTGTCCCAGTGATAAACCACAGTGCCGTCGAACCGGCAGACCTGGAGCTGCAGCCGGCCGGAAGTATTCTCCAAGCGGTCGGACACTGCATATACTATCAAATCATCCCCCTCCACTACCGAAGAAATCAGGATGTCATCATAGGCCTTGCGAACATAATAGTGCTGCGCCTTCCAGCGTCCGTAATAGTCACGGCTCGCCCAGGAAGCTACGGGCCAACAGTCGTTGTGCTGCCAGAAAAGCGTCCCCATATTATACGGCATCTGGCGGCGGTGCGACTCGATGGCCGTCTTGATGGCATCTCCCTGCAGCACATGGTTCATATAAAGGAATGCCCGGAAATCACGCGGTTTTTTATATTCATTCAACAGGTAAGTCTCAATCAGCCCGTTGGCATGGTCGCCACCACGCTGATGGGACATCATCACCTCGGAACGTATATCCCAGTCTTCGGGGTAAGGAGCATAACGCTTGACGGACTCGAACTCAGGAAAAGACTGAAAACCGTACTCGCTGAAAAAGCGGGATTTCTCGCTGTCATAATCAGAAATGGGTGCTTTACCATGCCAGACACTCCAATAGTGACGGTCCCCGTCAGTAGTACCGGACATCTCTCCCTCGAATGCGAACGGAGAAGAAGGCCAATAGAAGGTTCCGGGTGCATACTCCCTGACCACCCCGGGTAAGGTGACATGATACTGCTGCCGGTACTGTGCCCAAATCTTGTCGGCATATTCCTTGTTCTGCCGTTCTATCTCGCACTTCCAGCCCCAGCCCAGCCAGGCATCCTGGCATTCATTATTTCCACACCACAAAGCAATGCAGGCATGATTGCGCAAACGTTTCACATTGTCCACCGCCTCCTGGTGGATATTATCGAGTAGGGCGCCTTCTGCCGGATACATGCTGCAGGCAAACATGAAGTCCTGCCAAATCATGATTCCATACTCATCACACAAATCATAGAAGACATCGTTCTCATAGATACCTCCACCCCAGACGCGCAACATATTCATGTTTACACCGGCGGCATCGAGAATCGTCCTTTTATAATTCTCGGGAGTGACGCGCGGCAGGAAGTTATCCGAAGGGATGTAATTGGCTCCTTTGGCAAAAACCGGACGCCCGTTCAGCTCTATATAGAAAGTATGCCCGTCCTTATCCGGCTGATGCACCACCTTCAAAGAGCGTATGCCCACCCTTTCGGTTTTAGAGTCCAACAATTCCCCACCTGCAATGATATCCGTACGGAAACGATAAAGAAAAGGCTCCCCCAGTCCATTACTCCACCACAGCTTCGGCTTGTGAAGGACAAAATCAACGGTCACCTGATTGGTGCCTCGCTTCAAATCCGCTTGCCACTCGCCAAGCACTCTTCCAGTAACCTCATCCGTTATCGTGACCAACACTCCATTCATATCCTTATCGGCATCCAGCTCCACATGTCCGGCAATCACGGCCCTGCCTGCACCGACTTCCTTCTGCTCGATAAACACATCGTTGATTCTCAAATCGCTCCAAGCCCTGATATACACCGGACGCCAGATGCCGGAGGTAACCAGACGTGGGCCCCAGTCCCAGCCATAATGATAACCCGCCTTACGGGCAAAAATGCTTATCTTCTTGTTGAACAAGCCCCCGTTTTCAGACTGGTCATTGGATGCCGGATACTGGTAGGGAAGTGCATCCCATTTGGGGACGTCTATCTTTACCGGCGAATGGAAGTACACCTTCAATATATTATTCTCCTCCCTGATGTACTGCCTAACGGGGATAGACCAGCGGCGAAACATATTGTCCGCTTTCAGTATACATTCATCATTCAAATAAACGTCAGCGTAAGTATCCAGCCCCTCGAACACAAGCTCCATATTCTCTTTCCGCATCATGTCGGCAGCAAGAGTAAAGCAAGTTTCATAAACCCAGTCTTCCTTGTCAATCCATTGCAATCCCCGTTCGTTCAACCGGAAAAACGGGTCTTCAATAATCTTGTTCTGCAGTAAGTCCGTGTGGACTACTCCCGGAACTGTAGCCGGATACCAATTGGTCAGTCTCGCCTGCCGGAATTTCCAGCCTTCATGAAGGTTCTTTACCGCTGTTTTTAGTTTCATACGAGTGTGTTTCATAGTTTTCTTTGACTACTCTAAATTACGGATAGACAAAAATACGACATTCAAAGGATACTTTATAATATCTTCTTAACGAAACATGATACAATCCCGTACACACCTACCGGGTCAGCGTCGCTGCACATCTGCTGCAGTGTGACTGCAAACGTGTTGCAGCGCTACTGCATATATGCTGCAGTGACACTGCATATGTGTTGCAGCGCCACTGCAAAGCTGAATGCAGTAGCACTGCAAAAAGCATGCACTTGCTTTGCAGTGGCAATGCATTATCCCATCGCCTTATTATGAAAGGAGATGTCATCCAGCTTTCATTATCTATAATTAATTTACAAAGACATAGTTTCCAAGTCTTTCAAAGCAAACGGAGTACAAGCAAAAAAGGTCTACAAATCATAGATTTGTAGACCTTTACCCGCTAGTTTTCCATCTTATTCAGAACTGTTGCGGAGAGAGGGGGATTCGAACCCCCGATACCCTTTAGGGGTATACACGCTTTCCAGGCGTGCCTCTTCAACCACTCGAGCACCTCTCCTTGTTCGGGGCGCAAAAGTAAGGGAAGTTTTTGGAATTACCAAATGTTCGGGCAAATAATATTAAAAGTCCGTTCAAGCAACCAATGCCGGAACGGACTTTCAACACTCAATAAAACATACTTATCATTACCGTGATCTGACTTCCCGTCTCATGAATATGACATACGAAAGGGCAAAACAGATAACAGTAGCTGCAATCAGTCCGGTGAGCTGCGGCCACACCACCAAAAGACTCTGTCCCAATGGCAGCGGGCTGGGAATGGCCCCCTGAACCTGCTCCATAGTGAGCGGCCCCAAACTTCTGACGGAAGGCATCAGCAGCGTTGTGGTCGCCTCATTGAACAGTTCGCTAGGTGCCAGACGCATCAGACCGAGAATAAATTTCTGGTAACTGACTATCTGATAAGGAGATGCCAGCTGCGAGGGGCTCAACGCCTTGGCAACCAGGTTGACAATCATCGTATAGAACACGCTGAAAAACAACCATACCGCCACCGAAGCCAATGCCGAGGTGGCCGCCTGACGGAAGCAAAGCGAAAACAGAATGGCCAGATTCAGCCAGAATGCCACATAGAATACACTGATTATGAGAAAGAATACAATCCTCCAAAATTCTTCTGCTGTGGGAGGAATGCCTATCGCTATCAACCCGCAGCCCATTACGAGGAATCCCAGTACAAACAGCATTATACCTATCACAATCAATGCAGCCACGAACTTGGCATTGATAATGCAATCACGATGAACGGGCTGTGACAGCATACGGCTCAACGTCCCCTTGTTCTGTTCCGAATTTATAGCATCGAATCCCAGCGCAATCCCCAACAATGGCCCCAGAAAGTTGATAAACTGCACAAAAGAAGGCAATGTGCCGTCCGAGGCTGTGAACAACTTCAAGAAAAGGAACGAACCGTCCGGGTCATTGGGCTTGATGGCGGCACCGATGTTGGTAAGCGAGGTATAGAGTGAGCCCATGCACGTAAGCAAAATGATTCCCATCAAGATAATGAACCGCCAACTTTTCACATGGTCGGATATTTCCTTGTTGACGACTACCCAAAAAGGATAATTGACTTTATTCATGCCTTTCCCCTCCTTCCTCCATATAATGGTTATAAATATCAGACAATTCCTGATGCTTGTCCTTCAAATCAGACATATCAATCAAGGTGACCAGCTTCCCGCTGTTGAACAGTCCCACGCGGTCGCAAACTTTCTGCACCTGGTCCAGGTGGTGGGAAGAGAACAAGACGGTCAGTCCCTCCTTCCGGCTCAACTGCCTAATGAGCTCGATGAACTCCTGAACACCGGCAGGGTCTATTCCCGAAGTAGGTTCATCCAGGATTATAATTTCCGGATTTTTGATAAGCACGTCCGCCAGTCCCAATCGCTGGCGCATACCGCGCGAATATTTCCCGGTCTTCTTTTTCATCTGTCCGGCAAGCCCCACATGCTCCATCAGCTCCAGCGCCCTGACTTTCGCTTCGGCATCCGAAATGCCATTGAGACGCGCAGTATATATAAGGTTTTCCGGACCGGTCATGTCATCATAAAACCCCACATCTTCGGGCAGATAGCCTATCTTCCGCTTTACCTCGATAGGATGCCTGGTAGAGTCGATACCGCAAATCTCCACAGAGCCGGAAGTGGGTTCCGTCAGTCCCAGCATCATCAGGATGGTAGTTGACTTGCCGGCGCCGTTTGGCCCCAATAATCCGAAAATCTCCCCTTTACGGATAGTCAAGCAAATGCGGTCTACGGCAGTGAAGCGCCCATACTGCTTGGTCAAGTCTGTCAATGCAATCACTCGCTCGTCCATGCTCACCTCCTTCCATATTTACGGAACAGATAGCATACGGCACCTATGGCAACGATTATTATCAAAACGCCCACCCATCCCCATATCATCGGGGTTTTCACGGCAATGCGGAATTGGGCGTCTGTATTCACTTCAGGAGTTTTGGCCGTCATGGTAGCCACATAATCTCCGGGCAATGCCTTTTTGGATGCTTTCATGGTAGCTACGACATTGGCCGTTTCCCCCGCCTTCAGCATATCAATCTTCGAAGGCTCAAAAGACACTTCCCAGTCCACGGGCTTATTGGCAGAAAGCTGGATATCTTTCAACAATGAAGAGCCGGTATTCCGGACCACCAACTCGATACGCTTCACATCTCCCGCTGTGATTTCGGTACTCAACAATCCTCTGGGCGTGGACAATTCCATCTCGTAGGAACCCGTGACAACAACTTCCAGCTCCAAGTCGGCAGAAGTCGTACCGGTAGCCGCACGTACCGGAATCTTGTAATTGCCGGCTTCCACATTGGCGGGAGGGACAATCTCTATACTCACATTCTGGCTGCTGTTCGCTTCCACCTGGGCAGAAGTGGCCTGCTTATAGTTGGGCTTGAACACGACACTCCAGCCTCTGGGGGCATTGGCCATCAGCGCATACAGCTGCTGGTCGGCCGTCTGGTTTTTCAAAGTGGCATTGAAGGTAAAGGTGGACTTGGAATTGCCCTGCATATTGGGCTGGTCGGTAGTGAACTCGGTCTGGTAAGTTCCTTTCTGGGCCACGACCACCTCCAGCGGCAGTTTGGTTTCTCCGGCAAATACTGTGAAATGATAACTTCCTTTATTTACTTTTAGAGGAACTTCCACTTTCAAATTGAACGTTTTCTTTTCCTGGGGCAGTACAGAAAGCTGGCTGAGGGTCCAGCCGCCTGACTTGATTTCATGCTTCCAACTGCCCGGCAATCCGCTGACCGAGAGATTTGCATTTGTAACCCCGTCCGTGTTGTTAATCAAATCAATGCTGTAATCAATGGACGCTCCGGGCGTCACGGAAATTTTTGTGTAAGGAGTGTACAGAATTATGCTTCCAAATTCATCGGCATGTACACTTAAGGGAAAGGCTCCCAACAAAATAACTAACAATAAAATACAATTTGTTCTCATAGTCATAAAAAAGTTCTTATGGTTATTTAATTATGAATATTTTCCCAATTTGTGCGTTGCAAAAATAAAAGATAGCTATATTAGTAGCTGTTAAAAGAAACAAAAGAATATAATTGCGGACACAATATACCCTGCGATGACCTGCTTTTCTTATCTTTGCGATTCCTATTGATACAAACGAATACCATACCGACATGAGAATCCCTGAAATACGCTTACAGAACCAGCAACTGTCCACTCCACTCTTCGGCCACCCGAAAGAGCTGGTCTCCTGGATGGGCGCCATGCAGGCACAAGACTATACAATGGTGAAATGGGCCGTAGGTATGCGGCTGAAGTCACCGGGAATTCAAGCCGTGGAAAAAGCCCTGCATCAAGGGGAAATACTGAGAACCCACATAATGCGTCCCACATGGCACCTGGTAGCAGCAGAAGACATTCGTTGGATACTGAAACTCTCTGCACAACGCATCAAATCCGCCAATGATTCTTATGCAAAAGGACATGGTCTGGAAATCACGGAACAGCAATATGACAGAAGCCATACCGTACTCGGGAATATCCTCAGCGGGAAGCGAAGCCTGACGAAACAAGAGATTGCGGAACATTTTGAACGTTCGGGACTGCTTGCAGACAACTACCACATGACCCGCTTTATGTCGCGTGCCGAAGTCGAAGGTATTGTGTGTAGCGGAGAATGCCGTGGACGACAACACACCTATGCCCTTCTGGACGAAAGAGTTCCACCTACCCCCGAACTGACGAAAGAAGAAGCGCTGGCCCGTCTGGCTACAGCCTATTTCCGCAGCCATGCCCCCGCTACCCTGCAAGACTTCTCCTGGTGGTCCGGTTTGCCTTTAACGGAAGCAAGGCAATCTATTTCTCTGATAGAACCGGAACTGATGTCCGAACAATGGAACAGCCAGACATGGTACATCCATGACTCCTGCCGGACATCTGGAAAGGCGACCGGCAACCTGCACCTTCTTCCCTCCTACGACGAATACCTGATAGGATACAAGGACCGGACGGACGTCCTACCCAAAGAGGACTATTCCAAAGCTTTCACCAACAACGGATTGTTCTTTCCGGTACTTCTCTATAAGGGGCATGTAGTAGGAAATTGGAACAAGGCGTCCAAGAAAAAAGAAATCTTCCCGGAGCATTCGCTTTTCCGGAAAGACATCTGCCTGAAAGAGGAGTTGCTGAACCAGGCTAAAGAAAAGTACGTCCGGTTCCTAACACATTAAAGGCGGTCATCGAAGATGTTCATTGAAGAATCTCTCTATTTTGCCGAATGGAATTACCTCTATATTGTCATACAAGTCTACATGGTTTGCACCGGGAATAATCAGCAGTTCCTTATTATCACCCTGCAACTTTTTAAAAGCATCTTCACTGAAATAACGTGAATGGGCCTTCTCACCGTGCAGCATCAACACTGCACTACGGATTTCATCACTATATGAAAGGATAGGCATATTGATGAACGAAAGCGGTGAAGTCTTGTTCCATCCGTGATTCGAGTTGAGTGACCGCTTATGATAGCCGCGCGGTGTTTTATAATAGGCATGGTAGTCCTTCACAAATTGTGGAGCATCGGCAGGCAACGGGTCTACTACACCTCCTCCAAGAGCAAATGTACCGTTTCTATAATCCTCCGTACGCTGAGCATTAAGCTGGCGCCGCAATTCATGCCGTGCATCGGCATTCATAGAATCGAAATAACCGTTAGCATTGACCCGGCTCATGTCGTACATGGTTACCGTAACTGTAGCCTTGATGCGAGTATCGATAGCCGCTGCATTAAGCGCCATGCCTCCCCATCCACAAATACCGAGAATGCCGATGCGCTCTGCATCTACATCGTCACGGGTGGAAAGATAATCGACCGCTGCACTGAAATCTTCCGTATTGATGTCCGGCGAAGCCACATAACGGGGCTGGCCGCTACTTTCTCCCGTATAGGATGGATCGAAAGCAATCGTCAGGAATCCACGTTCTGCCAATGTCTGCGCATACAAGCCCGAAGCTTGTTCCTTCACGGCACCAAATGGGCCACTGATGGCAATGGCAGGCAATTTACCCGTCACATTCTTGGGTACATACAAATCGGCGGCAAGTGTAATGCCGTAACGGTTGTGGAAAGTTATCTTTTTATGGTCTACTTTATCACTCTGTGGGAATGTCTTGTCCCACTCTTGAGTCAGATTCAAATTCTCTTCCATAAATTTATTATCATTATTAGGATTATTTTCTGTTGCAGACAAATGTCCTGCAGCACAAAGGCTAATAACCATCGCCGCACATATGTTTTTTACCATGTTCTTCATCTCTACTTCTTTAAGTTTCGGTTGGAAATTCATTTCTTAATCCATTGCTTGACAGTTTCCCGGCTCGCTCCATTCAGCAGCCTGCCTTTTCCCCAGTTTATGCCGGGGTAATTCGTCTGCAATTCCTTTTCTGCATTAGAAATACTGCTGCTTCCCGAAGTGGCGAATGGAATAACCGTTTTACCTGCAAAATCACCGCTTTCTATAAATGTATTGATGATTCTTGGAGCCAAATTCCACCAAATAGGAAAACCTATATAAATGGTATCATACTCCGCGAGACTTCCCAATTTAGAATACAATGCAGGACGTGATTTGGAATCCGACATCTCCACACTGCTGCGCGAAGCTTTGTCGTGCCAGTCCAAATCAGCAGCCGTGTACTTTTTCGCAGGCTGTATTTCGTAGAAGGTCCCATCAACAGCTTCTGCCACCAACTTGGCAGCCCTTGCCGTTGTTCCCGTTGCCGAGAAATAAGCTACCAGTGTCTTACCACCTTTTTTCTGTGCGTTAACAGTAATAGACAACAGCATAACTGCCATCATAAACAACACCAATCTTTTCATACGATATATTATTTAGTTGAAACATATAAATCCAATTGTTATAGCGATACAAAAGTAGCGGGTATTATTATTACATAGGTATCCAGATTACTGATTATATAACCCAAATTACTGATAGATGTCCGAGAAGAGAAATAAAAAATCCCGTAAAATCAAGGTTTTACGGGATTTGTCATACTTTGAATCCTTTTTGTCTTTGGAGCTCTGCGGAGAGACAGGGTTATGAACCGACTCCCCAATATCCTTGAAATTCAATTTCTTATCATCATGTCAAAGCCTTAGGGGGTACAACTTAGGTTACAAGAATAACGCTTTTCTGTCACCTTTTGGCTGTTCGTTGTCTGCCTAAAACTACGGTTCAAAGATACGGCTTTCTTTTGATAAATGCAAATCATTGAAAATAAATATTCTGCGGTTAGTGCAAGGTGCAAGCTATATATAGATATATACTTGCACCTTGCACTAAAAATACTCAAAATATTCTAGTCTTGATATTATTATCTTAAATTTGTATCCAAATATATCATAATTAAAGAGAAAAGCCTTATGAATAAATTACATATTATTACTAATAGAATATCTACAGCAATAACTCAACAACCAAGTTTGAAAAAAAATATCATTAAGGATTTTAAGTTTCTATTTTATCGTCACAATAGAGTTATATTGTTTTTAGTAAAGCATTTTCCTAACAATTCATTCTTTCGCTGGATAATAAAACTTAACACCGAAATTTGTTTATATTACTATTTTAAAAAGATATTACCTTTACCTCATTATCAAACAATATTAGATGAAGAATATAACATTATTTGCAAAACATTGGATAGCTTGAAAATTATCATTCCAATAGATGGAATTAATGATGTTTCAGGATGGAGTATTGTAAATGCAGACTATGCATCATGGTTTGGTATGGATAAACGAATTTCTATTACATCGGGAACTTGTTATTTTGCGCATGTCTTTTGCAGATGTTTGCAGCCTTTTATAATAGAGCAACAAACTAATTCCAATTTATGGAATATAATTAGATGGAGAATGCATCGACAATTTAGAAGAACGACAATTGGACTACTTACTAATAATCATGCAAAAGCATTTAGCTTTTTTAATCTAATCCCTGAAGACGAGTCTCTGTTATCAGGAATTGAAATATTTATAATTCTTCATGAAATGGGACATGCTTATATTGATAGTATAGAAGAACTCGTATGGCCTTTCAGCAAAAAACCTTCTCCTAATATTAGAAATAAAATGAAAAATGATGAAGAAATTGTGGCTGATATTTTTGCAGTACACGTATTGTATCATATTTACCTAACAGATAAAAATCAGATGTTATTACTTTTTGCACCTATTTTCTTTTTTCTTATTTATTCTTGGTTAGAAGAGGCAAATTTGATTCCGACTCCTAATAACCATCCTATAAATAGTAATAGATGTTCCTATCTAATGGAAGAAGTTCAATATTTACATCCGGAAAACGAGTATCAAATATATATAGACCTATTAAATAAGGTCTGGATAAAAAACAAGAAAAAGATATGTCGACAAGTCAATAATATACATGGAAATTACAATAAATACACTGATATATTGGAAAATGTGAGCAAGCGCATGAAAAATATATTAGACTCAATTAGTGATAAAGATTTGTAAAATGATTCAAGATGAGTTCAAGTTTTACAAACCTTGTAAGTTACTGCAACCTTACGTCAGGTATTATTGGGTATTCAAGAGCAATCGACCGCTAGATGCCTTTACTTATCCTATCGGTTGCCCTCAAATCATTTTCCATAAGCAAGCACCGTTATATATCCCTGAATTGAATGTTACACAAGACAAACTGACTGTCAGCGGACAAGTTAATTTTTCATCCCATTTGTATGCTGACGGCAATACAGAAATGATAGTGATTGTATTCCACCCTCACGCTATGAGTATATTTCTGAACATACCGACTTCACACTTTTATAATCAAGAAGTGCCCGGTTACAGCCTTGAAAACAAAAGTTTGAATGAACTGGCTACACGAATATTCGACTGTGAGAATAATTCTATTTGCATAAGCTATATAGAAAAATGGCTGTTGTCACAAATCGCCGATAATTTAGCTGATACCACATACAGAATTAAAAGAATAGATGCCGCCATACAGCGAATATATATCACTCCGCAAATCTCTGTAAACGAGTTATCTTCCATTGCCTGCCTGAGCAAAAAGCAGTTTGAGCGGTTGTTTCATTCATTTGTAGGCATCAATCCTAAAGAATATACCCGTATCGTTCGCTTCCAAAAGGCTTTGGCGCAGATGCAGCATCAAGCGGGCAAAGAAATCAATCAGGCACAAATAGCATACGCCAGCGGTTATGCCGACCAGTCGCACTTTATCCGGGAGTTCAAGAAGTTCTGCGGATATACGCCCATGTCTTTGCTGAAAGTATCAAATCCTTATTCCGATTTGTTCACCAATCCCGTATAAATGTCCCGTTTGTTCTATCCGGGGTCAAACACTTCTCCTACTTTTGCGACCTAATTCATTAAATGAAAATAGCATTAAGTATGAAAGAAGTAAATCCCCAAGAAACCAGCCGGGCATACGCCTTTGAAATGTGGATGAACGCACCCATGCCAATGGTGACGTTCTTTAAGACACTCAACGTGTCACGCCTTGTGAAAATCAGCCGGAAATCGGGCATGAAGTTTAATATGTTGATGTGCTGGTGCATCGGCAAAGCCGCAAGGAACGTGAAAGAATTTTATACGCTGCCCGTTGGCGGTAAACTGATGCAGTACGATACCATTGCAGTAAACACCATTGTCGCTAACAGAAAAGGCGAGGTAAGTTCGTGTGATATTCCTTTCTGTGATGATTTATCTTTGTTTAACCAACACTATCTGCAACTTACCAAACAAGTGGCTGAAAGTTGCGTCAATCACGACTTGACGGAAAGCATGGTTATCGGAACTTCCGCATTGGCACAATATGAAATAGACGGTGCTGTCGGGATGTATAGCGGCATTTTTAATAATCCGTTTCTTATTTGGGGCAAATACAAACGCCGCCTGCTGAAAACGACACTTACCGTTTCTTTCCAGTTCCACCACACGCAAATGGACGGGGCACACGCTTCCCGCTTTTTGGACGGGATTCAGAGAGCAATTGACAATTTGCAGTATAAGTAAGTTTGCTATAAATGATATACACAGGTTACGATTTTGCAGCTTATTTCAAAAATGACTATTTAGGGTAACTGATTTCGTAACAGATTGAGTAACTTTGCTCTCAATAATAGAAACAGCAATGGAAACAGACATAGAAACCAAATATTGCCAAAGTTGCGGTATGCCATTAGACATTGAGGGTACTGCGAGAGTCTAGTATCAGCATCAGCCAATATAAGGAGGCTGTAGCTAAATATAAAAATGCCCAAAGTAAAAGCGAAAAGCAGGATTTGGAAACGTTTATAACAGAAATCAAGTCGAAACTGAAAACAGAGATCAACCGCCGGGATGCACGATTGGTTAGATTGAACAAACGCCGCTCTGAGTTGGCAAACTTACAAGCGCCTCAACTGTTTGAACCGACAAAAAAGGAAAAGAAAGCGTCGGACAAGCGCATTGCCGATTTAAAGAAAGAAATTGCGACTTTAGAAAATATATTTGAGGAAATACGCTCCAACAAAATTTATCTTGGTGCATTCGAATGGCGTATAGAGTTTCCAGAAGTACTCGATGCCGAAGGCAACTTCTTGGGATTTGACTGTATCATTGGCAATCCACCTTACATTCAGTTACAATCTATGGGTAAGAGTGCCGATGTATTAGAATGCATGGGTTACATAACTTATGCACGCACTGGTGATATTTACTGCCTCTTCTATGAGTTGGGTATGAACCTGCTTACTCCCAATGGTTTTCTTTGCTATATCACGTCTAATAAATGGATGCGTGCAGGGTATGGTGAAGCCTTGCGAGGTTATTTCGCAAGCAAGACCAATCCTATTATGTTGGTAGATTTTGCAGGTATAAAAATATTCGATGCAATAACGGTAGAAGCAAATATTCTTTTATCTCAAAAAGCAGCAAATATTTTTAACACACAAGCTTGTTTGGTACAAGATTCGAATGGCTTGAATAATTTGAGCGATTTCGTGCAGCAACAAGGCGTGAAGTGTAACTTTGCAGATTCTATCCCATGGGTGATATTGTCTCCCATTGAACAGAGCATCAAGCAGAAGATTGAGTCTGTGGGAATACCCTTGAAGGATTGGAACATCCAAATCAACTATGGGATAAAAACTGGTTTCAATGATGCTTTTATCATTTCTACCGAAAAGCGTGATGAGATACTAGCGAATTGTCAAACAGAAGATGAACGTGTTCGGACGGCTGAACTTATACGACCGATTCTTCGTGGCAGGGATATCAAGAGATATGAATATGAATGGGCGGACTTGTGGATTATAGCCACATTTCCTTCGCGGCATTATGATATAGAAAGTTATCCTGCGGTGAAAAATTATCTTCTGTCAATTGGCATAGAGCGTTTAGAACAAACAGGAGAAACTCATATTGTTAATGGCAAAAAAATAAAAGCCCGAAAGAAAACTAGTAACGAGTGGTTTGAAACACAAGATAGCATCAGTTATTGGGAGGATTTTTCTAAGCCAAAAATTGTATGGAAAATAATCGGAAACCAAATGGCTTTTGCATATGATGCCAACAATTATGTAATGAACAATGCCTGTTATATTATGACAGGCGATCATTTGGATTATCTGTTGGCAGTATTGAATTTTCCAATAACTGAAGTAACCTTCGTGTAATCATACGAGTCTGTGATTTCCTGCGTTTACGCAGTTTGCTATAAGCAAGATAGGCACGGCGTACATCAAGATACTTGTTACGGGGACGTTGTATGTGCAAGGTCTGGCAATGTTTGCACAGATGACGATGAAGCCATACAATACCTTCCCATAAGAGTTTGGTATCAGTAGGAAAACGCAGATGACTTTCATAACAGGTGGCATCGGTCATACAGACATGAAGGTTCTCAAGATAAGGTTTCCAATGCTCGGCAAGAATGAGCTGGAGGGGCTCAACGTCAAGGCGATGCGCTAGTTCCTGACGAATTGCACTAACGATTTTAGGATTGGTTAGTGGATGAAGCGGATCAATCTGAACACCACAAAACAACTGGTAATGAATATTACCGTTTAAATGCTCAATCAGTTGTGCATCGGAAAAGTTGGTATAGGACTTCAAGACCATCAAGGCTATTTTACCTTCGGGAGAAAAATAACTTTTACGACCCAAAGCAGAGGACTTCAAATGCATTTGTCGGGCCAGTTCCGAGAAAGGAAACAGAGCATGGAGGCGACCTAATTCACTCGTTGCAAAACTTTGACGATATTTTTTTAGCATATCGAACTCGGTAAAACCTAAACGAGGTTCGATTTCTGAGATTTTTTGTATCTTTACCATGTGTTTTTATTTTAGATTACCCCCGTTTTGGCCGTCAAACCGTTTTTTGGGGGGAATGCTTAAAGATACAAAAAAGGCAACTAACTCGCAATGAATTAGTTGCCTTAAATTTTATTATTTTAGGAATATCCCTGTTTTAATGATTGGTGTCTGGAACTGGTTGAGGAGTTATACTATAGACATTTACTGAATGTCCCTGTATAGTGTCGATAATATTAAAGAAAAACTTGTTATCTCCCTATATGCCAAAGGAATGAGCGTGTCAGACATAGAAGAGGAGATGCGTGAAATCTATGAGATAGAACTGTCCACATCAGCTATTTCCATCATCACGAACAAAGTCAACCAGGCTGCTCAGGAATGGCAGAACCGCCCTTTGGATCCGGTCTATCTCATCGTTTGGATGATTCTACCTATTTTGACTTTTCAGCCTATTAATTGTTTTGGTAACTTCGTTCATTAGCTTTTGATTGGAAGTTCTAAATGTGTTAAGTTCTTTGATTATATCTGCTTTATTATAGTATAAATTATACCAGCCTAATGTTTCAGCAGCCAATATGCGAAGTTCTTCTTCTTGGCTTTCATTTTTTATAATGTTCAGTAATGGCTCAATAGCTTTAGCAATAGGTTTATTTCGGAACCTACTTATTTCGCTTTGTATCTGTTTGGTAGTACTTTCCGGACTGTCAATAAGTGCAAAATCTCTTTCAAGTCCTTTCTTTTGGCGAGGAAGGTATTCTAACAATTCATTCACATAGGAAGAATCGTAGAAAGACCAATCGGCAGCCTGTTTCTTCAATTCATTCAAAGCCATATCATGGTCGAACGTGTTGATAGCACTAAAAATTCTGAAACGATGGCGGTTTTCATGTCCGCGTAATAAATAGCTTTCTATCCATGCCGGCAACAATTCCGGATTGCAATTCTTTTCAACGTATTCCACCGCATAACGACGGATCAGTTCATAACTGTCGTTCATGGCTGTCTGCAATACATCGGCAACCTCTGTCGGATAGTTCAAAGCTAATAGGCGTAATGCTTCCAACCGCACAACGAAATAGTTCGATTCGTGGTAACTTTTCTTCAGCAACTCAACGAGACCACTATAATTTGCCATTGACAATTGACGGAGCGCCATTGCCTGCATGTCAGCCATAGGGGAATTCAGCTGTTTTTTCCAGAATGTAACATTTCCTTCCTGCGCAACTAAAGCTTGGTTGATGTCCATATCCAGCCCGGCATTATTGGTGAAGTGAAAAGTCGGGTCACCGATCAGATGATTTTCCAAGAAGCAGGTAAAACGAGTGAACTGCCCGATGCGCATACCGGCAGCTAACAAGCCGAGAAATTCATCCGGCCATTTATCTTGAATGGTGTTAACCGTACATCCCATAGTAGCAATGGTCTTACCCTTATTGAATATATAAGAGCCTACAATGTTGTCATCCAAATGGAAAGAACCGTTGAAACAAGCATCGAACAATATAAAACGCGCATTAGGAGTCAAAAGACGAATATCTTCAGTATAGATATCCATATTACGGTTTACAATGGAATCCGATTTTATTTTCTCCTCATCGAAAGCTTCCGCACACCAACTTTCAGGCACCCCATACTGCTTGGCATATTCTTTGATAGCAGCTTCACGCCCATGTTTCTTGGCGTATGAAGGCACTTTGCTTCGCAAGAATATTTTGGCATTCTCAATACTCAAATTAATACCGGAACCATTTTCATAGCCATTGATATACTGCATGGTGGGGCCACCGTGGTGATGGAATAGCATGACATCTAATCCTTCGCGCTGAATCTCGTTCAAGTATAATGGTTTCATCGGATAGCGCATGTTAAAATCATAGAACTTCACTGTATTACCCGATTTGAATATTTGCGGCAATTGCTCACGTAAGGCTATTTGCTCACCGCTCCATGCCAAAGGATCTTCAGAATTGTAACCATGGCCACGGGCCATAGTCAGTTGGTCAAATGCATTTTGCTTTGCTTTTTCGGCAACTGCCTTTTTTAAGTAATCGCGTAGCATCTGATAACGGTTCTCACCTTCTAAATGTAATGGACGGATACGGGCCGAATAAATATCCGGTGAAATATACTGTTTAGAATCAGCACGCAATGTCATATAATGATAGTCAGGTATCAAACTGTCTTGTTTAATATAATCAAATTTTAATCCGAAGTCATCATAATAACGGTCGGAAGGAACGCTTGATTTCTGCCAATTGGCTTTGGGAGACCTTTTGAAAGCCGAAGATAGATGATGTGCATCACGAATCATTGGAATAGGGATGTCACCTATAAATACGCAACCCTCCAAAGGCGTTTTCTCATTCTCATGCAATTTGACAAGTTGCTCACGAATAGGTTCGGGCCTTTTCCAATCATCAATTAGCAAGTAAGTACCTAAACCTTCTTTTTCTATACTGGTACGATAAGCATCAATTTCACTTTTCGCTTCATCATAACTTTTCTGATCGACTACAATTGCAAAAGTAGTCTTTGTTTTTATACTAGGATGTACAACTGTTTGCGCCTGCATATCCTGTAAGCACAAAGCGGTAATTGCCAAAAGGATGTATTTATTCATATTTATAAACTTAATCTTTTGATTGTCTGTTCAAGCTCTGCTTTTAAATCTTCCGGAAGATTGGCTGTTTGTTGCATCTTCTTTATTTCTTCAAGAATGTGTGGCCGTTGTACAGAATTAGTAAACCAACCTAATGCTTCGGCCATTACTACACGTACTTCCTGTGGATTACCGGCATCACGAATTACATTCAAATAATCATCCACGTGGAAATGGAATGTATAGTTACGCACATTGCGGATTGCACTGATACGTTTTGCTTCCGGTGCAGCTACATCCATCAAGGTCTGATGGACTTTTGCCTCTTGTACAAACATTCTTTCCAGGCTTCTTAGTAATCGTTTTTTCTCTTCGTTTTCATTCAAACGGTCAACTTTTGCATAAAAGTCTTCTATTGTCTTTTCTACTTTCTCTTTCGGATAAAGGCTTAAAGCCTTGTTGGCACTCATTTGTACGCGTAAGCGTTCATTATGTTCGACCAATGCTTCCACAATAGCGGGCAATAAGGAATCGTCACCTACAAATCCAGCATAAATGGCACTTTGGCGAGCTACCATTTCATAAGTATCGTTCAAACCTTCGCGTAATGCTTCGATGAAGTTGTCGTCCTGATAACGGCTCAACAACTTGATAGCTTCCATACGAACCGTATTGAAGCCACTTTCCCGGTACTTCTTCAGGAGCAACGGAGATAATTCCTTTTGGGTATCGGCGTCAGCCAGCATACGCATGGCCAAACTTTGTACATCAGCGTATGGGCTGTTTAACAAATTCTTCCAATAGGCTTTGTCATCTTTGTGTATTGTTATATCGGTACTTAAAGTATTGGCTTCGATAGGAGCAAAACGGAAAGTGGGATCACCAAACAAATGACCTTCAAGTGATACGATTAGCTTATTGTATTGCCCGGCTCGTACACCATGGGACAACAAACCAATCATTTCAATAGTCCAGCGGTCTTGCAATACGTTACGGGTATTTCCTTGTGCTACTAATGTCTGACCGTCATTAAAGATATATTGTCCTGCTATATAGTCGTTTTCGTGAAAAGAACCGTTGTAGCACGCATCAAACATTATCATCTTCGGATTAGTGGAAAGATTTCTCTTCATTAAATCTTCCGTTACGATACGTTCATCAGCGTAGTGAAGAGAGTCTGCTTCCCAGAACTTAGGATTGTCCAGGTCTTTAAAAAACACCTCATTCACTTGTCGTTTTTCCTGCATCTGAATACGTAAGGTGTCTTTGTCACGTTTTCCAACATGGGACATGACTGCATTATAAAGTGTACTCTTCAACATTTTATAACGATTATTGAAATCAGTGCATGCCAATTCATCATTAATAAGCTGCCCTGTTGGCATTCCATGTTCATGAAACATAAATAAGTCAAGGTCCTTTCGTTGCAATTCGCTGAATAACTTATATTTCATAGGGTGTTTCATTCGGAAGTTCCAATGTTTGAATCCCATTTGACGACCAAAAGCTAATGGAAAGTTCTCCATATAAGCTTTTTCGTCATCCATCCATACAATCAGGCAATCGGAATTGTAAGAAGCACCATTGAATGAGAATACCCGATCTAATTGATTATGCTTATCTGCCTTGGCAGCAGCAGCTTTCTTCAGATATGAGGCAATGGCCGCATATTTATCCCCTTCCTTTTTTTCCGGATACTTGATACGAGCTGAATAGAAAGTAGGATTTAGCCGCTGGGGACTGTCTTCTGTCAATTTGTAGTAGAAATGCTGATGATTTACTGAGTCTTGCCTGATGAACTCAAACTTTAAGTTCAGATCATCATAAAAGCGGTCGGTAGGTACGGAAGACTGATCCCAAGGAAAGGCTTTCTCATTCATTTTGAATGCAGTAGTCATGTGTTGCGCATTACGTACCAATGCGACAGGCACATCGCCGATTAAAACCAGACCTTCCAATGAAGGGCATTCTTGATATGTTTTGATGATTATCTGTTTGACTTGATCTGGATTTTGCCAGTCACCGCTGATCAGATAAGTTGCCAAACCATCATCTTCAACCGCAGTTTTGTACTGATGCATGGCATCTTTGGTATTTGCATAAGTTTGGTTATCTGTTATGATAGCAAAAGCGGTAGGTTGTTTGACCAATGGCTTTATGACTGTTGTTTGTGCATTTCCTGCCAATGGCAAAAGAAATGCCAGATATATTATTTTTTTAATCATGGCCAATTAATTTTTAAGTCTGTAATATGTACGGTCGGCTTCTTCACGAAGGTTCTCGGATAAGCTCTTATCTTTTCTCAGTTGATCGCATACCCGAAGGATGTCAGGCTTCCGATAAGAATGAGTGAACCAAGCAAAAGCCTCCAATAAACAGGTTTTTAGCTTTTCACTTTCACTGGAGTCGGTAAGTAAAGCCAAGAGGCCGTCTACACAGGCATGTGCCATATGATTTTTCAGAGAATTGCAATAAAGGATGCGCCAACGTTCGGAAGTTTCTTTGCTTAATAACTCTTTTTGCATGCTACGACTATTATTGGCATTCTCCAAAACCTTACGCATCTCCTCCTTGTCTTGCAACACATAGGTCTCAGCCATTACTTTATCAATTGCCGCCTGTACGGCTGCCTGATCAAAGACTTGAAGCCCCAAACTCACATTAAATGCCACACGCTCGGATAGGTTGTCTTCTACATAGGCTTTGATTTGCGGATAAACATACTCGTTCAGTCCCACATGTTGCATCATACGAACAGAGGTGCGACGAATAAATTCATAGGAATCCGTAATGGCCAAGTGTAAGACTTCCCGGAAGTTTTTGTCACTAATCTTCTCAAGCAATGCCAAGCAGGTGAAACGTACCATCATGAACGAGGAAGTTTCAAAAGTTTTTCTTAATAAATCAGAAATACCCGGATAGTCATTGCGATAAAGGTTGTGCAAAGCAAAATTCTGTATGTCGGCATAGGGCGACTGTAATAACTCCAACATGCGGGACTCGCTATATGGTTCTTTGAACAAAGCATTGGCATCTACCTCATTGATAGATTGAAAACGTAGAGTAGGGTCACCGGTAATGTGCGATTCGAGAATATTCGTCAATTTAGCCCATTGCCCCACTCGTGCTCCCATACCTAACAGGCCGAGCATCTCGTTTGCCATTTTATCTTGCAGTACATTGACTGAATTGGCAAAAGTAGTTACGCATTTTCCTTCCGACATGATATAACGTCCGGCAATGTAATCTTTTTCCCGGAAATCACCATTATAGCATGCATCGAAAATTACCATACGGCTATTAGGCTTAAACTCTGTAACTTCCGACAGGATAATACCGGTGCGCAGGTCTAGTAAAGAATCTTCTGCAATTACTTTGGGATCATCATAGCCTGCAATCCAAGTAGTGTCCAAACCGTATGTGTTTTTCATCATATCCAGCATTTCGTCGAAAGACTTTTTGTTGTTTTGCTTTCTACGCGCTAAACCACGATAATAGTACTTCATTGCATCTACATGAGCATTCCACCTATTAGTAGCGGGACTACCGGAAAGATATTGACGTTCGGGCATACCATGCTCATGAAAAATAGACAAGTCCAGATCTGTGCGTTTCAGCATATTAATGACATCGTCCTTGGGATAATCGCTGAAATTATAACGGATGAAACGGGCCCGTCCCTCTTTATCGAATACGCCCGGCATTTGTTCGCGAATAGTAAAGGTTTCCGGTGTCCATGCAGTCAATGAGTTAGAGTAAGAGCCATCACCTGTATAGGAGAAGAATTGGTCTAATTTATTGTTTATCTGGTGCTCAGCCACCACTTTTTTAAAATAGCGGCTGATTTGCGCATGCGGTTCTTCGCCGTTATCAACAGCTTTGACACGTGCAGAATATATGTCACACCGAATTTGCTGTGGAGATTTTATAGCCAAATTATAATAGAAGAAATTATTTTCGACACTGTCCTGTTTCAAAAAATCGAATTGTAGGTCGAAATCATCGTAGAAACGGTCGCTGGGCACTGAAGAATCTCTCCAGTCATTGTTTTTCTCATCCATTTTAAAAGCGGAAGTCATATGCTGGGCTTTGCGGAGCATTGGAATAGGGATATCACCGACAAATACCACTCCTTCCAATTTATCCTTTTTGTAGAGCTTAACAATAACTTTCTTTACATCTTCCGGTTTATTCCATTCATTGTATACGATGAACGTAGGCAACCCTTCCATTCCTAGAATCTCCTGATAGGCTTTAAGCTCGGCTTCACAAGCCTGAAATGTCCCTTTATCTGTAATTACAGCAAAAGAGGTGTCCTTTACTTTCACAGCCGGTTTAACAAATGTCTGTGCCCGCAGAGATAATATGCTGCAGAGCATCAAACTTCCAGTTATTAATTTACGCATGTTTTGTAATATAGATTTCGTTATGTAGCATTAAAAATTACATCCTAAACTTATCGATAAATGAGTACGCCCATCATAATCATAGTCAGAGGTATTTACACGATCGAATACAACTTTTGCAAATAAGTTCATACGTCTGTTTTCTCTGACTTGTTGCGAATACGTTATCGACCCGCCAATACGATAGTAATCACAGGTATAATAATTAGTCAGCCCTTGTTGTAATTCGGTTACAGTTGGATAGTCTGCATGGCTGCCACCATATACATATTCACCTCCCAGATTATTGTTATACGCAACATGAACATCTATTAAAAGCCTGCGATTCAAACTATTGCCTAAAACAAAATTTTTTTTGCCACCTAAGCCTAAAGATAAATTTTCTGCATTCTGTACAGAATTAGGCATTAAATATTCATCGTCTTGCTTGGTATAATTCACATTTAATTCTGCTTTCCAACTATATTCATTCCCGCGGTTTCTGCTTAATGCATAATTAAGAGAAGCGGTTTGTGCCTTGTACGTAGAACGGATGTTATTATATAATTCCACCCAGCCACTTTGTGATTCAGAGTTATCGCGTTGAGAAATATACTGAATACCATCGATGTTACGATTTGTATATGTGGTTCTCATATAATTGGTATAGTCCTTTCCTTCCTGAATCATCGTTAAAGAAACATGAGCAGTTTTATCTTTTACACCGGCTATTTTTTTAGGAGTCGTATAGCTCTGCTGAACAGTTTCCGCTTTTACATCGTAACTGCCCTCAAGCAGTAAATTGAAAGAGGGCATACTGAAGTTGTACTGGAGAGCTCCACCGAAACGGTCTCCAATATAATTGCTGGTTACACCGCTGCCTATTCCTTTTATGGCTGTTCCCAAACCGTATAATATATAATAGTCCTGATCCACATAAGAGTTGACATTACTCATTCTTGAGTCTTCCTTGATAGAACTATACTTGAAACTTGCACCAAACTTGTGTGAATTATTCAACTTGTAAGTAATCCCCGGCGTCAGTCCCAGCGTATAAAAACGGGTATCCACACGCGGGTCGCGCTGTTTGGCAGCTAATGTAGCTACATAATTACCTTCCAACCCCAATGCCCAATGATTACCAAGTAAAGGAGTAGCTGCACGAAACTTCAGATCGTAATATTGATTTCTCCATTTGCTTAAGTGCTGGTCTGCGACATAGTAAGGCATTCCCCTGAATGGATCGGCAATGGAGGCGTTATATCCGGCATCTGTCAGATTTTTTTGTGCAAAATTAAATGCTCCCCACACATATGCATTTTTCAGATTGATAAAGCCTTCACTGGATACACCTACGATAGCCTCTTTCTGCCCCTCTTGCGGACGGCAATAGTTTCCGTCCTGTAAGTCATATCCCAATATAACATTCGAATAATTCTGAATATCATCGAATGGCATACCGGCAGCATTCTGTGAATGAGACCATAGTCGTCTTGTTTTCAATTGTTCCATAGCGGCGGGAGAGAAGCCCTGTGCCGCTCCCACCATACTTACAAGGCAGGCTATCATTACCAGCAGGCAGCTTTTCATATAGTTCATATATTGTTTTTTCATTGTTCTGTCTTTTTAGTTAATTATTACAATGTGTGATTCCATGAAGGCATTTTTGCTCCATTACGACGCATTACAGGAACAACGCCACGTTCAAAGTCATCCGTACTGTTGTTTGTATCCTGATATATATATGTACCTGTTTCTTCGCGAATAATAGGATTACCTTCTTCGTCTGTGGACAATTTGCGAGCAATACCTAAACCGCAATAAGTAGCTCCTACCCAAGTAATACCTGCATCAAGTACACCGGGGACACGTTTTGCATTCATCTTTGACTCATTGTTTACTGCTTCAACAGCATCCAATACATATTTAATAGGTATTTTTGCATAATAAACATTGCTGTTCGGTTTGCTAAGATCTGTTGTCTTCATATTTTCATCGTTGACCGGATCCCAAGCTTCTCCTTCAGGAACACGAAAAATCACATAAGCACCTCCGAATACGGATGTCAAATATTGTGGTATACTTCCCATCTCTGCTTTTCCTTGGTAGAAAACATGTTGCATATCATAAGCTGCCTGGTCAGGGAAGTTTGGATTATTCATATTAAACTCAAACTCAGAACTACTGCCGTCTATAGGACTTTGAGGGTTATAGATGTCCAACTGATGGTTAGCGGCAAATTGAGAAATGATGCAAGATTCACCTGGCGCTAACGGATATTCGGTTCCATTTCCTGGAAATTTCCACACACGTTCTCCATATGCATAATTATTACCGTCCGCTTCCGGCCAAATAGGTAATTTAGTGGTAGCTGTACCCGGAGTTAAATTTGCGAAATAAATACCGTCCAAATACAAAATGTCAGCAGAGTTATTGTATATCTCATAGAACTGGTCTCGGAAATAGACTCCTCCTTTTTCCGGACGGCTACCGCAATAATAAATCTCCTTGAATATTAATGGGCTCACTTTAAGCCCTTGTACTTCAATATTCAATGCGCTACCATGCTTAAATAATGCCGCATTTACAGAATTGCCATTGATGTAGTATTCATTGTTTTCTGTATCGATCGCTGTACCGGATACTGTTACCGAATAAATTCCGGGGATAATTCCGTCAACTTTCACACTATTATCAGTTACTTCTTTTACATAATGTAAATCTTCATCGTAATTGTCGAACTTTACAGTCAGATCTTTCAGTGTGGATATATTTTCAACGGTAATATCCAAATATACATCCACTGTGATAGGATTCACTTCTGCTGTGCCAGACATGTCCCTGAACGAATCGCATCCTATCAAAAGGGTACTTGCCAATGTAAACAAATATATTAAATATTTTTTCATAACTTCCTAAACATTATAAAGTGAGTGATAATTCCAGCCCAAAGAAAAATCGGTTATTCAATTGAATATATGAACCCGGATTACGTTTGGATTCTCTGCGCGGATAACTTCTGAACATATTGTTGGCAAAGAAAGAAACACGTAGCATATTGCTAATTTCTTTAGTTACATTCAAGTTAAAACAAAAATAAGGACTGTATGATTCTTTTATAGCATTATTATGACTTACATTATTCAACATATATCCATATCCTGCATCCTTTACTTGCTGGGTAGTGGTATATTTCCCCTTGGGAAACATATTTACAGACGCATCTTCCAATGCTAAATAGCCCACAGGTATAGAATCGTTTCCAAATGTATTCCAATTAGACTGCTGCCAAATAGCTTGTGCTGTCATCGTAACAACAAAACCGATACGCGGGATATTGTGAGTGGCACGTAAAGTCGTTACAAATTGTTGTTTGTAACTTGCATTGCCTTCTTGAGAATAAATGGCCACCGGTTTACGGGCTGAAGCAGCATCTTCGCTATTGTCATAGAAGCTATAACCCTGACGCCAACTCTTAGTACGCATCCATGAGCCATTTATTTGGAAGGCCGTACGGATAGCATCAATACGTCCGATATTCAAATCAAATTCTAAACCTTTAGTTTCTATATTTAAATTATTAGTTGGTTTTGCATAAGTAGACAATACCGGTAGGCTACTACTAAGCTCTATCCCGTTTTCTGTGCGCTGGTATTCATTGTAGATAAATGTATTGAAGGTGTTGAAGGTTTGGCTCATTACATAACCATCCTTCAGACGCTCCTTATAAGCTATTACATTCAGATTGGTTTTACCCACTCGTAAATTAAAACCGACTTCTGCTTTATGATTTTGGGCAATCTTCAAATCTGAGTTATCTACTTGCCGAACTTCTGTGGTAGTCATAAACAAGCGCTGGCTTTCCGGAATATTTTCATTGGTAAGCTCATTTATATTGATATATTCAAAATATGCATTTTCTGGATATAAATAGAGAAGAGAAGGCATCTTTGCAGCAATACCGTAACCTCCCTGAAGACTTAATAGATTCGGAATCAAATCAATGGATGCATTTACACGTGGCGAGAAAATGCCTCCTACTACTGAGGTATGATCATAACGCACACCAGCCTGAATGTTCAAATCATGCGTACCGCTTATGGACCATTTGAAATTATCTTCCACATATGCACCAAATTGGTTAATGAAAGGAATATCCTTATAGTTACGTGGACGGAAAGATGAATTATGACCGTATTGACTACGATAAGGAGGAGTACTTGGGTCATAAGTTTTTCCTTTACCAACGTTACCGTCACTCCGGAAATCCGCACCAATCAAGATGCGGTTGTTTACATGACCGCTCGCCTTGAATAGAGAACTCGTCACTTTAGCAAACAAATTAACTTCACGACTATCGATCTCATAGTGTCCCAAATAGCTGCTTGGTAGATAAACAGCATAATGATTTATGTCTTCCGGTCCAAAATTAGTAATTTGATTACCATTGGCATCATAGATATGCTGACCTGCAAAGTTACTAAGTACCGCACCGTTTGTAGTGGTCATGGAATAAGGAGATGTAGCAGAACTGTATACGGTTTCATAATAACTGTCTTTATCCATATACGTACCTGACAATACATAGCGTAGTGTTTTTAACCAGCCCTTATTTATATTCCATGTACCATTGGTATTCAAAGTAAAACCTATATCGCGGCCTTCCGAAGCTGTTTTAGTTTGTTCATCATCAGGATTACGTTCACGTTGATCCTTACCATAAATAAAATCAAAGCTGGAATTGGTACGTAACTTATTATTAAAGAAAGTATTTGAATAGAGCAACTTTGTTGTGGCACGCTGATAGTGCTGGTAACTGGATATTGGATTATTCGTATTATAAGCATAATCTGCACTTACATTTAAAGCGCCTTTCTTTTTTCCAAGTTCAAAACCGGTTCCCATAGACACCTGATAGATATTGGGATTGGCTTTTGCTTTGACACGTAGCGGCTCACGACCAGCTTTTGTATTAATAATTACTGCTCCTGAGGTCAGATCACCATATTCAACAGAAGGGATACCACGAACGATTTGTATAGACTCTATATTTTCAGTAGAAATACTACGAACATCGGTTCCACCAGCCGGCGAGGCACCTCCGGCCAATGAAGCGGGTGTTTCCGTACCACTTAATACCGTAGGGCTCATCGCAGATAGATTAGCATTATTTGAGATGGGGGCACCATCACGAATTATTGCGGTGCCCATAGCATTCATCGGAGCTTCCGGACCACTGGAACTGGAAACTTGACGGATGTTAATCTGTTGTGCCGAACTCATATCTTGATTCTGTGAAATTCCACCTGGCATCAATGACATTACATCATATAAACTGGTCGCTTGCATATGGTCCATAGCAGAGCGGGAAATGTGAGAAGATGTGGATTTGCCTGAACGGCTGTTGGTTGCAGTTACTGTAACTTCTTTCAACTTAAAATCCTCATTCCTCATTGTAAAATTAAGAACCAAATCCTTATTTACATTTATTAAGGTGTCAATGGAGACTTTGCCCAAATATTGAATTTGCATACGAATTTTACCAGTAGGTACGTTTTCCAGTATGTATCTACCATTTTCATCAGAGGTTGTCCCTAGTGCAATTTCAGGAATAGACACAGCTGCAAATTCTAAAGGCAAACGCTTGTTGTTGTGGTCGTACTCATAAACAGTGCCTGTAAGTTTTACTTTGTAATTGTTTTGCGATTTGATAGGGAGGGCAATTCCTATGCAAATAAGTATAAACAAGTATATAATATTACACCCCAAAATACCTTTTTTCATAAGTAACATCATATTTATTAATAATGCAAAATTATATGTAAATTTTAAATTAAAACAAACCATTGTGTGTAACAAAACTAAAATTATTAAAAATACATGTTGTTTTTGTTGGTGCCGTTGCATAATCTCACAGACCTCAACCGTCTGTTGTCTAACAATATAGCAACTGCATTATATTTAGGAAAATCCAATATATATTAGTACTTTATTTAAGTTCCATACATAGTAATACGGATCTTGAGTGATTAAAAGCAAACTGCAAATCTAAATAAAAAACGGGATGGTTGTAGTTCTGATATGCTATATCTTAATACAACGCAGATAAATACTTATATTTTCATTGATAGATCTAACTAAGTTAAAAAACGGATTTTCTCCAAAATTCTTCTGATAGCTCCGTTCCAGCCTCATATTTATCGCACTTTACAGAAGCCCCAGTTCAAATATAAGGAAACTGTATCTCTCTTCGATAAAAGATCTATTTTAGGACGCAAAATTAGATATTACAAAAGATTATAAAAATACCATTTTTTGGGTATAAAAACGCATCTAATACCTATATATAGGTATTAAATATCATTGGCAATGTATGTTCCATTTCATTAAGCAAACAATTTTTTGTATAAAATACAAATAGTACTTTTTTACCCACTTAAAAAGTGCAAGAATGTATAAAAGTCCATGTGTCAGCTATAATAGGGGCATGAATAGGCATCCGTTCCATACCTGTCCCTATTTGAATCGGTCACCCCACAGTGACCGGACATTACTCACCCAATTCGGATTCTCATTACAGTAGGCAACGAAAATCTGTATCAAGTTCCAAAGCCCGAGAATCATTCCATTAAACCTGGCAGGAATTGTGACAACATGTCTGCTTGAAACAGCTACTATTATGGTATCATGCTGTATTGTTATGCTATATACCATGTTCTAAGTCAAAACTCTTTTTTTTTAGAATTGAAGGTTTAAGGCTCCATCCGAAAGTCAATATCACTTTCTCAAAATTCTTTTCTACAGCACCCTTTGTATAAGTTAGGATGTCTTTCTCTAGAAAATTTTTGAAATCAGATGAACTCATGTCTCTAAAAATGTTTATATATTCTTTTTTAAGAAATTCATTTATGGCATGTGCCGATATCTTTTTTTGCGTGCACTTTTCTATAACATATAAGTTGCTTGGTACCGGTACCATCGTGTCCAGCCCCATGAAGATATTACAGTCTACCATAAGAGTATAAGCGCCGCTCTCGGCAAGAGGTGCGGAAATGCAGTAATTGGCTTGCTCAAGCAGAGAATCCACCAGTTCTTTTGTGGAAGAACTGATACTATTGGCCAATTGTTCATATCCTCTTAGATTCAGTTGGGATATGGTCTTTTCGATAGCCGGGATGAATTTCATTCCTGGACCCAGGTTCAAATCAAATCTTTTGTAATAGACAAGAAGCTCATTCCAATCTTTGTACCGTGAAGGTTTGATGATATTTACATTGTCTATACCATGTTGTTTAAGATACTCGCCGGAGGAAAATGCATCTTCTTTGAAGGTCTGTGTGTTTCCATCCGGGAAACTTAAATAGATGGTCTTATATGTGTCTCCAGTGTTGGTCCTTGCAAAAGCTTTACATTCCTCACCTTTGAGATAATATGCTGTGGTGATGTCAAAACCATTACCGCTGGCATCATTGTCATAGCAACAATTCCACTTTACCTTATCAGATGGGAATATACGGCTTATATTCTCTATTTGGGATTTGGTGACATATCCCCCCGTGCTTATGAATGCGCATGTGGTTTCTTTAGTATAATGGTTTATTTCGTAGAAACTCATTGCGTCAATAGCGGATTCAAAGAGATATATGTCTGTAACCTTGTCAAAAGGAACAAAATTGGCCATCCAACAGCTTTGTGCCTTGTCACCACCCGTGGCAAAGGCTTTATAATTGGTATTGGTCTCTGCAAAATAGTTCCTCATTTCAAAGTTAAGGATTTCCATCTGGGAGGGTTTGCGGAATGGAAAGCCGATATGATTGTTTTTTCCTACCTGGTAGATGAACAGTCTATTGGCGAAATCCTCCACAGTCTGTGGAGAGAGCTTCCTTTGGACGGTCAAATATGGATTATCCTTTTTGATAGGACGAGGATTCCAATAATTCAAATTGGATTCAATATCATTTGGATTCAGTCCCAGCAGAGGATTGTTTACCGTTTCGGTATCTTCATTGGTGATCTGTTGAGTAGGCATTGGTACACCATCAATGACGAAGAGAGGCTGGGTTCCTCCTGTGACGGAGTTGACACCTCTGATTCTGAAAGTCATTCCGCTTGACAATGAACCGTCTGTGGGGATAATCTGTACTCCGCTGATTTTGCCTTGTAGTGCTTGCAACGTCTGCGTAGAACTACTGTTTACAATATCTTTTATATTCACAGAAGCAACGGCGGTTGCAATATCACTTTTTCGCTGGCTACCATAGCCTACAACAACCACCTCATCCATCTCTGTGACTGAAGGGTCTAGAATGATATCAAATCTTCGGTTCTTTCCGATAGTGATAGTTTTGGGCTTATATCCCAGATAACTGATGACCAGTTTTTCAGAAGGAAGTACTTTTATCGTGAACTTTCCTTCTAAATCGGTGATTACTGCATTGGTGGTACCTTCGATATTTATCGTGGCACCGATAAGAGGTTCACTCTTCTCATCCAACACTTGCCCTGAAATAGTTACTTGCTGTGCTAATGCTACAGTGAAATGTAGTATTAGAAACAATGTGCTTAATAGTACTTTTCTCTTCATAGTGCAGATATTAAAGTTTATAATAAGGATTAATACAATTAGATTTAAAATGGTAGTGCAAATAAAGCGAATTATAATATCCATGTTTTGACCTATTGTACTTTTCTCTTGACCAAATTACAGACTTTTTCTTCAAAGGTAATCGCTTTCTATTAATTTCATTTATCACCGCGTAAAATTATTCGATTGGACTTTTTATAGTGAGTATTATCATGGGGAGTATTAAAAAAGATTGGATATGAAAAATAGTATGTTAAATCATTCTGTTTTCTCAAATATGCAGTGGGGTGTGAGCGCAAGGAAAAATATCTGTAGAAATTGATAATAATGTATTTTATTCAAACTTTCCATTTATCCAAACTCTATCAGTTATCTGCACTTAAATCAGGCTTTGATATTTCAAGAGTTTGGATAAATGATTAAGGATTCAGTCTGCATTAATACCGAACATAGCAGTCAGTGAACGATTGATACCTTACGTTCGCATCGTGCGAAGTCTATTCCTTTCCACACGGTTTTGCGTCCGGCTGAAGATGCACACTCGGCTTGCGCCTTGTTCCTTTGCTGTTTCTTTATACTTGAAGTTCTACAATTCGTTTCACAAAGAATTACCCTGTGGAAGTCTGCCCGCTTTCGCGTAGGGTGACGTTGAAACCTTTATCCAGGGCATTACACCATGGCATTCGCTTTCTCCACAATCCTTTACCCGCACCTCATTCGGCCGCTCTTACAATTGGCCACCCATCGGTTATTGGCTGACGGGAGAGATACGGGCTTACCAAGTTTCGCACAAATAACTGACGACCGACTTAGACTCCGCCTATCCACCAGCAGTGCGACATCCGTGTAGCACGATGTAACAGCGTACTATCCTGACTGCTTGCCTTTTGGAATGGCCCATAAATATCCGTGAGCTAATTCATAGTCACGATGGTACGGCGATTCACTTAGGTTACTCATATCAGTCAGCTTTGACATTCTTCGCCTATGATGCTTAGGTTGGAACGTCGTTGTCAAGAGGGCTTCGCACCCGACCGTTGCCAGTCACGTACGCCTCTTCAGGCTACTATTGATGGAACAATAGGTTCAGACACGATGCTGAACAATTACTTGTGTGACCTCTTGGCGCACATTACACTACTAAGGTAATGCTTTTATAGGAGAAGTCACATCTGTAAAAAACTTATTATCATGCAATTATCTTACTTTATCTTAGGCTAAAAGCCCTTATTCAAGGTGTCTGTATCCTATCATCCGCTACCGCTCGGTATCGGATTCCTCCAGACCGATGGCATGGCATATCTCCTCCACCAGTTCAGGAAGGCCGGAGTCTTTCTCCTGACGGGGATCGGGTGGAAACAGCGTGGAACGAAAGACACCCTTACAGACAGGGTCCGCCTCCTTGTTGTAGCGGAGGGTGTTCGGAATGTGTGAGGACAGCAGCCGCAGCCCCATCCTGTGGATGACCCGGTTCCAGGCATCATACAAATTCTTCCGTCCCCTTCTATCCACCATGTTCCAGAACAGCCGGATTCCTTTCAAGTTGCAGTTCCCCTTGGCGATCAGCTCCTCTTCCAGCACCTTGGTAAACTGCAGGGAACTCTGCATGACGATATTGTCCGCCTTGAGCGGGACAAAGATATAGTCCATCGCGGCAACGGTATGAACCACCCCCTCGCTGCGGAGCGTTCCGGGAAGGTCGAAGAGCACGATATCGAAAGTCTCCCCTTTTTCGTCCATATAACGCCGCAGGTCTTCCACCCCCTTTTCCGGGTCGCTTTTGATGACCGGATAGGCAGGCTTACGGATTCTTTCGTACTGCCGGTACAGGTTCACCTTCAGGTCGTCATTTTTCATGACATTCTCCATGTCCCTCTCACGCATCAGGGCGATGCTGTGCTGCGGGGAGTCACAGTCCACAACCGCCACACGCACGTCTTTGCGGTAATGCAGGACACTGGCCAGCAGTACCGTAAAGACGGATTTTCCCACGCCACCCTTCTGGCTGGCGATGGCAACCAACAACTCTTTTTCTTTTTTCATCATACTTCTTTTTCATTAAAAGTTAAACACTATTGTTTCAGAAACAAAAATAATGCTCCCATCGGGGGAGATCCCCTGTCATGGGGGACGAGCCTTTATGACCGGGCCGGGCAGGGACTCCTCCAGAATCATGTCCGTCGTTTCCCTGTATTCTTCCAGATGCCGCGAGACAAGGTGGTTGATGAACCCCTCCAGAGTGACCTTTCCGTTTCTCGAGGCTCCCGCCAGGATGGACAGTTTCCGGTGCAGGGCGGCGGGAATATGCAGCGACCGACGCTGCACGCCCGCAATGCCATGCAGGTATTCCTCCCCGTAGACGGACGGTTGCATGGGGCCATTTTTCCTTGCGGGACGTATAATGTCGTTACCGGACGTTCCACGTCTCTTCCGGGGACAGGCAGGCGCTTCCCCCATGATCTCACGGATGCGGTCCGCGTCCATCCCGCCAAGACCAATCCGCTCTTTTACGTTCTTTCCTGTCATGATATGCCTTCTTGGACAATGACAACGTTTTATCGGCGAGGTGTTCCTCCCGGCTGTCCGTCCTCATCCCAGGGACGGTAGACCTCACCGAGCAGGGAGGCGATGTCCTCCCTGTGTTCCTCCATATGGAGTTCCAACAACCGGATGATAAAACCGGAGATGCTGCCGCAGCCGGCGGCCCTGACCAGCATGGCGATCCGGCGGTGCAGTCTCCCATCAATGTAGGCGGTCTTCCACTCAGCGGCTCTGGGAGCGGGAACCAGAAATCTCCTCTTGTATTCCTCCGGACCTGTCACTTTCCCTGCCCGGACCTGACTTCCATGACTTGGTATCTCCACCACTGGTTCCAGGGATGGGGAAACGGGAGCTGACAGAAGGTTCCCCGTGAGTCCGACCCTCTCGAGAACGATATCGGAAAGCCGGTTCTTTTCCTTTTCTGAATCCATATTTTAAAATCTTAAATTATTAAATTACACAACTGGTATTGTCTCGGAATACAAAATAAAGGAAGAAGAGAACAGGATGAAACCACCTGTCACTTATAGTCATCCAAAGTCAGTTATTGTCATGATACACATGACGGGGGGGACGGAGATGCCGTTCCGTTCGGACGGTTCTTCCTATGCGGAGGCGACATCAGAGGCCCGTAGTGGTGTGGAAAAGCGAGCGGGATTCCGTTTCCTTGTCCACCGTTCCTTTTTAATCCTTATGGGCAGGCGTGAGAGCGCGCATCCGTCCGGATACGGATTCTTAAATTATCGGTCTATGGGAGTGTAAAAGTATTAATCCGTTAATGGAGAATTATGAAGGAAGACCATAAGGTGTACACGGCTACATTCTCCATTTGCAGAAGTGTAGAAGTAGTAATCCATTAATGAAGATAATGCAGAAAAACCATAAACCATATACGGCTCACTGCCGCTCTCCATTTGTAGATGTGTAGAAGTAACAATCCATTAATGGACAATAGGGCATGTAAAGGGCAGATTTCCCGTATATTCGCCTCCTTATTCCCGAATTATGGACGTAAGTCATATGATTATGGAGAGATATCCACCCTTTTATGGGGAGAGCAGCCGGCAAACACCTGATGGAAATGCCTCGTAAATCACAGGAGAATAGCCATACAATGGGCTAATACACAATAATTATTGGATAAATGTGGTCCGCTCCTGCGGACAGCAAGTTGTGTTTTCGTTTAACGAAAACAGGACGGTTTAACGGAGAATACACCGATAAACCGTTACTTATTTCAAGCTCCAGCGTCGCTTTTTACATATCTAACTATAATTCATTTGAAATCACAAAACAGATTGAACCGAATGTGGTTAGTTTGTCTGTTTATTTCATGTCCGAATCATTAGTATGCTATGTTGCAAAGTTCGTATTCATTATGAAAAAATCCGCTTACGAGAACAAGATATTCAGGTAATTTGCCATCCTTTCCCCAAAGAAGTTCGATGTTAAAAAGTTCAGAAAGCGTTTTGGCTATGTCAAATCCGAAGGCTTCGAGTGACGGACGCACTTTTTCCGGGTGTCGGCATGGTGTGCCGCAGTTACGCGTACACTCGTTATCTGAGCAGTGAAGACATTTACCTATATAGGCAAATGAACGCCCTCCATATTTCCGTTCCATATCCAATAATTCGCTCTCGATTCGTATCCGTTCCGGTAAAATGAGTTTTTGTGTATATTCAATCGGAATATCTTTGTCTTCAGGGATTATCTTCGTTGCCATAAGATGTGCATACTTGTATTGTCGGAGAAACGATTCCGTATCAAAATCAAATGGAGGACACCCCCAACTTTTACCGTAATTGGTACATTGTTTGCAAAGTTCAAGAAAATGTGGTTCGTCACGGAATTCGGCGATGTATCCTTCAACAGTGATGTCTGAAGTAAAATTTTCTACAGTGTATATACTCATTGTTTCAAAATCATTGTACCGCATAAGGAGTCGAAACGGATGTTTTCATTTTGGAAAAGTCTGTCAATGTATCCGCTTTTCTGCATTTCAGACGCGGTCAAGCAACTTAAATTCGGGGTATCTAACAATGCTATCGAATCGCACATGGACAACGCGATGTCAAGTTCATGTGTCGAGAACATGATACATTTTTTCTCGTCGTGGACAAGCCTACGAAGCAACGCCACAAGTTCGTAGCGATTAGGCATGTCAAGAAAGGAAGTCGGTTCATCAAGGAGAATGATAGGAGTATCCTGTGCCAATGCACGAGCAATCATCACACGCTGGCATTCGCCATCCGACATTTTATCCATCGTGCGGTTTGCATAAGCCTCCATTCCCACCGAAATGAGCGATTGCATGACTATCTCCTTATCTGTTTCTTGCATCCTACCTATCCAGTTGGTATAAGGAGCACGGCCTATGGCTACGACATCCTTGCACCGCAGGTTGGCGATGCGCGTGCGCTCGGTCGTGACGACAGCCAGCGTTTTTGCCATATCTTCGGTTTTCATGCAGGCGATGTCGTGCCCGTCGAGAATGATTTTTCCGGAATAACACCGGTTCAGACCGGCTATGGCGCGGAGCAACGTCGATTTTCCTGTCCCGTTTCTTCCGATAAGGGCTGTCAGTTGACCTTTTTTTATCGTGGCATTTACCTCGTGGAGCAACGAGTTTTCTTTGTAACCTATGGAAAAATGCTGTAATTCTATCATGCGGTGATGGATTTGTTGCGTAAAACCACCCATACGACGATTGGGATTCCCAATAGAGCTGTAATGGCGTTGATCGGCAAGGTGAATATTTTAGAAATGATGTCGCAAAGAAGCAATATCGATGCTCCCGAAAGAATTGTTCCGGGCAGAAGGACATGATGATCGCTATTTTGGAAAAGCATTCTTGTGACATGAGGCATAGCGAGACCTATGAAACCTATCGGACCGCAAAAAGCGGTTATCGTTCCGGCGAGCAGCGTTGTCGAGAGAAACAACAGGCTGCGTGAACGCCGAATATTCAGTCCCATTGTTACGGCATATTCCTCTCCGAACAGCAGGAGGTTAAGCGGTTTGATGGTCAGTACAGCCAACAGCAGTCCGGCAAACACCGATGGAACAAGAATCAGAAGTTGTCCGGAGGTGACGTCACCCAAAGCCCCCATCGTCCAAATGACAAAGGCTTTCAGCGATTCCTCTTTGCTGAGGTACTGCAATATCTGCACGACAGCACCTACGCCCGATGAGAACATCATGCCCAGAATCAGGATTACCATGATGTCTTTTATTCGCTGTCCGACGGCAGTTATCACGAGCAACACGACAGCCGCACCCACCCACGCTGCTCCGGCAATGCCTATTGATGAACCGATCCCGGCAAGTACCACAAGTGCCACACCGAGACTTGCACCGGAACTGATGCCAAGGACATAGGGACCGGCAAGAGGATTACGGAAGAGGGTCTGCATCTGAAGACCGCTGACCGATAAGGCAGCCCCGGCCAACAGTGCCACTATAGCTTTTATGAGGCGTATGTTGAGTACGATTTTTTCCGTGGCACGGGAACAATTTCCCCCGGTCAGTGCTGCCCATACATCGCGGATCGGAATGTTGACAGCTCCCACGGCCAAGTCCAGTAAAAAAAGACCGACCGTGAGCGTAATCAATATGGAGAATAATATAGTCGAACGGGAACGCATCTATTTCAGTTGCTTGTAATACACACACTCTTCCTGCACCAGTTCAGGATGGAATATCTTCACGAGGTCGCGGAGCACGATGTCAGGATTCACGACGGCAGACTCGTAATAGTCGTTACCCCCGGCTGTGTTGGTACGGGCGTTGTTGTTATACACCTCTCCATTTTTGAAACATCGGGTATCGGTGAATTTCGGACATGATGCCTTCAAGTCGTCAAGGGAGTTCGCCATTCCCACGTTCAACCACATGTCCGCATCCGACGCGAGCAGATATGCTTCTTCTAAGTCAATGGGGATAGAAGCGTTTCCCGTGTTCTTCTGGTAGATATAGCGGCCTCCCGCATCAGTAATCAAGCGGGCTACATAACTTTGGGTTGAAGGCATGAACCACGAGTCGCCATAGGGAACATTAAGCATAACCGAAGGAGTGCCGAGGGTACTGTCGGCCACTTTCTTTTTCAAGGCGTTGTATCTGACCGGGATTGCGGCAAAGGCTTTTTCACCCTTCTCACGTTTTCCTGTGACTTCTGAAAGCACTACCATCCATTCGGCCTTGCCGAGAGGCGACTCTTCAAGATAATCGCCGACATACATGAACGGTATGTCGAGTTCTTCGAGTTTGCTTTCCATTGCGCTTGCGCCGTTCACCCCATAGAGCAGAACGAGGTCGGGATCGAGCGAGAGCAGCAACTCGTAGTTGATGTTCCCTTCATAGCCGACATCGCCAATACTGTCGCGGCGGGCTTGGATGTCTGGGTTGGAAATGTAGTCGATTCCCGAAACGCCGGTTATACACCGGACTTCACCGATTGCGTCAAGCATGGCGATATGAGTGGAAGACATCGCCACGATACGTTTGGCGTCTCCTTTGAGTACCTGTCCTGCAAACCCTTCGGGAACCTCTTCACCGTTGCGGACGATAAACAGCCATGTGGTTACACTGTCCGCTCCCTGCCAGGGATTCCTGACGGTTATCAGTACGCTTTCCTTCCCGTCCGCCCCTTTGATGTCGAAGCCGGAGGCATATTCGGGAGCATAAAGCAGCAGGTTGAAATCATTGATTTTTGAGCTTTTGTTGTGGCAGCCTGTAAATGCCAGAGAAAGCAACAAAATCAGGCTTAAATTCTTTAATGCGTTCATATTGATGCAGATTATCGTTTACTATTTTTGTTTTTTCCGAACTTGGGTGTTATGCCGATGAATATCTCGAAATTGATGCCCGGCATGGGACGGGACAATACGGAAAGGTATTCTTCATCGAACAGGTTGTTGATGCTGCCCTTTAGCGACAGATCGGCCCATCGGAAAGAGAGCTGTTTTTCCAGTGTCACGTTATTCATGAAGTAAGGGGGCAGATAGCCCGTCAGGGTATAGTCATTACTCGACATGGTATAACGCTGGCTGTAATAACACCATTTGTAAAGCAGGCTCCATGTCCGCCATGACAGACGTCCGGTCACCGTTGCGGAAAACTCCGGCACGTATGGCAACTGTTTGCCGACGGATTGGTCTGCCGGACTCATCGGTTCGCTCTCGTTGATCGAGGGAGTCCACGAGAAAGTTCCGTTCATATCCAGTTTCCAGTCCTTTCCGAGCATTATATCAAGGTGGGCGTTGGTCTCTGCCCCGTAAGCATGTACCTTTTTGAGGTTTCTGGGGGAGAAGAATCCCTTGGTTGTGGGTAGCCAGATGATCCAGTCGTCGATGTGCGAATCGAACCAGTTGATACCACCGCTCAAAGCATATACATTTTCTTTCCCCACCGAGAACGACAACCCCACGTCGTATGTGAAGCCGTGCTCGCTTTTCAGGTCGGGATTACCGCCCGGCAGAAAATAGAGGTCGTTCAGCGTGGGAAAACGGTAGTTCCGGGAGATGGATGCTTTCGCCACGATATTGCCTTTTTTCGACAGTACCCCGTCGATGAAGAAAGCCGGGATAACCGGGGCCCATTCCGTACCGAACATATCCTCGCGAAGGACAAGCGAGGCGGCAAAACGATCGACAGGCCGCCATTTCGCAGAAACGGAACCGGAAAACTCGACACGTCCCTTGTCATACCCGACAACAGCCTTGTTACCTTCCTGCGAGATGATATTTTTGTCCGCGCTTTCCACCAAATGCTGGTGTACGGAAACACCGGCCGTGAACAGCCATTTCTCTGAAGGAGCATAATCCCCGTCCGCACTTCCGTAGAACGTGTTAATCTTACTGCGTGAGCGGGTCATCGAAGCCATTTCGCCGTTTCCCTTGTCCCGCTTGTAATCATAGGCCATCCATGTGTGTATATAGCCGCCTTTTACACCGACCTTCCATTTCTCCCGCACGCGATCCCACGAGAGGACGCCGCGAAACGTCTGCTCCCTTTGGCGGTTCTCGAAGTCCATGTCGTTCCCGTAATCCGTGCTGAGCATCGCCAGTTCCCGGTTGGAATTGATATACCAGGCGTTTAGCCCGAACTTGTCGCCTTCGCCCGTGTTATAATAAATTTCCTGCAAGACGTGCAGATCCTTATAAGCCCCGCTGCGGTTGCGTTCCGTCGGGTAATAGGAACCGATGATGTTCTTGTCCTCGTCATAGATGTTTTCCTTCTTGTCCCGGTTTCGGTATTTGTAGTCGTTGGGGGAAGAGGAATACACCACACGGGTGGAGGACTGCCAGTGTTTGTCACCGTAGGTCAGGCGGAGAAACTCGTCGAACGTGCTGAACGACCCCACTCCCTGCACGTACTGCAACCCGAACCCTTCATGGTTGGCCGGAGAAGTGGAGAGCCTGACCAGACCACCCAAGCCGCCGCCCGTTTCGTTTACCGATGACGTTCCGTGCAGCAGCGAGGCATCATCGATAAAGTAAGAAGGGATGGTGGAAAAATCCGTCATGCCCAGCATCGGGTTGTTAATGCGCATACCATTCCACGTCACTTGGGTATGCGAGGGAGAGGTACCCCGGAAAGCCACGGTGGATAACGTGGCGCGTCCGTAGTTCTTGACAAAAACGGATGAGTTGAATGTCAGCACATCGGCCATAGATAAGGCGATGTTCTCTTTCATGGCGATGGAATCGAAACGGGTTCGTTGCACGCCTATATCCTTCATAGGTCGTTTGCCCACCACCGTAACCTCCGGAATACGTAGTACCCTTTTGGTAATGCTGACGGAATTTTTCTGCTGGGCGGCAAGCAGAAAGGGCAGGCTTACCCCCACGAACAATAGAATAAGATGTCTTTTCATTTTTGTCCTCCTTCCTCGTTATTTCCAGCAGAAAGCTCCCGGAATGATTCCCACGTAAAATTCATCGATCAGCTTGCCTTGCGGCGAATAGCGATACACGATACCTTGTTGCTGGTAATCAATAGCGTCGGCCACATATACCTCCCCGTTGTTGGGATTGACCGTAAGGCCGTAGTATTTGGTGTCCCGAAACTCCAGAAAAGGCCGGACGGGAACACGGTCGGCTTCCACCGGCATTCGCCAAATATCGTTGTTGATCCAGTAAAGTGTATCCCGTGTACCGTTGAGCTGGACTTCCGAAGGCCAGTCGCCCAGCTTAAACTTGAACTGTTTCTCTACGGTGAAAGTCTCGGCGTCTATACGATAGAGAGACGGTGCCTCGTAACCGTATGGGCTGCCCTCGTAACCGCCATCCGTGATGGTCCACATCTTGTTGTATTTGTCCATGACCAGCGAAGTAGGTTGTATGCCGATGGTCAGTTCGTCCACGACCTTGTCCGTCTCCGTGTCGATTTTCAGGATGCGGTTCTGGTACGACCAGCAGTTCACATAGACGTACTTGCCGTATTGTACCATTTGTTCGGTGGAACCCGATTCCATGTCCATGTCTGGACATTCGATATAGCCGGTAATCTCGTATGTCTTGGGGTTGATGATGAAGATACGGTAGTCCCATATCTGCGTCACATAGGCTTTCTCATCCGACAGAAAATGGATATACCGGGGTGAGGTGAAACCTGTGATACGGCCCACTTCCTTGAAAGTATTGATGTCGATGGCGAAAATCACATGCGAGTTGTTCACCACGATCCAGCCTATACCGTCCCGGATAACCATAGACTGGGCCACATCGCCCAACTTGAACCCGTTGGCACGGTAAAACACTTCATTCTCCACTTCGCACGTGGCGGGATCGTAGTAGGAAAGCGTGGCATTGCTGTACTGGAAATTCCCCTCGTTGGTAATGAAAAGACCAGAGGCCGATACAGAGAAATCTTCCATCTCTCCGTAATCCCATTTCATGCAACTGCCGAAAACTGGCAGGCAGAAAAGAAAAAGGCAAATCCGTTGTATTGTTCTGCTCATTGTCATTCGGATAAAAAAGAGTACCCGAATCATTACGGGTACTCTGGTTAAGGTATAAGGTTTAATCCTGCTGCGTATATTGTTTGTCCTTCATATTTTGGAAGGTTGGGTTATACCCACATTTCGTCACGCTCCAACTTTCCCCCGTAATCATTCCGTTTTCTATAAACTTGCCGAAGAAAGTGTAGTCGGTAAATTTCGTCAAACCGTCAAAAACAACCCCATGCAAGGTCTCCAACTTCTCCATGGAAAGTGTTTCCTGAGAAAGAGAAGTCGCACTTTTTATCTGTAGCGTACCATCTATAGTCTGTAATTTATCACAAGTAATGCCTGTTGCTTTATTAACGAACAACCCTTCACCTCCTACGTGAAGCAATTCCGGAATATCCAGCGATTTACTTTGTAAAGATATTGCTAACGAACCCTCTCCCTCTTTATAATATACAGGAGAAGCTGAACAACAAACTTTGGATAGTAAGGGCAAGTTACAACTGGTAAAATTTCCAGATAAATAGAACTGTCCTCCCACTTCTTTCAAGACTGGCATTGTGATTGAAGCAAACATGGGTATTTGGATATATCCATATCCATCTATGATTTCCAAGTCGGGAAATTTGGCATTGCTTCGCATTTGGCCTGTCACATTTAGATTTCCATATACATGTTGAATTGTCGATATGGTATAATCGGTATTGTTGGTGGTTGGCTTACAAGTGAAGTCTTTGATATTCTTGAACGTGATTTCAGGGAACTTATTATTCGTGAGACTGGTGATGACAAAATTTACATTTGACAAATCTTCGGCTGTTTCAATTTTGGAGAGCTGCACCTTGTTTATAATTTCAATCTGGGGCGCTGTTTCTCCGAAGGTTTCAAATCGGGCGTTCGGCAACAGCAGTGTTCCGCTCACATCTTCAAGATAATCCAGCGTGATGCTTCCAAGTGTGGTGATCTTGCTCCAGTCGGGAAGTTGTTTGAGTGCCGTGAAATTCTTTATCTTTATCTGTCCCTTTATCGTTGTCAGTTTGTCCATTCCACCGAAAGCCTGAAGCACGTCATTTCGTTGGGGAACAAAACTACCGGTAGGAGGAGCTTCCATATTGGCTTCCATAATAATACTTCCGTTTACTGTTTCGATTTCCGGAAGGTTGATGGTTTCCAACATCACGGGGACGGTATGGAAATCAAGGCCACCGGTCTCTTTCAGCTTAAGGAAGCTCATGGAAGTCAGCTTGGCAAGATTGTTTACGGACAAGACCCCTCCGACACTTGTCAGTTCCGGTATTTCCAAAGACGCAATCGAACCGGCTGCTGTGTTCTCTTCATTGAGTCCTTGAAGATTCAGATCCTGACCTACAGTAGTCAGAACCGGAAACTCAAAACTCTGTAACGACGACGCATTGAACATCACGCTTCCTTCAATAGTTGCCAGTTTCTCGAATAGGACATACGTCACTTGGTCGTTATATACCGATATGTCTCCGGAGAGCGTTTCCAATGCTTTCATGGAAATCATGTGAAGTTCCGTAGCTTTCGAGGCGACATCGGTCGAACCTACCTGTAAACCTCCGGCAGAAACGATATTATCCAACCCTGTCAAGTCTGCACCGTTGTAACTGTTACGAATGACAATGTTGCCAGTAACCTCTTTCAAAGATGCCAATGCAGATATGTCAGTGATTTTTTCTGCCTCTTCCGCATCAGAGCCGATAATCAGGTTCCCTTTGACAACGGTTGTTTTGGTTGCGGCAAAAGAAGCTACCTCCTCGGTGGTCTTCAACTCCACATCTCCGTCAGATTCTATCTCGCTTTTCACGACCTTATAGGTATATTCGCGGGCATCTCCGTTATAGGATGTCACCCGGAAGGTTCGTTCGTTATCCCAGTCCGTTACCGTTTCAGGATCAGGTATGATTGTTGCAGAAGTTGTGTACTTGAATTCCACTTCGGCGTTGTTCAGCGATACCGTATAGGGAACGGTTATTGTTACTGTATTGTCCGTAATGTCGGCCGTGTACGATTTCCCGTCCACGGTCATCACGACCGATGTGATGAAATTTTCATCTGCATCTTCAGGTATAATTTCATCGTTTTTGTCACACGCTCCCAAAAAGAACAAGGATAGGAGCATGGGAAGAAAATAAATTTTCATACTTGTAATTTTTATTATTTGGTTAGATCCTCAAAAGAAAATACCTCCGTAGAAACTTCGCCCAGCCAGCCGCTTTTGGCCAGAACACCGCATTGTATTTTGATAAAGTCAATATATTGCAGATTGGCTTCCGTTCCATCGGCATGGATGGCATTGGAAATTTTGAAACCGTTCCTTTGTCCGCTTCCATCCACCGTACTGCCGCCTTCTATCTGGTCGTTTCCGAAATTATCCACGTACCCCCAGTCATAACTCTGATTATCCCAATAACCGGTTTGAGAATCTTGGGTGTTGCGGGCGGCCAGACAAGTGCCTGTCAGGGTATAACTGTTTTCCGAAATCCAAGCCGGATAATAATAGTCTTGTGTATGATAAGCGGACAGATAGTCTACCCAGCCGTTTCTACCGTCGGAACTGATCCATTGGACATCCATTTTTTTGCCTTCCGGACGGTAATAGGTCACTTCAAAATTCTGTATTGTTTCTTCCTTGCCTGCTTCAGATCCTTTCAGTTCGTACCACTCGTCATCCGGCAATCCGTTTCCGTTTATATCTTGCATGACCCATACGATACCCGGTTCGGAACTGCCGTCAAAGGCGTTCCCCTGAACACAGAAATCATATTGGTTACCCGAATTGGGAATACTGTGGTCGAAGCCGACGATGATATAACCCCCGAAAGAACCTAAAGAGACGTGCAGTTTGTCTTTCAAACGCTGTGTTGCCCATGCGACAGCCGCTTCAGGGGATGTTTCGTTGCCGGTCATACCGCCTATCGTGCTCGTCTCGTTGATAAATTGGCCGGGAGCTGGGGTATATTCATAGACTTTATTCCAGAGCTTGGAACTTCCCGAAGCCCGGAAGCCGTCTTGTTCCTTTTTGTCCACACAAACGACTTTTACGGTGGCAGTGACAGCCGTTTTCCCTTTGTCGATATTCCTGCTTATTTTTTCCGTCGGTGTGTCTTCCGACACAGTACAGGAGACGGTGTATTCTCCGGGTGCGGACGGCGTGAACTTGAACATGCGTTCCACTTCTCCTTCCATGACCTGACCGTCCACACTCCACTCAAAACGGGGATTGTCGAAATACTCCAACAACGGACGCAGGAAAACAGGACGGTCGGCAAAAGTGTACCTGTCCGTGGATGTTTGCAGGTAAGACGGGGTCGGGAATTTGACAACGTAGGGCATCGTTTCCACGACCTCTACGCTTACGTCTTTCGTTGTTGTCCCATCTATATTGGAAGCGTTGATTGTCACCGTATAAACACCGAGTTCTTTTTCATTGAAAGTATAAGTATTCTCGGTGGAAACGATTTTTCCTTCCCGTACCCATTCGATTTTGAACCCTTCGACATCCGAATGCTGAATATCGGGAGTAAATGTGTAATCGGTATTCCGGACGACTTTTAGCCCCTGCGAAGGTAGTGCCAGTGAGATGACCGGAGGGGTGAGTTCTTTCACTTCTACTTTCAGTTCCTCTTCGGCATAGCCTTCCGCATTGTCTACTCTTAGTTTGACATAAAAATCCCCGCATTCATTCCATGTACGTTGAAGAGACGGACCCGAAGAAACCAGCGTACCGTCTATCGTCCAAGCAAAAAGAGCATCTTCAACATTCTGGTATGTCGGGGCGATAGTCAATTCGTGATCGACCTTGACCGTGTAAATACCGGTCTCGCTGTCAAGTTCTATTATAGGTTGTCCTCCTACTTCTTCGGTAATGACTTCATCCTTGTTGCAGGAGGTGAACAGCATACAAGCAGAAATAATAAAATAGTGAAAACGATGCATGATGTGTGGATTTTAGAAAAATAACAGGGATACCCCCGACAGAAGGGATATCCTTGTATTCTTTTTATTGTATGGTGATATCATCAATACAGATATAAGCCGGAGTATTCAAACCGTATGCTCCCGAATCCGAACCCTCGAAGTTGAATTTCACACTTTGCACCCCTTCGGCATTGATTTCCCAATAATCCCATGTCGTGATAGGATCAACCTGTTGTTGGCCGTTACGATAATCGGCTAAAAGACGTTTGTAAGTGCGGATCAGACCGCCATTCGCATCATAACATTCCAGATTCACTTGGAAATACCCTTTCATCTCTTTCAGAGGAGTCGCTACCCCCGTAGAACCGAACTGATTACCATAAGTAATGACACCATAAGTGTATGAGGTGTTGCAGATCCACAGGCCGACCAATTTCCGGGGAACATTGAAATAAAATTCTGGTTTAGCCATCCATGCCTGATTGTAAGCATCCACATATCCGTAAACGACACCGAAATTGGAACCGCTGTGCCCGGCTTCCTTATTCTGTCCTTCCGCTTCCACCGCAGTGTTATAGACAGAACATTGGTTTAGATAAGAATACCACCAGTCTCCGGTATTTCCCGACTGATTGGAGCGGATGTTCCAGTTGGAAAGTGCGATGCCGCCGCTGGAATACTCTGTGCTTCCACCTACAGTATTAAACATTGAAAGGAAGAGATATTCTTCCGGAGTATTGTCGTAAATGGTGGTTACTTGAGGATACCCTTGGTACGAATAAAGATTTTCTCCGGCCGAGGTAGGTCCTGCTAACATGCCGGGATCGAAATCATCGAAAGTGATAGTTAAAGTACCGTCCGAATTTGTCACAGCACGGGTTTGCGAAGTTCCGGAATCAACCGGGTCCATCAAAAAGTCATCGTCCGAGCTACAGCCAGAGAACAAGGCGGTTGCGGTAAATAGACAGGCACCTGCCAGAAAGCGTAATTTTCTTTTCATAGGTCACTCATTTTAATGTAAAACATATTATTAACAAACACAAAAAATTCCCGTTCGTGCGGACTTACACGAACGGGAATATGTCTGTCTTCAAATATTGAATGGCCGATGAGCTATTCCTTATTTGATTACGACCCGTATATCCCGCAGGTGTAAATCTCATTCCGGTCATGGCAGGTCTTCTGACTCGTCCCGGTCATCGTGCCTTCCCGGTATTACACCAGTGGCAAAAGTTCGATGTCCGTTTTTGTGGACTCACAGCAGCGGGTACTGTCCCGGATTTTCACCGGGTTCCCTTTTCATTCGGAAGGCGTAAACCTCCCGAAACCATTTCCCGACTGCAAAATTATCTATATTACATATCAATTCCAAATAATTCATAATATTTATAATAAAACACACAAAGCATGACAACCGTACTGTTTTAATTAGAGCATTCAAGTTTACGACAAACGAAGACGGTAATTATCATACACAATATCCATAAACCAACAAAACAGCTTGCCATTTTCCATAACAATGCGTTCTGGAATAGATAACTGTTAGCTGCAATTATGCAAGCAAAAAAAGCAGACAGAATAATGACTATTAATATCATGCACCAGAAATTAATCCTATAAATTTATGGAAAACAAGTAAGGGAATGGAAGTTCCGTTGCCGCATGGATGCAGGTGAAGGACCTTCTCTTTTAACGTTGGATACGCCAATGCACGCCAACGGAAGACTCTGATATTATCTGTTTGGAAAGGATATAGGATGTGCGTTACTTTGTCGCATATTCAGAATCTTAAAAAGAATTTTAGTATGGAACTGACAATTATTGAAACAAGCGCGTATTAGGAGTTGAGAAAGCTGGTCAGCACGCTGGTCGTACAGATGGGCGACTTCCAGAAAAAGATTGCCCCGCCTGCGCCGGACAAGTGAATGGATGCGCAGGACGTATGTGATGGACTTATGCCCAAACACTTTCTGAAGAGTTTCCAGCAGCATCCCCTTGAGTATGGCCAGAACGGCAAATGCGTGGCGTCCGATGTGCGGGGTGACCTCGCCCCGGAGTTGCATTTCCTGCCTATGATTCCAAGACTGAGCCGCATGGCATTGTATTCACCTACCGGAAAGACACATTCGGGGAGTCTTTCTTTTCATCCGTACCCCTATATTTTTCAATCAGTTCGATAGCAATGGGCAATAATTTTACGACATACGCCACTCCCGTTTTTATACGGTTGCCCATCAGCCATGTACCGCCGTCGGAGTCGGTATGGATATTATCGTATGTTATGGCTTTCAAGTCCACATAGGAAAGACCGGTGAAGCACATGAACAGGAACATGTCGCGCATGGCACGCTGGCGTTTGTATCTCGGTTCTATATGGATTATCCTTTGCAGTTCCTCTTCGGAAAGGAAAGAACGCCTCTTGTATTCGGGCATACACTCGAATGATGCGAACGGATGAACCCGTATCCAGCCTTTTTCCTGCGCGATATACATCAGCCACTTCAAGGTATTGACACGCCCGAAGACAGTGGAGTTTGCCAAAGCGCATGTACCGAGCATCCAGTTGTAGTAATCCTCGATGAATGATTTCTCAAGTTCTTCGATGACAATATCCTCTGCATTCTTCTTGCTTTTCATGAAAAGCAGGAGACTCTTGTAATCGGCAACCAGACCGCAGTAGGTGCTTTCGGCTTTCTCTATGCCGATTTTCTTTTTATACGGTTCCAGCTGTTCCCTGAAAAGGTTCATAAGGGTGTGGCATTCCTCTGAGAAGCCGACATAGCGGTTATAGACTTTCTTGGCTGTAACAAAACTGTCGTGGTCGCAGATGTACTGGTAGTGCCTGGTGATTTGCGCCTTGATATTGTCAAGCTCCTGATTGAGTGTACGGGCCTCCTCGGACTTGCCTTTGGCCCGGTTGGTTTTGACGTCCCACAAAGCGAGGGACACTTCTTTCTTACAACTGAAACCGGCTTGGGTTCCATTGATGGTGATACGGCCCATAATCGGTGTCTTTCCGTTTTTTACAGACTGTTTATTCTCAAAACACTTAGCTATACATGGTCTGCGATAAGCTAAGAGAGATTCCCCTTACACAAAAGCATGGCATCTCCTTGTCGTATCTCGCCTTTATACTTTTATGTATAGTAGTCTACCGGATCGAATGAACAAGACCTATCCCATACATAAACCAATTTAGACTGCTATGTTATTTTTGAGGAAGAAGATGGAATGAGACCAGATACCCTCTTTAAGGCTGACTGTAAGTCGATTAAATGTAGAAAAAGATTGCTTTTGTCACAAGTAAAGTGTATATTTGCATTGAAAGAATCGTTCTTTGACAGAGGCAAAAGAAAACAGAATATTGTAATTCGCTCGTTTCTAAATCGTTACCTGATATTAATTAAACAGAAATAACTGTTTAATTTTCAATTAGATAGAGATTGTATGATGTTTCGCAAGGTGAAATGTCAAGTTCTTTTTAATACCACATATATCGGCAATCTCTTTCAAGTAGGCGTTTAGCTTCTGATTGCTGATTACGGGAAGTATCTTGCCATTCGGTAACTTGCCCTTGTACTTCTTCAAAATCATCTTGGGAATATCCAGCAGAGGAACATTAACATCCGTATTCGTCTTTTGCCGCTTTGTCATTATCCAAATGTTGCCGTCAAAAGATTTGCGAATGTTGTCTTGCGTAAGCCCGGCTACATCTATATAGGCAAGCCCGGTGAAGCAGGCAAAGATGAACAAGTCCCTGACGTGTTCCAGCCGCTCGGAAACCATTTTCTTTTTGAGGATGATTTTAATCTCGTCCTCTGTCAGATACCCCCTGTCCACTTTCTCCAGCCGGATTTTGTAACTGGCGAAAGGGTCGTTCACCAGTATGCCATTGTTGCGGGCAATGATGATGATACGCTTGAAGAACTGCATGAACTTGGCGGTGGTGTTGTAGCCGCACTTGCAGGCGGTACGCAAATACAATTCAAAATCGGTAATGAACATCGGGCTTATCTCCTTAATGGATATGTCCGATACGTTGTACTTGCTTTGAATGAACTCGGCAAGGTGGCGGCGGGTGACTTCATACTTGCGGTAAGTCGCTATTGTCTTGGATATGCCGACCAACTGCTTCACATCGTCATTGTGCTTTTGGAACAGGGTAAGGATTGTTTCGTGGCTCTCGCTATGACCTAAAAACTCGTTCTTCACTTTCTCGGCGGTCACGTAGTTGTCACGCCGTTGCATTTCGTGGTAAATGGTGTTCAAGGATGCGTTTATATCGTCCAGCATACGGTTTATGCGGCTGGCTTCCGAAGTACGTCCGGTAGCCTTGCCCATTTTGCCGTCCCAAATAGAGGGCAGCACGTCCAGCTTGGTATTAAAACGGCTCGCCACGCCGTCCACTGTGATACGGGCGAAAAGGGGGTACGCACCGTTGGCTTTCTGCTTGTCTTTCTTTGCGTAAAAGCAAATGTTGAATGTCGATTTCATAACTCACTTTTTAAATTGCAAAACTATTGTAATTCTCTAAAAATGAGTTCTATGCAGGCAAGCCAAATAGCGACAGGACTTCGCCAATTTCGGACAATCTGTACCCCCTTTCCGTTTTTGTTTGTCGGGGGTACGAGTTAGGTTACGAACTTTGTCTTTTTGGGGCGAAAAGGTGTACTTTAAGGCAGACACAAGGGAATAAAAAAAGTCCCACAAATCATTGAATTTGTGGGACTTGTCTGCTTACTGTCCGGTATTGTCCGGTTAGTTTTGCGGAGAGACAGGGGTTTGAACCTACAACTCTAACCGCTTATATTTCAGCTACTTCGCTTTCAAAATTTCAAATAGGTAACGAAACAGTAACGATTTTCAGATGTTGGGCTTGTCCAACTTTGACCGCTGTTTGTCTGCCTAACTTTCGGGTTCAAAGATACGGCTTTCTTTTGAAACTCGCAAATATCTGATAATAAATATTTTTGGGTTAGTGCAAGGTGCAAGCTATATATATAAATATATACTTGCACCTTGCACTAAAAAAAAGCACTGGGGTACAAATGGTTAAAACAAAATCCGTATCTTCGTAACCGATTAAAAACAAACGTGTATGATAATAACTAACCGTGAAGAAGTAATAGATAAAGCGTTCGGCGTATTTGTCAGGATGAACTACGAGAAAGCAAGCATCATCACGCTTGCCAAAGCCTGCGGGGTGACAAAAACGGGTATCGTTTATTATTTTCCGCACAAGTTGGATTTATTCATGGCTGTGGCGGACAAATACGTGTTGCAAATGCACGAACCGGAAAACAAGTTTGCCGCTCCTGCCGATACGTTGACGGAGTTCATCGGGCAATACGTGGCGGGAGTAGCCGCTTCCATGAAAAGGATTGTTGAACTGATTGGCGATAATAGCAGCCCGCATGATTGTAGTCCTAACTTCTACTACTTTCATTTCCTGTCACAAGTGCGCATGTACTATCCGGGTATCAGGCAGAAAATTGAGAAAATCTACCGACAAGACTATGACCTATGGGAGAAAGTCATACAGAAGGCAAAAGAAAGCGGGGAAATCAGGAGCAACACGGACGTGAAGAAAACGGCTATCTTGTTCCGGCAAATGTTTTTAGGACTGTCATACGAACAAGCATTTCTGAACGGTCTGAACGTGGACGAACTGGCAGAAAATTTTCGCCATATCTATTCGCTGCTTAAAGCCTGATACTCTTTTGTTTTTTTAACCTCTATTATTTTTGAACAGATGTTCAAAAAGTGATATTTTTATCTTATCTTTGGAGCGAAGCAAAATTCAGCGACATGGATAAGGTTCAGAAACAGAGAGGAAGCATCGTTCTGTACAAGGAAGAAAGAAACGGTGCGGACTACATACGGATAGAGTATGTAAACAGTCAGGCTGTCGCCCTGCTGCTCGCCCAAGATACGGACGTGGAAAAGACAGGCAATAGTTCTGCCTACATACCTGCCACCGCTTTTAAACTGCCGGATTTCTATGACCGCTATTCGCCCCACGCCTATATTGATTACAGCCGGGTTTACGTGCGGCATCCCAAACCTAAAAGGGAATACATACTGCCGAGAGGCTACCTCGAACTGCTGGAACAGAAGCGGTACAGCCTTTCCACCATAAAAGCCTATAAAATCTATTTCAGCGACTTCATGGAATACCACAAGGGGCAAGACCTTGACCTGCTGACGGTCGAGGACATAAACAGCTATATGCTCCACATGGTAAAGGAAAAGCACATATCCGCCACCCAGCAGAACATGCGCATCAACGCTATCAAGTTCTATTACGAGAAAGTCCGGAAAGGCAAGCGGCAATATTATGGCGGGATAGCCCGTGCAAAAGAGTACAAGGCATTGCCCGAAGTATTAAGCCGGGAAGAAATGAAAAGCATCTTTGCACAGTTATCCAATCGGAAACACAGGTGCATGATTTCTCTTATTTACTCTGCCGGACTACGCCGAAGCGAACTTCTGAACCTGACACCCCAAGACATCATCAGCGAACGGATGCTAATCAGGATTGCCGGAAAAGGCAAGAAGTGCAGGTATTCCCTACTGTCGGAAAAGCTGCTCAACGAACTAAGGGCTTACTACCGGGAATACAGACCGCAAAAATGGCTTTTTGAGGGCGAACAGGCAGGCGAACAATACTCGCCCAGCGCATTGGTTAAGATATTGAAAGAAGCGGCAAGGAAAGCCGGAATAAAGCATCGGGTACACCTGCACATGCTCCGGCACACGTTCGCCACCCACCTGCTGGAACAAGGGACAGACCTAAGAACCATACAGGAACTTATGGGACATACCGATATAAAAACAACGGCAATTTATCTGCACGTATCGAACGCCTATAAAGCAAAAATCCCCAATCCGCTGGATTGTTTGGATGATGATTAGACAATGATTTAATAGTGAATAGGAACTACACCATAAGGTGCGTTTATCGAAAAATTATCAACCATAAAGCGCATAAATATGTACGAAGAATTTTTAGAAAAGAGCCTCAATAATAAGAGGCAGGCAGTAGATGATACTTTTATTGCCAAATACGCCGATTTGTCCTACCCCGAACTGAATACTTTATGGCAGGAAGTCGGGCTGGGCAGTTATTGTAATGGGCTGTTTAAGCTTATCAATCCGTCCGATTACCAAGATGTGATAAACTCCTGTTATGAGAAGGAAGATGACAAATCGTTTCTGCCATTCATGTGTACGGCTTTCGGCGATGTCTTTGCCTATGTAAAGAACCCAAGACTGAATAATTACGTTGTTTATCTGAATGTCAGATACGGAACATATTTAATACTTCCTGCCAATCTTCGTGCAATTTTTAATAAGGTAATGGTAAATCAAAGTTTCTTGAAAGGTTGGTTTGACTTAGAAAATTATCCTGTAATACAAGAGAAACTCGGAACTCCCGACAATGACGAATGTTTCGGGTATTCCCTACTGTTGGCTATGGGAGGAAGTGAGGACATTGAAAACATCAAGATAGTCAAGACTATTCCGTACATTGACATCTGCACACAAACAATCGGTGAATTTGAAGTTGCAGATAAATATTGAGTATAGAACTGGTTGATAACAACGCAGGATAACGGACGAGCCGTTCCCTGCTAACCATTACCAACAAATAGCGTACATATATGAATGATGTAACAAAAGTAAGAATAGTATATGAATGTAGCATAATAGGTATTGTTTTGCTGACATTCTTAAAAGGTATGTTCCCATACATGGGAGCATGGTGGCGAGTAGCCCTTATTGCTTCACTTGTAGGATTGTGGTTTTCACTATCTTATCTGAAACAGCATAATTATAAATGGGGGTTCAATTACATAGGAAATCATTTATACATTAACCTCTTATTGAAAGTACAGAAGTGGTTTCAGAACGCTACAATCATAGCCTTATTGATACCTGTATTCTTAAAAGACCTCTTGTATAATCAATATTGCTTAGTAGCATATATATTGCTTGTAGGTATGTTCTTGGGCGTGAAGCTGGCTACTTACACAGTAGAGTACGCTATATATAAAAGTAAATTCATTGGTAACAAGGAAAGATAACCCCTGAATGGTGTTCCTTTCCAAACCATTAACATCAAAACAGTGTACCATAATGGAAACAAGAGATAAACTTTTTACAGAAGAACAGTATTTAAAGCAACTGAAATTGTATAATGAAGAAATTCTTTATTATGAACAAAAGCATCTTTCAGGTAAACATATAGGTTACGATTCTTTGTTCAATTATAGGCTTCGTTCTTTATTGGTACAGTATTCTATGGGACAGGATATTGATAATCTGAAAAATAATTATGTGGAAACCCTCAAAACGATGCCGAGATTTTGGACGGATAACGGATTTTATATTGAAATGTTATGGCTTCTGTCAATAGGCATTATGTTGGATTACGAAGACAACCTTATACAAAGTTTGGTTCAACTGATAAAAGACAGGGAAGCAAAAGACTATATTTATGACACCTTGATTAGATACAGATTTCTTGATTGGGAAAGGACAACAAACAAAGTATTATATCCGTCACCCTATCAAGCAGCTATCACTGTTACAGAGTTGGCTGAACAAGACAAGGCAGAAGCGATGAAACGATTAGAAAAATACCTCAAAAAAGAATGGTATCGAGGACATTCTGATTTATCTTGGCATGACGACCATAAATATGGTATCAACCATGACGGTTATTGGTGTTTTGAAAGCGGTGCATTGGTCAAGGTCTTGGGGCTGAATGATAGCAGCCTGAAAGGGTTGCCCTACTATCCATACGACATGGTACATTGGAATGACAACATTAAATAAAGAAAAGGTATGAGTTACTCTGTTTGTGCATATTTGATAGAAGCCGATAAGGTAAGGTCTGTTTACGGGGCTTGTGATAATCAGCTTATAAACCAATTAAAGGTTGCGTTGAAGCAGGAACTTGACTGTTTGAACGATTCTTTCAGCAATAGCCTAAACACGGATAAAGATGCTTATGCGGTATTAGCAGACATTGTGAACGGAAAAATCCGTTATCCCGAAATTGCTTTCATGTACGGGTATGTATATGAAAAGATTTGCAACCATTATGGAACGCAAATCTACTGTGCGGAAAACCTTTGGCAACTGGATAGTCAAAGTACATTCATCCCTATTCCATTGAGCAGTGATTTTCCCTATATTATCAGCATACCCGTTTCTGAATTGGAGAGTAAGCGTACGGAATACACCTCGCTGAAAGAGGGTAACGGTATCGGAGATTATGACTATGAGCAGGAAATGGACGACCTGAATTTCATTTTCGATGAAGCCTTTGAAGCGCAAAAAGACCTCGTGATTATGGTTTATTGATATGGTACACTGGTGTGAGAATAAATATGATGTTAACGAAGCGTGATAACGCCTTACAGCGTTCCCCGCTGAACCATTATCAGTAATTAAATAGTGTAACATTATGAATATATATGAAATTGGACAAGACTTTGATAATTACAAGTTCTTTGTATTCAAGGAAGATGATGAGTCAAATAAAGGCGTTTGGGATTATAATGGTCAATCACTTATTAATGAGTGGAAAGGGCTTAGTCTGGAACTGTTTAGAGATAAAAGGAAAAAGAAAGACAAACGAAGTGAGGAGTTTGATGCATCTTGTTATTTTTCCGGTTGTCTGATAGTAAATAAAAGAACTTCCTTATTACTCTCTGAAAAGCTGAAAGGGCAAATAGAAGTTTTACCTGTCAATGTGGACGGGAACGCTTCAGGTTATTATTTTATAAATGTATTGAATACAGTCGATGCCTTAAATATAGAGTCCAAGAGCAATGAAGAAATCTTGAAGATGATGAGGGATAATAATGGTATTTTCAATAAAGGAAATATCGGTTCATATATCATATTTCGGGATAGTCTGTTTAATAACAATTATTATTGCACAGATGAATTTGTAGATTTTGTGAAGCAAAATTCAATCACAGGATTAAAATTTACATGTGCAGGTATCGCAAAATAAATCACTGATAACAAGCCAAGTTAGCTGCTAAACGCAGCTCCTTGTCAAACCATTATGAACAATTAGAGTACACGATATGAGAAATGAAATTTTACAGTTGAAAGATTTAGGTCGTATGCCTAATGAAAGTATCAATGATTCTGATAGCATTGATGAGTTGATAAATGCTTATGATACTTTATTAGAACAAATACAATTCCCCATATCATTTGATGAAGCTATGGTGTTGGTACAAATCTTCCCTGAAAATGCTTTTTATGATTTGCAGTGGAGCTTACTAAGACTTGTAGAGTCCGTTTGTGTTGATGATGATAGGTATATTCAATTAATAAACTCTTGCCCAAGTCAAGAATGGCGGGACACTCTAAATGCTCGCTATGCAAATTATAAAAAGGCACAAGAGGTAAAGTAAGTTCATAACAAGCCGGGATAACGGACTAACGCCGTTCCCCGTCCAGCCATTAGTAGCAATCAGAAACAAATAGTAGTATGGAACATTTCAAAGAAGTACCAGATGTAAATCGGTTAATAATATCTCCTCTCTATTTAAGAGAAGGATTAGAGTTTGCAAAAAATCAAGGCTATAATGATATTTTAATATCAACGGACGACATCGGCATCAGTGGTGTTTCCTGTAAACACACATTAAATGTAAGTCTAATATGTGAATATGATTTTATTGAAACCTTGATTATTTCAGGGTACGACTTTACAATAGAACCATGCAATTTAAATCAACTAAGTGTTTTACCGCACTTAAAAAAATTGGGACTTTGGATTGACAAGGTCTTTACTATTGATTTCAGTTTGTTTCCCAAACTTGAAGAATTGAAGTATTATCATACAAAACAAACAGAAAATGTAGATACTTTAATAAACTTGAAACGACTGCATATTTATAATCTCAAATCAGAAGATTTGAAAGAACTGAAAAGCATGAATTTGTTAGAAGAACTGACACTATGGGATGCCAAAAATATAAATTTGAATGGTTTATGTCAATTAACTAACATAAGAACGTTGGAGATTGTTCGTTCTCGAAAAATGATAGATATTAGAGGTTTATGTAATTCAAATAGACTTAAAGAATTATCATTATATTATTGCAATAACATAACGGACATTAGTGTTTTGAACCGTTTATCAAGAGTTAAAATACTTAGATTACGTAACTGTAAACGACTTCAAGATTTAACCCAATTAGTACCCAACAATACGATTAAGCAGATTAGTATTTCAAGTCTAAAAGACTTGAAATTTTTGGCAGGAATGAAGAAACTCAAATTCTTGCATTTTGATGATGTAATTGATGGAGATATATCCCCATTATTGGACTCTTCTTTAGAGTTTGTAGGTATGGTTTCAAAAAAGAAATATTCCCATACAGAAAAGGAAGTGAACCTAATACTGGAAAGAAACCGATTGAATAATAAATAGCTACTAACAAACCGGGCTAACGCTTACAGCGTTCCCCGCTTAGCCATTATAAACAGTAATGCAAAATATGAAACAGAAAATATACCATATCATTATCTTTTTACTCTTTTGGTTTTGTGGAGTAGCCTATTCACAAAATCCCAAAGCAGATATTTTGCAGCAAGACCTTTCGGGCTTGTTTGACAATTTAAGCATGATTGGCATATTAGGAGAAGATTGTAGCCGAATTGATATTCATATTACCGAAGTTCGGAAAATGGATAGTAGAGAATATGAGATAAAGGGTATCAGTCGTACCCGATTATCCGTAATCTGTCCGTTTAAGGGAAAGGTTTGTGTAGATAGCATTTCTTCCTGTTCCCAAATGATAAAAAGTGAATATACGGAATTGGACGGTTTCATATACGGGTATTACTCGTTTGCGGAATACGGAGATAAACGATATAGCGGTACATTCTCCGGTTCTTTCAAGCAGGGGTATCGGATGAGCGGACAGCAAATAGAGAAAGGACGGAATGAAATAGCAGAACTGAAATTGAACTTATCTGAATATCGGGGTAAGTGGAAATCCGCAAAGGGACTGACAAAAGTCTGTTCTTGGGCAGATGAGATTATACCCGATACTCCTGCAAACTTCTGCCTGTTTAATGATGCAGGCGAATGGATTGTATCACCGAAATATCGTAAGAATGGTTGGGAAAATCTATATAATGCCTATCACAATGAAAATCTGACAACGGACGAGATACAAAAGGCTCGTGAGGTGGAAGAACAGGAATGGTGGGTAAATAAAAGCCAATCATGCAAAGTAATTTGAGTTTATAACAAAGCGTGATAACGCCTAACAGCGTTCCCCGCTTAGCCATTACTAACAATACGAATAACTCTTTATGATAAAATTCATTTTAGATGCGATGTATTATCAGATATTCATATTTAATAGGGATAAATTTATATTGGAAAATCCACATGAGCGGACGATACAGATAATATGTGGAATATTATTTCTTCCTGTTATAGTATTGGCATATCTACTGATAGAGGAGAATTTCAATTATAAAACCCCTTTTGTGTTTTTCATCATAATCTATGTTTTATTATACAAGACATTCTGTTCGTATTATATCAAAAGGGAAAAAGGTATGGAAATTATAAGGAGTAAACCTCTGATATTTAATAGCCAAAAGGTTTCTTCCTTCATATCATGGATGATTTATCCCATTTTGGTTGTATTACTTTATTTTATAATAACACATCGTCATTGGCTAAAAATTATACAATAAAGATTTAATAAGTTAGTAACAACGAAAGATAGCATCTGACGATGCTCCTTTCTAATCATTAATAACAACTTAAAGATGAACATAAAAAACAAGATATACCATACAGCCTATTTTCTCCTATTCGGAATAATAGTAGGTATTTTAAGGTGGTCTATATGTATAGTAGATACAAATGGAACAATGGATTTCACTCCATTTTTACAAGCGTTCTTGTTGATAGTCGCATTGTTATTGTTTGTAATTTTGGATATTATTTTGCATAAAATAGCCTTGAGAGCGATTTCGATAACCATTCTATTGTGTTTCAATATATGGTCTTATACCTACTATTTCAAAATAGAAAAAATGCAAGAATATTGGAGTGGACTTAAATATTCACCTTATGACGCATATCTTCCACCCAATATTGATGATTTCATTTTTGTATGGTTGGCGAGCCAAATTCTTGTTTCTTATTTGTTCTTGGCAATAGGTATTTCATATCTATTGAAAAGAAAAGAGTTATTAACGAAGCAGGATAACGGACAAGCCGTTCCCTGCTGAACCATTAGATATAAAGACATGAGAATATTTGTATTGTATTGTTTGTTCCTTTTCCCACTTAGCTATGTTATAGCGAAAAACGGCTATGTGGAACAAAATTCAGTAAAGTATCATTTTTTGACTGAACAAGATACCCTTTATATAGAAACAGAAAAAACAGAATTTGAAACTCTATATAGGCTGTGTTTTAATCAGCACGATGAAAAGAAGGTCATTTTTGAGTTGAAAGCGGTAGATGATAGCAATATTGACTTCGTGCAAAGCTATACAATCAATGGAGTGAGAAAGTTTGATTGCTTTGCTGTGTATGATAATGTGGCAGACGGAAACCGTTTCCTGTTCTTTGATTATGAAAATCAAGCAGCTTACATAACGCCTACTTGTTTTTCCGGTTTCTATCCGATATGCAGTTCTGTGGACTTTTCAAAAACGGAAGTTTTATTACAAAATGAGCACTCCCATTTGAAACAGCTAAACGACACATTAAGTATTGATAGTAAAGTGGCTTATGTACCATTTAACTGTAATAATCGAATTATAAAGGCAACTTTAGTTCCATATCCTCAAGCGAGAAAGGGCAATAGATATCTAATAACGAAAGATAGCATCTAACGATGCTCCTTTCTAAGCATTCAAGGCATTAGCTGTAATTATATGACATGAAAATCTATGAGAATAAAATATTGAGAATACTTGGATTTATTTTTATTTGGATTTATGTATTCGGTGTGGGCATTTGTTTTGCCGGAAGGTGGTATGCCATTGGAATACCGGGAGTGGTTTTATTGCTTGTATGGTTAAATCACAATCTTATAGGTGCTGCTATTCGTAGATATAGAGCAAGGCAGGCAATCAAACAGATAAAAAAGCATGGAACACGATTATCGGTTGATTTAAGCCAATGTAAAGTCAGTGCGCAGAAATGGAGTAGCAAGAAGTCAAGGATGCAAGAGCCAGTCTTTAAGGTATTCAATTCATGGGAAACCCAGTTTTGGAATGGTGTTAGCGGCTCTTTGTTTCCTGACATTTATCATAGTGAACAAGTAGTGTCCACTGCAATATGCACCGTGACGTACACCACCCCATACAAAGGAAAGACAAAAACATTTCGCAGTGATGCAATTTTGAAGGAAAAAGTTTCATTGGAAATGCTATTGCAATATTATGGAGTGGCAACGATTTACATAAATCCGAAGAATGACAATCAATATTATTTTGATTTGGATTTTCTAAAATAGATACAGCTAACAACGCAGGATAACGGACAAGCCGTTCCCTGCTAACCATTAACAATAGTGCGATGAATAAAACTGTTCAATCCATAATAGCATTGACAGCTTTCAGTGCTTTGCTGATAGCCATAACATTATTTTGTGGTGGCTTAGGCTTTGGTCGTCTGTTCGGAATATATGGCATTATGGAATATTGTCTTTTGGGTATGCTTGTAATAATAGATATACTGGTAATCTACAAGGTCTATAAACTATATGCAATGCAGCCTAAAACCATAATGTTATTGTTGGGTTTGGAATGTTGCTCTATCCTTTTGTGGCTTGCCTTTATCTGTATAGACCAAAGTTTATTGGATTGGCAAATTACAAACTTCATATTGCAAGCTGTTTGTTTAGACGGCTTCACGGGAGATGAACGAGGATTGAATATGCTTGCAGTCTTATGTGGCATTGTTTATCCCCTTATTGGGATTGGGTGTTTATTCACCGGATTGGGATTTGTAAATAAGTTAGTAACAACGAAAGATAGCATCTGACGGCGTTCCTTTCCAAGCCATTATGAATAAAGGAATAAAAAATACAGATAACTATTTTGAACGAGTGAAGCAACGTGCAAACCGGACGAATTACAGATACTATTTTTTTGACTACCTATATTTCAAGGGAGAGGTTTGGGGCAAGAAGATAGGGCGGATGTCAGGTTTTATACTGCTGTTTTGGTATTGGTGGTGGGTAGTAGTTCTGCCCGGCAACTTTCTCCTGATTAACAGTGTACCGGAATGGTCGTCCTTACATCTTGGCTATTTAGGTGCAATGTTTTTGCTTATTTGTGTATTTATTCTTGCACGATACAGGAAAGCCCGTGTACAGGCATTGTTGAACCGCTACCGCCGCTCTAAGCATATCAGCGCAGTACAGGCATATTTTCTGTTCCTGCTGCCCTTTGTACTTTTCTTCTTAGAAACATGGCTGTTCGATGAATGGGGTTGGACGGATTGCGTGAGGTGGAACAAATGATATGTCATTCATATATAAAACATCAGATATGGAACAACGGATTACATCATTATTGCTTCCCGCTCCCGAAGCGGAGTTGGAAGCGTCCTGCAAGGAACTGGACGAAAAGGTAACATGGCTGCTGCACAACAGCCGGAAAATGGACAACTACTTGGAACTTGAACCGTTCAGCAAGGACGGGCGGCTGTGCGCCCACGTGTGCGACACGCTCAAAAGCCTGCCGGAAACGCCGACACTGGCGGCATACAAGGACTACAAGGCAATCATTATCCTGCTGGGTATGTCCACCACCCATTACGCCATACTTGACGAACTGGCGGAACAGCACCGCAAGCGGGACGAGATACCCGAACTGACCGCCTACTGCGATGCGCTCCACTGGATGCGACCGGGACGGCAGTACCTCTGCAACGTGTACAACACGGTATGCCACGCTTTCCACCTGCTGCGGAGAAACCCGGTAAGGGGCAACCGACTGCTGGTGACGGAAAAGGAACTGCGCCACGCCGAACGGATGCTGCCGGAACTGGGCAGGCAGACGTTCACCGAAATGGTACGTCTGAAAGGCTACATGGTCTATGATGCCGAGAAACTGGCGGACAAATGCGGCATGGAATACGGCTCGTTCCGGCGAAAGGTAAAGAAAATGACCGGGTACACGGCTAAGGAATGGGTGATAAAGGAACGGGTAAAGGACGTGGAACACTACCTGTTGAACACAAACCTCACGCTTACCGAAGTGGCGTTCACCACCGGGTTCGCATCGACATCGAACCTGAACGACTTCTGCAAGGCGTATCTTTTAGATACCCCCGGAGAAATACGCAGAAAAGCGCAGGAAACAAGAAAATGCACAGTTACAAGAACGTAATGTGAAAAATCAAGAATAAAACTGATTTTTTATGCCCGTAACTTTGTGCTTCATAAAAGATAAGCACAAGGTTATGGAACATAAGATACCGTTGGAAACATACTTCGCCGGACTGCTTCAAAAAGTGGAATGGCAGATACAGGAATACGAGGACACCGCAGCGGACACGCTGACGCTCTGCCGCCTATGCGTGGACTACCTGCAAGAGATACTGGGCGAACTCAAAACCTTTATAATCTCCTACCCGTTCGCCAGCACGGAAGAAGAAATACACTTCTTCAAGGAACTGAAACCGCTTTTAGCGAGCAAAATCATCTATTACAATACCGTTTACAAGATAGAGGTGCGCTTCCCCAGCGGCAGCGAGGACGTGCAGCGGGACTACCTGCTGTCGGAAACCGACCGGATTTCAAGGTCGTTCCAGCGGAACTTGGCGTTCTACCAGTACCACCGAACGAAAGCCACCTACTTGGACAGGCAGTATTTCATACGTGGGAAGCCTGACATACAAATCATCGTGGACAGTTTCTATTACGAAACAGACCCACAGTTCAGCACCAGTCACGATTTCAAGGTAGCCAAGATTTTAGCCAACGAACTGCTGGAAATATACCTCACCAACCGTCTGCACGAGCTGGAACGCCGGGAACAGCGCAAGCGGGTGAAGAACGGCTTCATGGGCAGGCTGTTGCGCTGGACGGGGACGAAAAGGGCGTTGGTGGAACTTATCTACGCACTGGACGCCTGCGGCTGTCTGAACAAGGGAACGGTTGATATTAAGGAGATTGTAGCCTACTTTGAATACGTGTTCGACATAGACCTCGGCGACTTCTACCACACCTACATGGAACTAAAAGCCAAGACCAAAGACCGAACGGGCTTCCTCTCCACCCTGAAAGACAGGTTGCTGATGCGCATGAGGGAGCAGGATTAGGCAACCGTGCTTTAACAAAATTTATTTCGCCACAGGTGGGTACATCTGTGGCGTTTTATTTTTCAGGACACCCGAACTTTGCGGCAAATCAATCAGTTACCGTTATGGAAATAATAACATTCGAGTCCAAAGCCTACAAGGAACTGGACAACAAGATTACCGCCATTGCCGACTACATCTTCAACCACATGGAAACGGCAAGGCAAAGCGAGGAAGACATGTGGGTGGACAGCTACGAGGTCTGCACGTTCCTGAAAATAAGCGAAAAGACCCTGCAACGCCTGCGGGTGTCGGGGACTATCGCCTATTCCAACATCAGGGGACGCTACTTCTACAAGGTCAGCGAGATACGCCGGATGCTGGAAGAACGCCTGATAAGGAGCAACAAGGAGAACATCGACAACCTGATAACCAACCACCAGTTGTATGCTAAGGAAAGAGGAAATCTTAGAAAGGACAAGTAACGGGCTGGCGGTGTTCAAACACTACCTGCCCGGAAACTGGCGCATAGGTCGCAACTTCCTTAACCCGCTGTACGAGGACAGCAAGGCTTCCTGCAACATCTACTTCGACCGCCGGGGCGGTATCTACAAGATGAAAGACTTCGGCAACGACAGTTATAGCGGCGACTGTTTCTTCCTCGTGGGGCAGTTAAAGGGGCTGGACTGCAACCGGGCGGCTGACTTCGTGGAGATACTGGAAATCATCGACCGGGACTTGGGTTTGGGGCTGGCTTCCGGCACTCCGGTTTCCGTTCCCCCGGCAACCGTCCGCCGGGCAGTGCCGGACAAACCCGAAGAAACGTCCGAAAAGCCCGTCAAGCCCTACCAGTTCCGGGAACAGAAGTTCCCGCTTGCCGAACTGGTGTACTGGCAACAGTACGGCATCACGCCCGAACTGCTGGAACGTTACAAGGTCTGCTCGCTCCGGGAGTATCACAGCGAAACGGCAGAGGGCAAACCGTACACCTACACTTCATCGGTGGCAGAACCCATGTACGGCTACAAGGGCAAACAGCACATCAAGCTGTACCGCCCGTTCTCCACGCCCCGCTTCCTCTACGGCGGCAGCTTCGGCGAGAACTACAGTTTCGGGCTGGAACAACTGCCAGCCAAAGGCGACACGCTATTCATCACGGGCGGCGAGAAAGACGTGCTTTCGCTGGCGGCGCACGGTTTTCACGCTATCTGCTTCAACAGCGAAACGGTGACTATCCCTCCCACGCTGGTCTATCGGCTGACGTTCCGCTTCAAGCACATCGTCCTGCTCTTTGACATGGACAAGACGGGCAGGGAAAGTTCATGCAAGCAGGAAAAACTATTGGAAGAATTTGGCGTGAAACGCCTGCTGCTCCCGCTTCCGGGAACGAAAGAGGAAAAGGACATATCCGACTACTTCAAAGCCGGGAACACCCGTGAAGATTTCCTGAAGCTGTTTATCGAATTTTTAGACAACCTGTATAGCGACACATTGATTATGCTAAAATCATGCGAGATAGATTTCAACAACCCGCCCGCCAAAGCACAAGAGATTATTTCGGCGGGTGACGTTCCGCTGGGGACACAAGGCAACCTGTTCGGCATCACCGGGGGCGAGGGAACGGGAAAGAGCAATTATGTAGCCGCAATCGTGGCGGGCTGCATCTGCCCGGCTGGTGCGGAAGTAGATACGCTGGGCATACAGATAACCGCCAACGGCAGGCACAAGGCGGTCTTGCTTTACGATACCGAGCAATCGGAAGTGCAACTGTTCAAGAATGTAAGCAACCTGCTGGCACGTGCCAAACAGCCGGACAAACCCGATGAACTCAAAGCGTTCTGCCTGACGGGTATGTCACGCAAAGAACGCTTGAACGCCATTGTGCAGAGCATGGATAAGTTCTACTACCAGTACGGCGGCATCCAGTTGGTCGTCATTGACGGCATCGCCGACCTTGTTAAGAGTGCCAACGATGAAGCGGAAAGCGTGGCGGTGATAGATGAACTTTATCGGCTGGCTGGCATCTACAACACGTGTATTCTGTGCGTGCTGCATTTCGTCCCCAACGGTTTGAAGCTGCGGGGACATTTGGGCAGCGAGTTGCAGCGCAAGGCGGCTACAATCCTTTCGATAGAGAAAGACGATGAACCCGCCCAGTCGGTGGTGAAAGCCCTGAAAGTAAGGGACGGAAGCCCGCTGGACGTGCCGCTGATGCTCTTTGCATGGGACAAGGAAGCCGGGATGCACGTGTACAAGGGCGAGAAGCCCCGTGAGGAAAAGGAGAAACGCAAGGAAAGGGAACTGGTGAATGTCGCACATGACATCTTCGGGCGGCAGACACGCATCACCTACATAGACCTTTGCGAGCAGTTGCAGCAGGTCTTGGACATCAAGGAACGCACCGCAAAGAGCTATATCCGCTTCATGCGGGAAAGGGACATCATCACCAAAGACACGGCGAACCAAAGCTGTTTTGTCATCGGTTCATATAATCTTCAAAGGAACGCAAGCTGCCCGTAGGCGTATGGGCTGAACTTGTGTATTTTTAGGTGCTTGTGTCCTGCCCTGTTGTGATAACACGGCAGGATTTTTTCTGTTTGCACGTGATTTTTCAGGGTATTTGCTTAACTTTGCAGAAGTTACACGGAAAAGTAACGGCAGTTGGACGGCGGTTGCCGGAATATTGCCTTTATATATAACATATACGTTCGCCGAACGTCCCAAAGTAGAAAACTGGCACTTTTCAAAATGTGGGGATATTCAGCGCAGGATATGCTATGCGTTTGTCATAGCGTGGCTGCACTGTTTCCACATTTGGGTATGCCAGTACCTCTACTTTGAAACAGCGTCATGCCACGCTTTCTTTTTGGGGTGGCGGCTAACGTGCAAAGACAGTAGGGATTTATATCACTTTAATACCTGACAATATGGAACAAATCAGAGCGCACATCGCCGTATCGCTGGACGGGCATACCGCCACGCCGGACTATGAACTGGACTGGATGCCCCGTGAGGTCAAGGAACTGGTGGCAAGGGAACACGCCGCCGCAAGCTGCCTGCTTATGGGGGCGAACACTTACAACTACATCTTTGAACACTGGGGCGGGTGGCCGCACAAAAGCAAGCGGTCTTTTGTGGTGTCACACTACGACACCAACGTGACGCCGGACTGCGGGGTGGAGTTCCTGACCGAAGAACCGCTGCAAAGGGTCTATGAACTGAAACAGGAAACCGACATGCTGGTGGTGGGCGGCGGCAAGCTGCTTACTTCATTGATTAAAGCCGGACTGCTGGACAGCCTGACAATCTACACCGTCCCGGTCATGGCGGGCAAAGGCATCGGCTTTATCGGGGAAACATTCGGTTCACGGTGGAAGCTCTCGGAAAGCAGGGTGCTGGATAACGGGGTGGTCTGTTCGACCTACCTGTTTGGCGGGAGCGTATAAAAAATGCGCCCGGTTTCCCTCCGGGCGCAACCACTAAAATTTCAATTATCATAAGCCCGAAAACCTATCACAATGAAATTCCAGCGGCAAAGATAGGCTATTTCTTCGGTTTCGCTTTCTTTTCGGGGAATGAAAAACCGACATTGAACTGTTCGTCCAGCACCAGCAAGGCATCGAAAGCCTTGCCGTTCTTGCCCTTGAAGCCCTTGATTAGCCCGGTCTTGCGTTTCGTCACCAGCTCGACAATCTGCTTGTCGGAAAGCTGCTTGTCGCACTTGTTGCGGAATATGGTAAGCGTGCAGTCCACGTTGGAACACTTCGCCACTTTCGGGTAGAACAAGATACGCCCGTTATTACATTTGGGGCAGGAACAGGTTTCACCGCCCGCAACAGATAATTGTACCGAAAGCAGTTCCGCCGTGATTTGGGCGGCGTACACCTCGATGCCCTTTCGGAACGTGTCGGCATCCATACTGCCCGCTTCTATCTTGGAAAGGGCGGTTTCCCACATGCCCGTCATTTCGACATCGGCAATCTTCTTGTCCCTGACAATCCTGTAAACGGCAAGCCCCTTGTCGGTAGGCACAAGGTTCTTCTTCTCACGCACGATGTACTGGCGGGCGAACAGCGTTTCGATAATCGCCGCACGGGTGGCGGGCGTGCCTATCCCGGCATCTTTCAGGCTGGCTTTCAGTTCGGCATCTTCCAGTTCCCTGCCTGCGTTCTCCATTGCCGCAAGCAGGCTGCTTTCCGTGTGCAGCGGTTTCGGCTTGGTCTGCTTTTCGAGCAGATCCACGCCGGAGAGTGGCAAATATTCTCCCTCTTGGAGTGGCGGCAGGCTGGCGGCTTCTTCATCCCCGCCCGTTTCCTGCTCGCCGAACACGGCACGCCACCCGGCTTCTTTCATCACAGACCCTTTCACCGTGAAGTCGGTATCTCCAGCCGACAATATGGCGGTGGTAACGTCTTTCACGCACTTGCCCGAAAAGGCTTCCAGCATACGCCCGGCTACCAGCTCGTAAACCGCCCGCTCGTCTTTGGAAAGTTCGCCGGGCAGGTTCTCGGTAATGATTAAGGCGTGGTGGTCGGTCACTTTGCTATCGTTCACACTGCGGCGGTTCAGGGGTGTGCCGTCCAGCCCGGCGGCATACCCGGCAAAGCAGGGGTATTGCCCCAGCAGGGCGACACGTTCCGGCATTTCATCGAAAACGTCCTCCGGAATATAGCGGCTTCCGGTTCTCGGGTAGGACATCACTTTCTTTTCATACAGGCTTTGCGCTATGGAAAGCGTCTTGTCAGCCGAGAAGTTCAGCTTCGTGTTCGCTTCCTTTTGCAGCGTGGTAAGGTCGTACAAAAGCGGCGGTTCTTGGCAGGCTTCTTTCCTCTCAACGGATTTAACCACAAGTTGCCCGGCATCCTTTACCCGTTGCAGGGCGGCTATGGCTTCGGGCTGCTGTTCCCACTTGGCGGTCGATTGGGCGGTAAAATTTATTCCCCCGCTGGCAGTCGCCGCTTTGAGTTGCCAAAACTTGGCGGGTACGAAATTCCTGTTCTCCAAATAGCGGCTGCATATCATCACGAGCGTGGGTGTCTGTACCCTGCCCAGCGAGAACACCCCCTGCCCGGCGGCAACGCTCAACGCTTGGGTGGCGTTTATCCCTATCAGCCAGTCCGCTTCGCTGCGGGACTTGGCTGAGAAATAGAGGTTATCGTAACGCTCTCCCGGCTGCAAGTTATCCAGCCCCTCACGGATTGCCTTGTCGGTAAGGCTACTTATCCACAGGCGCACAAATGGTTTCCGACAATTCAGGTAATGGAAGATATAGCGGAAGATTAACTCACCCTCACGCCCGGCATCGGTGGCGACAATAATCCGGTCGCACTGGTCGAACACTTCCTTTATCACTTTCAACTGTTTCAGCACGCCGGGGTCTGCCTTGTACCCTTTCTCCGCTTTCACCTGACGGGGGATTAGCTGGAAATCGGGCGGCAGTATGGGCAGGCTCTCCCTGCGGAAGTTCGCCACGCTGTAGGCTTCCGGCATGGCAAGCTGGATTAAGTGGCCGAACGCCCATGTCACCATATACCCGTTGCCGGAAAGATAACCGTCATTACGCCCGGTCGCACCGATGATGCGGGCGATGTCCTTTGCCACGCTGGGCTTTTCTGCTATCAATGCAATCATAATTCTTTACTTTTTAATGGTGGATATTACATTTTCATTCCTCTGGACTTCTTGGGCTTGTCAGCTTTCAGGCTCTTGTCCTGCGCTTTCTCCTGCTTCTCTTTCTGCTTGGCGGTGGGCTTGTCCTGACCCTGTTTCAGCGGCTCTTTGCCCTGCTTGGTGGCTTCGTTGGTCTTGCCCCCGGAATTGACCGCTACCTGCGTCCGGTTCTCGGCGGCGGGGGTAACGTCTTTCGGCTGCACCTTGTCGTGGGATTTGCCCTGTGCGCCGGGCTGTACATGACCGTTGAACTCAACGCCCTTGCCGTCCTTTAGCCCGGCTACCTGCTGTTCTGCGGGCTGCTGCCCCTGCTGCAAGAACTGGACGGCGGCACGGGGCAGGAACTCCAAGCCACGCTCCACCGCACTGACCTGCAAATAGGCACTGCGCTTCGTGCCGTCCCTGAATTGCAGGTTTTCCATTTTCACCGCTTGCCCGGCTTCAAAGGCGGCTTTCTGTTCCGGGCTGACTTGCACGTTACAGATTGTATCGGGGCATTTCCATTTGTCAGCCCGCATGTATTCCAGTTCGTGCGTGTACCTGTCCCGGCTGACAAACACGGGGATTTGCTCGCCGCTTTTCGGGTCTTTGATTTCAGCGATGCCGCCCAAGTTGCCAGTGCCTTGCAAGTTGCCCTGTTCCTGCTTGGTGAACCCGTGTTCATGGAACGGGCGTTGCAACAGCTTTTCGTCCTGCTGCACGCCGTGCAGCTTGGGTACTACCGTGCCGTCCTTTGCCTGATAGAAAGAGAGCTTGACATCGGTAGGTTTGAGGTAGAAGCCGCCCACCGTCCCCGAAACGGTGTAGGTATTTCGGGACTTGTAGCCACGCATCACCCGGTCGAAGTCCTTCGTGTTTTTCAGGGTGTCGGCGGTGATGCCGACTTTTTTCAGGTTCTCCCAGTCGATTTTTGCCGGGTCGAAGCGGTAACCCTGCTTGAACTCGTGGAAGTCGGGCTTCGGAACTCGAAGCATTTCAGCCCGCTTGTCGCCCTCCGGTGTAGGGTTGCGGTGGTTTTCCTCGATTGCCTTTGCGTCCTGCTCCGCTTCGGAAGCCTTGACGCTGAACAGTTCCAGCCCGGAAGTGTCCTGATACTTGCGGTAGAAGTTGGAAATGAAGTTGCTGAACACATCGCTGTTCTTGTCCACCTGCATGAACTCGCCACCGTGTGTCGGCGGTACGGTCTGCAAATTGCCCTCCTTGTCAATACCCTTAACGGCACTCACCTTTCCCTGCTGTTTATCCAAGACCAGCAGCACGTCTTTTTCCTGCCCCTCTGCGGGCGGGGTCATTCTGTTTGCCATAAATAATTGAAATTTTAGCGGTTACGGGAATAGTCCCGCCCAAAGGTAGCGACTAAATATGCTATATTTGGACGGGCGGCAAGGGCTGTCCGAATTTGTCCTGCGGTGTCCCGATTTGTCCGGGTGGGATGAAATTCCGCAACCATTGGTTGCAGAATTGAAAAGGGCATAAAAAAAGAGAGTGAATGATTTCACTCTCTTTCGATGAACCCTTTGTGAACCCTTTGGTCGTTTTTTGAAATAGCTAAAACTCAAGTAATTTGCATATTTTGCAAAAGAAAATCATTCGAGTATGAACCATATGTGAACCCTTTAATGGATTAGCGGGGAACACTGTTTAAGCGTCATCGCGCTTCGTTAGTAATCTGTTATTGCACTCGTTTCAAATCCCCGATAGATTGGAGTGACATTTCTATGTAGGGAATAGTTTTTAGAATATGGATGTTATCTATTGCTTCTTTACCACCCAATGCCAATGCCGATACAAGACATGGAGATTATAGAATAAAAATAATTCATCTTTCTTATTATCAGTCATTTGAATATTTTCTGTTTTTCTCTATTTTTGCCATTTTCTGTTATTCAGTACACTTTGAAATATCATTTTCTTTTGTACCTTTGCATCCGCAAAAAACAAAAGAAAATCAACTATTTAGTGTAATTACCCGGTTACGGCACCTAAATCGAGATAAAACCTCTAAACAATGGCAATGTTAGAAAATAAAACGAAAGAAAACCCCAAGCTGGAGCAAAATAAGCTCTCGGACGGTAGAATAAGCCTTTACTTAGAGTATTATTTCCTCCTCAAATTATTAAAAGTAATACTGTCAAAAAGAAATACCTTTTATTCTTACTCTTTTCGCCAGTACTTATATCTTGCAGTCAACAGAAAAAAGTTTAGTACGGTTTGGATATATAGACAAAAAACAGACTAAACTCCAAACATGGAAATTCAGATATTTTTTATACATTTCTCTTATATACAAATGATAGCCGAATTCAATTCATATATGAGTAACATAGACATAGACTTCTTCAAGGAGTTGTGTCTGAAACATGGAGAGTTACGACATTATAAAAAGAATGAGTTTATTCTCCATGAAGGTGATGCCTGTTCTTTCTTCGGGTTTATCTTATCAGGCGTAGTCAAATACAGTTGCACCAACCGGACAGAAAACAAGCCGTATAATGTCGGTTTTTCCTTTCCAAATGAATTTATAGCCGATTATCCCACTTGCTTATATGGCATGAAAACAGAATTGAATATACAGGCGATAATCTCGTGCGAGATTTACATCTGTTCTTCTACATTCTTACAGCAAAAATTCAAGGAAAATAATGAAAACCAACGGATAGCCCGTATCGCAGCCGAACAGATGTTTTTCCAATCATATTCACGTTATTTGGATTTATTCAGATTCACACCGGAAGAGCGTTACCTCCAACTTTTAAAAAAATGCCCTGCAATCCTTCAAATGGTATCACTAAAAGAAATAGCATCCTACCTTAAAATTACACCCATACACATGAGCCGAATCAGACGCAAGCAAAGTTTTGACAACAAAAAATAAACATAGGTTTAGAAATTTACATTATAACAATATTCCAAGAGTATCTTAATCTGCCAAAGAATTCTTCTTTTTATCTTTGTCTTATCTTTGGTTGGTTCAACGAAGAGACAAAATAAAGATTGAATGAGTTAAACAAGAGATTAAAAAAAAGAATATGAAAACAAAAGAAATTCTTGGAATACTTATGCTATTCCTCTGTACATTCAGCTTTATAAGCTGCGACGATGATAATGAACAGACAAATGAATTAACCCCCGAAGCACTTTATCAGACTTCATGGCGTGGAACAGGGCATTGTGAGGCTTGGACAGTACAAAATATGGGGGTCGGTATGCAATTTGTAGATACTCGGAAAGGGAAAGTAAATTGGGAAGGTTACGATGAAATTGATATTACTTATACAATAGAAGGGAAATATATCACATTTAATAGCAATGCTTTATATTTGGGTGGAGCCCCTTGGATTATCAAAAGCTATACCCAAAAACATATAACCATTATACAGAATGAAATTAGTCCAGATAAAGAGAAAGTAGCTACAATTGAATTAGAGAAAATAGATTAAACTGAATCATGGGAACATTAAGTTGCATAAATGTATGCTACAACAGAACAATGAGAACCGTGAGATTTGCAAATTGAGCAAAGAAAGTCATAAATACCTTGTAAATAAAGGAAAAAATGCAGATTCATCTAATATTCCTTTATGTGCTATTATCGGGCTGGTCTATGGGCTGAAACACAAGGAAAAGAGATTCACCTTGTTCTTTTGTATAGGATTGGTTATTGGGTTAGGATGAGCAATTTATATGCTACTGCTAATAAGGTCAATGTAAATCAAAGGAATATGAAACTGAAATATATATTGAATGCTATACTATTTGTTTTGGCATTATCTTTTTTGTCTATGTGTATATTTAAGACTACAGAGTTAAGTTTAAAATGTATGCAATTTGCTGTATCTATCTCTTGTATAGGAGCAATGTTTTCTACAAAAAGATATAGATACATATTTGCATCTATTGCTTTAATCATTATAGGAATATCTTTTTCACTTTAAATGTCCATAATAACGATAATGATTTGATTATTGAATGGTATAATAATAGTCCAGTCTACAGATAGCGACTAAAAACGGGGGCAAGGGATGCCCGAATTTGTCCTGCGGAGCTTGAAATTATCCGGGTGCGATAAATCTCCAACTGTTGGTTGGAGATTTAAAACGGGTACAGACCGAAGTTAATCGCTTGCTTTAGACGAGCCATTTGTGAGCCATTTGTATAGTATTGTTTTCGGCTTATAATCAGCATTTTACAAAAATCGCATTATACTTGTGAGCCATTTGTGAAGCGTTTGGCAAGCCTTTGATTGAGTTTCCGTTATTCTTCTATTATCAGGTGACACGACAAAAAGAAAACATCTTCGGCAAAATCTTTGTTATGTTTTTGCAGGTGATTACATAATATACTATCTTTGCAGATAGAAACAAAGGACATAAATATGGCTTCATTCAGGAAAGAGATACTTGGGCAGATTGAACGGATAGATACCGGGCGTATATTCACGTTCCGGGATTTGTCGTTTGAAACGGAAAAGACCGCCAATGTTGCGGTGCTACTTTCCGAACAGAGCCGCAAAGGGGTACTGGTACGGGTTGAAAAGGGGGCGTACTACCGTCCCAAGAAATCAGTGCTGGGGCTGGGAAAGCTGCCTGTCTATCAGGATGAACAGTTCCGCTACCTGACTGAAAAACTGAACGGCTATATCACGGGGGCTTACATCTATAACAAAATGGGGCTGACCGAACAGGTAGCCACAACCATAACGATAGCCACTCCTAACCCGGTTCGCCGTTTCCGTTTCAAGAACTTGGATATAGAGTGCGTGAAAGCCTACTGCATGGTCTATCCGGATGAAAGCCTTGTCCCGTACTTGCGGCTGCTCGATGCGATAAAGGACATGAAGCGCATACCCGGAACAACCGGGCAGGACATCTACAACCGGGTCAAAAGCCAATATTTCAACGGGTACAGCCTGCCGGAACTGGAAAAAATCGTATCTTTGGCGAAAAGTTACCCGCCACGTGTCAGAAAGGTGGTGGCGGATATACTGGGCGACATCAGACAAACCGTATTGCAAACGGAAATGGCAAAGACCATTCTTCCCACGACACGGTTCAACTTGGATTATAAAACAGCATAGGACAGAAATATGAATTTACATTCGGACAAGGAAGCGTTCAAGGAAATCATCGCACTGGCGGCTGACCATTTCGGCTACGAGCAGTCGCACGTGGAAAAGGATTACTGGGTATCGAAGATACTGCGGGATATTTCCATGTCCGAATATGCGGATAAGACCTACTTCAAAGGCGGAACTTCACTTTCCAAAGCCTACGGGCTGATAGAACGTTTCTCGGAAGATTTGGACTTGTTCGTGTTCACGGGTGATAAAGGTGCGTCCAAGCAGGCAGAAAAGACATTGAACAAGAAACTTTCCAAATACATAGCCGAACTCAATAGTGACATATACAAGGAAGATTTGTCGGAAACGGGCGGTAATTACCGTAAACTGTATTTCTCGTATGACAATGTATTTCAAGGCGTGGGACTGAAAGAACATTTGGAAGTAGAGATAAAATCCTGTGACCTGCCGGACAAAAAACTGATGTTCTACCCGGCGGACAAGCGGGTTATCAAACCGATTGTGACCGCCTTTCTTGAAAGCATCGGGCAAGAGGAACTGATAAGCACCTACGGGCTGGAAAGTTTTGAAACGCAGTGTATCAACCCCCGAAAGACTATCTGCGACAAGGTTTCAAGGCTGGTAAAGCTGTCTTACAATGAGGATGCAGCCGCACTGTTGGCAAAGCATATCCGTGACGTTTACGACTTGTCGGCACTCTACCACAATCAGGAATATAACGATTACCTACATTCGGAAGATTTCTTGGATGCCATGTACCGGGTGACGATAGAGGACGGACTAAATAAAAACTCCCGTTCGCACTTGTCGCTGGCTGATGCACCGATATTCAAGGATGCCGAAGCGGTCATGGCGTTACCCGAAGTGGCTACGGCGTACACTACCGATTTGAAGAAACTGACTTTCGACAAAAGCAAGATGCCGCCGATAGGCAAGGCTGTGGAAGCATTGAAGAACCTGCACGAAATATTAGTGCGTTTTGAAGCCTACCGCACCAAAAAGCAAAATGAAGAACAACCGTAAAGCTACATCGGCTGTTCTTCACTCCATACATTATTATATATAGCTATTCTTCCTCCTTAATCAAGTGGCATAACTCCGGGTCGTTCTTAATCCGGGTTATCTCGTCCTCGACTATCTGCCTGACTTCCTGACGGATGCGGTCATAGTTGGCTTGTATCTCCTCCTGCATCCGGTCGTTGCCGTCCTTGTCGGTGAAGTCGATAATCTGCGGCAACTTCACGTAACGGGCGGTTTCCCGCTTCACCTTTTCATTGTCCACCACGATTTCACAGTGGAAAATCTTCTGCTCTATCCGTTCATCGAAATTGTCCGCTACTGCCCCCACGAACATACCTTGCGTGAGGTTGGATATTTTGCTGGCGGGTATCAGGCTGTCCATTTGGGTGCTTATCGAGGTGGATTTTTCCCGTTGGTTGATTGTCATGCTCTGCCGTTTCTGCAACACCTTTCCGAAACGCTCGGAAAGGATTTTCGCCGTTTCACCGACTACCTGACCGCTGAACACGTTGCCCACAGTATTTTGGATTACCCGGCTTTCCTTGTCCCCGTAGTCACGGGTAAGCTGGCTGTAATCCTGAAAGCCCAGCAGAACCGCTACCTTGTTGCTTCGTGCCGTAGCAATCAAATTGTCAAGTCCACGAAAATAAATCGTTGGCAACTCGTCTATAATCACCGAACTTTTAAGCTGACCTTTCTTGTTTATCAGCTTCACGATACGGGAATTATACAGTCCCAATGCTGCCGAGTAGATATTTTGGCGGTCAGGATTGTTGCCGACAACCAAGATTTTAGGCTCTTTCGGGTTGTTGATGTCCAGTGAAAAATCATCACCTGTCATAACCCAGTAAAGGGCGGGTGAAATCATCCTTGAAAGCGGGATTTTCGCACTGGCAATCTGCCCCTGCAACTGTTCTTGGGCGTCCGATTCCCAAGCATCTACGAACGGGGAAAGGTAATTTTCCAGTTCGGGGTAGCTGCGCAAAATGGTGAATACATCGGCGTATTTCTTGTTCAACAGTTCTATGGCATGGGGGAACGTGCAATACTTACCGCCTTGATAGATACGGAGATACCAAATTATAGCCGCCAAAAGGATAATCGGACTTTCCACGAAGAAATCGCCCTGCTTGCTTATCCAACTTCGATTGAGGTTAAGCATTATCGTGTAGCTTGCTTCGTAGGCATCCGCAATGTCCGACATGAAGCTGGCATTTATCGGGTTGCATCGGTGGCTCTTGCGTGGGTCGTCAAAATTGATAACGTAAAATTTCGGTTTAACCTTGTAGCCGTCCAAGTGGTTAAGTAAATGATTGTAAGCGATTTCCGAAAGGTCAGGAAACTTATAATCATACAGGTAGAGCGCAAAACCTTTCTCGATTTGCTGTTTTATGTAATTATTTACTACTGCGTATGACTTCCCGCTGCCCGGCGTTCCTAACACGATGCTCGCACGAAAAACGTTTACAACGTTAATATAGCCATTGTTCCACTTCTTCTTATAGTAGAACCGGGTAGGCAGATTTACCGAATACTCGTTCTCGATAAGCCTTGTTTCCTGCTGGAAACTTTCGTTCTCGGTATTAAAGACATCATCCATGAGGTTGTTTTTCAACAACCGGGACATCCACGTACCCGCCATGAGCATACAGATATAGCCCACCGAAAGCGTGGCGATATAAAACACGGCATCCGCCGTATGTGGCAGCGGAAGTTCCAGCAGCCACCAGTTCAGGAAAAACAACACGACACCCGCCGCAAGGCTGCAATGTATCTTCGTCCACGTTATCTTTTCCTCTTTCACGCCCTTAGTGCCGATGCACGACAGGGCGAGGAACACCACCGCAAAAAGTTTTGTCCAAAGAACGGACGAGAACAGCCCGGTGGTGCGCTGGAAGTTCCACAGTATCTTGTCTATCACTTCAAAGGTCACTCCCCATTCTTTCAGGGTGGAGTAACAGAACCAGTACACGTTTATTCCCACGAATAGAATACTGACAGCCCGCATAAAGTCCATGACCCTTGCAAGCCCTCTCAAATCATCCTCTTGCTGCATAATTGTATGTTTTTAAGTTAGTCGATGTGCCTTGTGCGCTTCTTTTTCTTCTTTCTCTTTTGGCGGGCGGTGTCCTGCGGCTCGTCACCGCCTGATGCACCGCCGCCCAGCAAACCGCCGAAAGCACCCAGCACGGAAGCCACGCCCGAAACGATGTCGGCTTTCGGCGTGAAGCCCTGCTGTTCCTGATGCGTGGGCTGGTCTTGCTGCGGTGCTGCCACTTCGGGCTGGTGTATCTTTCCGGTTTCGCCCGAAAAACGTTCGTTGAACACGTTCGCCGAATACTCCTTGCCCAAGCGTGAACCGTTCAGCACCACCCGGCTGTCATGGTCGATGAACGTAACGCCATAGATGCGCCCGCTGTCGTTCTGACGGAATACCACGTCAATGCCCCGCTTCCTTAGCTGCTGTTCCAGTTCCTTGCGGCTGTGGGCGGTCTGCATGGCATTGGCTACAATCTTCCGGGTGCGTTCTTTCAATTTCCCGTTCTTGATTGCTTCGCCCGATTTCTCCATTCTGCGCTGCACCGCTTCATAACCTACCGACTTGCCGATGCGGGAAGCCTTTACCGGGTTGCCTGTCTTTTCGCCCTTGTCGTTCATGGCGGAATAGACAATGCCCTGATAGGGCTTGCCGTTTATCTCGCCTTTGACTTCCTCGGCGCACACGTTGTAAGCGGCAAGCAAAGCCTTATATTCCCCGAACGACTGGAAGCGGTAGCCGTAACAAGCCGCTTTCACGGTGTTGCCGATTTGGTGCTTCACGTCCCCGGCGGCATAGTCCACCTTTTTAAGTTCCGGACGTTCGGCACGTTCCTTTCGCTCTGCCGGGTGCAGCCCGTATTTCTTTTCCAGTTCACGGGTGATTTGCTTGCTGCGCCGATGCTCGAACCTGTCATTCAGCGGTCTGCCGTTCTCGTCCACCCGCAACCCCACGATGTGGATATGGTGGCGGTCGATGTCGGTATGCTTGTACACCAAATAAGGCTGGTCGCCATAGCCCAACTTCCGCATATACTCCCGTGCGATGTCGGAAAGCTGCTGGTCGGTCAGCACGTCTTCCGGGTGCGGGTTTATGGAAATATGAAGTATCGGCTTCTTGGTGGAAAGCTGGACGGGCATCTGCATTTCAAAGCTGCGCATACACTCGCCGATAGAGAAATTCCCGTCCTCGCTCAACAGCATTTTGTTGGAAAAAAGCACCTTTGCTTCCTCGCTGTCCACCTTGTTTTGGTTGTACGCCAGTGCGCCGAACATATTGCCGCCAGTGCTTATTTTGGCAACCATAGTTCCTTGCACTCGTTTGTCAGGTCGATAACCTGACGGTTTAACATAGATAATTCAGTGGTCGCCTTTTCCAGTTTATAGAGAAAAGCCAGTGCCTTTTTCTCCGAAAAATTGCTATGCAACGCCTTTACAACTTGGTTATAATTGACCGCCACGGCTCTGAACTGGGCGTAAAATTCGGTCAGCCGGGCGCAATACTCGACCGCCGACTTATCCACTTTCACCACCCGGAACGGCTCGCCGAATAGTCGGGCAGCGATGAACCGGGACTTGCTCGTGACGCCCGACTGCTCCCACTGCGAGAGGAAACGGGCGTTCTCCCGGTCGTTCAGGTAAAGGACATGGCGATGCTTCGCCGGGTCTGCGAGGGCGGGGCGACCGCCCTTGTTGGTTCTTCTTGTTTCCATGCTTCTTTGGATTAAAAAATTACGACTTCGGAGTGATTTTTACCCCCGCAAGGGGCAAGGCGTTTTCAGGCACGGAAAACGGTTTTGTATGCTACAAAACACACCTTGCTATTTTCTGACGAAAATCGAAATCCGTCACGGACGGATTGGGGTTAGCGTGGAACGGTAAGCCCAGCCATTCACCAGCCCTGTTTTACACCTGCGCCCCCTGCGGTTCGTTACTCCGCTGCAAAGTAACGGTGATTTATAATGCTGTAAAATAGGTGGTTGGTGGACAAAACGGGACAGCGCAGGACAAATCGGGACAAGGTTTTCAGGGGACGTTTTTTCTCCCTTTTTTTGCATCGGATTTCAATATTGAAAGCAAGATTGAAAGAAATATTCCAATCAGGAAAGAATGATTGAAAGCAGGATTTCAATAAAACATGATTGCAGGATTTCAATATTTCAAGAAAGAATGAAAGCAGGAAAACAAGATTGAAATAAAACAATCTTTCAATATTTCAAGATTGCAATATGGAATGAATGATTGAAAGCAATAAACAAATCTATCAACCAATAATGAACGGAAGCAATATGGAAAACGAGAAAACACCCCTTTATGTCGCCTTTTCCACCCAAAAGGGCGGGGTCGGCAAAACCACCTTTACCGTGCTGGCGGCGAGTTACCTATACTACCTCAAAGGCTACGATGTGGCGGTGGTCGATTGCGACTACCCGCAACACTCCATTGCCGGGATGCGCAAGCGGGATGCCGAGCAGGTCGGGGCGGATGAAGATTACAAGCGAATGGCGTATGAGCAGTTCACCCGGCTGGGGAAGAAAGCCTACCCGGTATTGTGCAGTTCACCTGAAAAGGCGATTGCAACGGCTGACGAACATATAGCCGCCGGACACGTGCCGGATATAGTGTTTTTCGACCTGCCCGGCACGGTGAACAGCGAGGGCGTGATAAACTCCCTTGCGGGCATGGACTACATTTTCACCCCCATTTCAGCCGACAAGGTGGTGCTGGAAAGCAGCCTGTCGTTCGCAATGGCTATCCAAAAGCTATTGGTGAGGAATGAAGCCTGCCGACTTGCCGGGCTGTACCTCTTTTGGAACATGGTGGACGGTAGGGAGAAAACAGACCTTTACACCGCCTACGACAAGACCATTAAGGAACTGGAACTGCCGCTGATGAAAACCTTTATCCCCGATACCAAACGCTACAAAAAGGAACTGGTGGCGGATAAAAAGGCGGTGTTCCGCTCCACGCTCTTTCCCGCCAGCCGCCCGCTGGTAAGGGGAAGCAACTTGGAAGAACTGATAACCGAAATAGTGTACTACATCAAATTAAAATGATATGGCAAAGCAAAGCGGCGGGATGCCGAAGATAGACGAGGATTTCATGAAAGAGCTTATCTCGCAGGGTGTTCCCAGTAAACAAGATAATAATAAGACGAATGATGTACCGCAAGAAACACAAACAGAAACGGTGCAAGTAGAGAAACCGACACCCCGCAAGCGCAAGGGCGGTTCGGGCGACTACCGGGAAACCTACTTTCAGAAAGTGGAACTGGCAGACCGACAGCCCTTATACGTGAGCCGTACCACGCACGAGAAGCTGATGCGTATCGTGACGGTGATAGGCGGGCGCAAGGTGACGGTAAGCAGCTACGTGGAAAACATTCTGCTGCGGCACTTCGAGCAGTACCAAGACGAGATAAACACCCTGTACGAAAGCCACTTCCAAAAGCCTGTCTGACTATGATAATCTATTGCATACTTACCGGGCTTTTGGTGTACTATATCGCCCTATGGCTGTGGTATCGCTACACGGACAGCCGGACATCAACGGGCAGAACGGATGATGCGCCACTCCCACGAAACGAGGTTTCAGGCTACACGCTGATAGGTGAAAGCCGATACAAGGGCGGACTAATCGGGACAGCGGCGGACAAATCGGGACACCTCCCGCAAGCGGCTGAAAATGATACTATTTTTGCGCCGCAGGCTGACGGACAGCCGGAAGAAAACATTCCGGAAACAGCAGCCGAAGCGGAAGAAACGCCCGGTTACGAGAATGACGAACCCGACTACGAGGACGAGGAAATAGCCGGGTACATGGACGGTGACGATGATACCGGGCGGGCTACGGGCGTGAGCTTCGATGAACTGGGCGAAGCGGTACGCACGGCGAACGCCGACAACCCCACCGAAGCGGAGAAACGGCAAACCGCCGGGACACTGGCAAGCATTGAGGGGACGAACCTCTACGATGCGGTGGTGGAGAACATCAACGGCGGGCTGGCAAAGGTGGCGGAACTGCTGGGACGCAACGAAGCGGAACGGGCTACGGCTGCTGTCCCTGCCGGAACTGGCGATACAAGCGAGGAACACGAAGCGTTCGACATGAACGATTTCCTATAATATAATAATGTATAAGCCTGACAGTATGAAACAACGGGATTACGGTTGATTGGCAACCTGAAAACAAACAGACAAACGGGACTATCCCCGACCACTAAAATTTCAAATTATTCACCAGCCGGGAAAGGCGGACTATCCACCCGCCGCCCCGGCATTAAAAACAAATCACAATGAGAAAGAAAATCTTCTTGTCGGCGGCTATACTTGCCGCCGTGGTAAGTGCCTACGCACAAGGAAACGGGCAGGCGGGCATCACCGAAGCCACGAACCTAATCACCGGGTATTTTGACCCCGGAACAAAACTGGTGTACGCAATCGGGGCGGTCTGCGGCTTGATTGGCGGGGTAAAAGTATATAACAAGTTTTCAAGCGGCGACCCCGACACCTCAAAGACCGCCGCCAGTTGGTTCGGGGCGTGCATCTTCCTGATTGTCGCCGCCACTATCCTGCGTTCGTTCTTCCTCTAAAAAGGCGGCAATGTCTGAATATCCGGTAAACAGGGGTATCGGGAAGCCGGTGGAGTTCAAGGGGCTGAAAAGCCAGTACCTCTTTATCTTTTGCGGCGGCTTGCTCGCCGTCTTCGTGGTGTTCATCGTCCTGTTCATGGCAGGCGTGAACCAGTGGCTATGTATCGGTTTCATCGTGTCAGCTTCGCTGCTGCTCGTGTGGCAGACGTTCCGGCTCAACGCCAAGTACGGCACGCACGGGCTGATGAAAGCTGCCGCACGCAAAAGACACCCACGCTTCATTATCAGCCGAAAGGCGATACCCCGGCTGTTCAACTACAAAAGAAGAAAGGAAGAAAGAACATGAGGAATATGTTAAAGGCTACCACGCTGGAAAGGAAATTTCCCCTTTTGGCGGTGGAGAACGGCTGCATCATTTCAAAGGATGCGGACATAACGGTGGCTTTCAGGGTGGAACTGCCCGAACTGTTCACCGTCACCAGTGCCGAGTACGAAGCCATACATTCGGCGTGGTACAAGGCGGTCAAGGTGCTGCCCGACTACTCCATAGTACACAAGCAGGACTTCTTCATCAAGGAGAACTACCAGCCCGACACCGAAAGGGACGAGCTTAGTTTTTTAAGCCGCTCCTTTGAACGGCATTTCAATGAACGCCCGTTCCTGAACCATTACTGCTACCTGTTCCTGACAAAGACGACAAGGGAGAGAAGCCGCCGACAGAGCGACTTCTCCACCCTCTGCCGGGGCAGGATTGTACCGCAGGAGATAGCCGACAAGGAAGCGGCGGCAAAGTTCATCGAAGCGGTCGGGCAGTTTGAAAGGATTATGAACGACAGCGGTTTTGTCACCCTTACCCGGCTGGCGGCATCGGAAATCACCGGGCAGGACGGAAAGGCGGGCATCATCGAGAAATACTTCTCGCTCTCGCAAACCGACACTACTTGCCTGAAAGACATCGGGCTGTACCCGGAAGAAATGCGGGTCGGGGACGATATACTGTGCCTGCACACGCTTTCGGACGTGGAAGATTTGCCCGGAAAGGTCGGGACGGACTGCCGATTTGAGAAGCTGTCCACAGACAGAAGCGATTGCAGGTTAAGTTTTGCCGCCCCGGTGGGCGTGCTGTTGTCGTGTAACCACGTCTATAACCAGTTCATCTTCATAGACGACCACGCCGAAAACCTGAAGAACTTCGAGCAGACCGCCCGGAACATGCAATCGCTCTCCCGTTACTCCCGTGCCAACCAAGTGAACAAGGAGTGGATAGACGAGTACCTGAACGAAGCGCACAGCAAGGGGCTTATCTCGGTACGCTGCCACTGCAACGTTATGGCATGGAGTGACGACCGGGAAGAACTCAAACGCATACGCAACGATGTGGGAAGCCAGCTTGCGCTAATGGAGTGCAAGCCACGCCACAACACGGTCGATACGCCCACGCTCTTTTGGGCGGGCATACCCGGAAATGAAGCGGACTTCCCCGCAGAGGAAAGTTTCTACACGTTCTTGGGGCAGGCTCTCTGCCTGTTCGTGGAAGAAACGAACTACAAGAGTTCGCTTTCCCCGTTCGGCATCAAAATGGTGGACAGGGTGAGCGGTCGCCCGCTGCATATCGACATATCGGATTTGCCCATGAAGAAAGGCATCACGACCAACAGAAACAAGTTCATACTTGGGCCGAGCGGGTCGGGTAAGTCTTTCTTTACCAACCACATGGTGCGTCAGTATTACGAGCAGGGTGCGCACGTGCTGCTGGTAGATACGGGTAACAGCTACTTGGGGCTGTCCCAGCTTATCCACAACCGCACGCACGGCGAGGACGGGATTTATTTCACCTACACCAACGAGAACCCGATAGCGTTCAACCCGTTCTATGTCGAGGACGGGGTATTTGACATCGAGAAAAAAGAGAGCATCAAGACCCTGATACTCACCCTGTGGAAGCGGGATGATGAAGCCCCCAAACGGTCGGAAGAAGTGGCGTTGTCCAATGCGGTAAGTGCCTATATCGAACTGATAGGCAAAGACAGTTCGGTAACGCCCTGCTTCAACACGTTCTACGAGTTTGTCCGGGATGATTACCGCCGACAGCTTGAACAGAAGAACGTCAGGGAAAAGGATTTTGACATTGACAATTTCCTGAACGTGCTTGAACCGTACTATCGTGGCGGTGAGTACGACTACCTGCTGAACTCCGACAAGGAACTGGATTTGCTGCATAAACGCTTCATTGTCTTTGAGTTGGACAATATCAAAGACCACAAGATTTTATTCCCGGTAACGACTATCATCATCATGGAAGCCTTTATAAACAAGATGCGTAAGTTAAAGGGAATAAGAAAGTTAATACTAATTGAGGAAGCGTGGAAAGCGATTGCATCGGCGAACATGGCGGACTACATAAAATATTTGTACAAGACTGTCCGAAAGTATTTCGGGGAAGCGATTGTGGTAACGCAGGAAGTGGAAGATATTATTTCTTCCCCTATCGTGAAAGAGAGTATCATCAATAACTCGGACTGCAAAATACTGTTAGACCAAAGAAAATATCTCAACAAGTTCGACAGCATACAGAACCTCTTGGGACTGACCGACAAGGAGCGTTCGCAGATATTGTCTATCAACATGGCGAACCACCCCGGACGGAAGTACAAGGAAGTTTTCTTCTCGCTGGGCGGCACACAATCGGCGGTATATGCCACGGAAGTTTCGTTGGAAGAATATTACACCTTCACAACAGAGGAAAGCGAGAAAATGGAACTGTTCGCTCTTGCCGAGAAGCTGGACGGCAACCTTGAACTGGCTATCAAGCGGCTTGCAGAAAGCAAAAGAAATCCCCAATCATCAACAACTTAAAAATTAGGAACATGAAATGGATTGACAATCTGATATACACGCTATTGTCCGCCTGCCTGCTGGCGGGCTGCGAGGACAGCGGAAGTAAGGAGCTGGAAAGGATGCAGGGCTATTGGGTACACGTCAGGGGACACCCGGCTTTCACACTCTCGGAAACGGGCGGCAGATACACCGTCACCCGGAAAGCGAATGTCAGGGGCAGAATACTGGAAACGGCTTACCCGGTAACAGAACGGAACGGCTGCCTGTTCATCGAAACGGGCTTCCGCATACAGTTCACCTATGACAAAAAGACCGACCGGATAACGCTCATGCCCGGCGGCGAATACAAACGAGTTACAAACCCTGAAAACAAAAGATAATGAAAAGAACAATTCTCCTTATGGCGGTATGCCTTTGCTTCATCGGCAAGGCATCCGCACAGTGGGTGGTGTCAGACCCCGGCAACTTGGCGCAGGGCATCATCAACACCACCAAGCAGATAGTGCAGACTTCCACCACTGCCAAGAACACGCTGGACGGCTTCATGGAAGCGCAGAAGATTTTCCAGCAGGGTAAAAAATATTACGATGGTGCGCCCGTATAGGCGATATAATAAATGTAGCATTGGCAAGCTATTAG
>NZ_QTMH01000011.1:0-2456 GCF_003603065.1 Bacteroides sp. AF20-13LB
TGGAAAATCCAGTGTAAGCTGCCCCCTAAAACCAAGCGATTCTGCCCCCTTAAAACATTCAACAATGCCCCCTTAAAAAGTCTTGACCGATGGGGTTATTATTATTTTAGTTTATTTCCCTCTGTATGCAGCCATTTTACGGACACTTTCTCCTGTCAGCTCAATCCGGTGCGCCGTATGTATAATACGATCCATAATGGCATCTGCTACTGTAGGGTCTCCGATTGCATCATACCAATTGTCCGTTGGCAGTTGCGAGGTGATGATGATGGACTTGCGCCCATGTCGGTCCTCTATTATATCGAGCAGGATGGGTCGTTCCTTGGCATCAAGGTTCACAAGGAAGAGGTCATCCAATATGAGCAGCGTGCTCCGTTCGATTCTCTTGAGTTCCGATTCCAGTGTGCCTTTTACTTTTGCCACCTTAAGCGTACCCATAAGTTTCGGAGCATTCGCATAATATGTCCGTATGCCCTTCTTGCAGGCTTCATACCCCATTGCTGTGGCAAGGAAGCTCTTCCCGGTACCGGATGACCCTGTGATGAAGAGGTTCTGTCCCTTGCGGATGAACTCCAGCGATGCAAGCCGCTCCATCTGATTGCGGTCAAGGCCACGCGGGATTGCATAGTCTATCTGCTCGAGGCAGGCCTTGTAGCGGAACGCCGCCCCGCGTATAAGGCGTTGGATGGCTGCATTGGCACGGTAGTCCCATTCCCTGGCAAGTAACATGTGCAGGAAAGAGTCGATTGTCATTGTTTCTGCCATAGTGGAGGTTAGGCTTTCAGTGAAGGCGGCGGCCATGCCGTGCAGCTTCATACGGTTCATCAGTTCGATTGTCAACGTGTTGCGGTCTTTTTCGACAGCTATCGGTGCGGTAAGATTATTTGTTTCCATTGTTGTCTCTATTTAAATGTTTTAATTGTGCGAAGTAGGCTGCTCCGCGGATGTTTTTGTGGATAGATGTTACGGGGACCTCATCGTCAATGTCGTCTTTTGACAGGAAGTCTGCATCATCCCCGCGTTCAAGGATCCGCCTTATCTCCTGATATCCGTATAGGCGCAGTTGCGTGGCGCATGCGCTTGCCGCCACCAACCGTTCCAGCCCGAAGGTCTTCTCCAACGCCATGATGCCTCTGCATGAACGGAACGCCGCGGGAGGATACTTCTTGAGTTCCGCCACCTTGCGCAGATACAGCAGCAGGACGTTATCTGTCTGGCCGGCCCGTTCGTAAATCTGTTCCAGATCCTTTTCATAACTTCCATGACGTCCGGGCAGTCCGTGGGCATCCTTGGTCGTATAGGAGTATGGCGTGTCATCGCGCTGGTGTGTGGTCACCAGACGCAGGCCATGATATATTTCCAGCGTGTCCGCATCATAGACAATCTCGACACGTTTGCCTATATACTCTTTCGGTACGCTGTAATGGTGAAGCCTGAAGGTGACATAGCCGTTACGCATTACTGTTGCGGAGCGTCGCTCTTTCATCTGATGGCGTATGGCGGGAAGCGGGCGGAGGCAGTCGGACTCAATCTGCTCGAACTGTTCCCGTCTGGACTGGGGACGCCCGCTCATCCTGCGTCCGTTGAAGGCCGAGAGCGATTCGGATATGGCCGCATTCAGAGACTCCAGCGAGTGGAATACAAGACCCTCGATGTCAGCGTAGACGGATCGGTAAAGTAGCTTCACGGCATTCTCCACCAAGGCCTTGTCCTTTGGATGACGTACCCGTGTGGGGTATACGGTACATCCGTAGTGTTCGGCAAATGCCGCAAACTCCTCGTTGATTACCGGCTCGTTACGGTCGCTGCGGGTTACCGCCGATTTGAGGTTGTCTGGTACGATCGCCATCGGAACCCCGCCGTAAAAATGAAGCGCGTTCTCACACGCCTTAATCAAGTCCTGTCTTGACTGGGACCAGACCGCCTCACAATAGGTATAGTGGCTGCACGGAAGTATGGCCACGAACACTTCAACGCTGCGACATTCACCGCTTTCACTGTCAACGACTTCCAGTTTGTCACCGGCGAAGTCGATATACATCTGGTCTCCGGCATAATGCTCGACATGGCCTACGACATGTGTCACCATACGGTAACGCATGAGATAGTTGCCGAAACTGGCATGTCTGTATCCGTCAGGATGGGGCTCGCGGTACTCTTCGTACAGGGTTTTCACTGTTACGCCTCGGCGGCTAAGCCGGGCAGCATACTCAGGAAGGAGTGCCTCAAGCTCAAGCTGGCGTTGTGACGGTTCCCTGTTACGGCCAACACCTTCAGAGAACATTTCCTGGATGCGAGCGGAAGGCATGGCGGCCAACTCCTTTATCGGTATACCACACTCTTGAAACAGGCGCACATATCTGCGCACCGTGTTGCGGGAAAGCTCAAAGCTCCTGCTTATCTGCTTTATCCCCATCCCCAATGCGTAACATTGGAGGATGTTTGCTATCTTTGTT
>NZ_QTMH01000011.1:2466-104231 GCF_003603065.1 Bacteroides sp. AF20-13LB
TGCTTATCTGCTTTATCCCCATCCCCAATGCGTAACATTGGAGGATGTTTGCTATCTTTGTTGTCATAGTAGAAATGATTTTATCCCACCGGTCAAGACGGGAATCAAATCTACGAAAAATCCCCTGCCGGGCATTGCCAAGCAGGGGTATTTTTATATTGGAATCAAGGGGGTAGGATTATTTTAGCACAAGGGGGCAGAATCGCTTGGTTTTAGGGGGCAGCTTACACTGGATTTTCCAGTTGCCATATCACATTTTTTTAGTGCAGCAAAAATATAGGGTTATTTCTCAAAAGAAGAAAAATAGATTCATAAAAATATCGCCTATTTAACACTGATTAACAGAAGAAAATATATACCTAATTTCTGCCACGTTTTCTCCCTAAAACTTTCCTAAAATATTAAAGTAGACTGTATATAAACAAATACAAACAACAATCAACATCACAGCAGCTGATAATCAACTACTAAACAACAAATTACGCATATCAAAAGAAAAAAACTCATTATTAATACAAAAAAAGAGGAAGAAAATTTGCAGAATCCCCATAAATACGTACCTTTGCACCGCAATTCAAAGAAAGACGGGATGTAGCTCAGCCCGGTAGAGTACGCGTCTGGGGGAATTGAATAAGATTACCGATAATAAAATTACAACAACATATAAATCAAGGAGTTAAGTAATCACTTAACTCCTTATTTTTTACCTACGAATATCCTACGAATAAGGTTTTCGGGAAACTTGGTTTATTTAATCCGATTATTGCCTTTTACTATGTGGATTTTGCATTATTGCATTGAAGAGTTATAACTCAAAATAAATTTCATTGGTGTTTTTATCGATGATATATATTTTAGGTGATACAGCCTTTACGCAGGTTGTTGTGATGAATACAGCACCGCCCAAGTTTATTTTCCTTTTTGTTTCACCCCAACCTTGTATAGTAAACTGAACAGCCAATGCCAAATCGGCAATATGCTCCTCAATAGCCAAAGCCTCGCTCTCCGTCATTGGTATTTTTATAGTTGTTAAATAACTCGCCCTGTCAGTGCTTTGTCTTTTTTGTACGGTTTGCCTTATTTTAGGAGTGCATTTAATAGCAAACTGAGGAAAGTTCAAATATCCGCTAACGGGAAGAAAACCTGTCTCGTCAACGACATATCCAAAGTCGAACGTCTTTGTTTTTAAATTATACGCTTTGTCCCACCCCATATTTGCCGAAAAAGGAAAGATATAATAATGCTTCATTGCATTTAAATTAGTTTTTATGTTTTTCATTGTTTCAAGCAATGTCTTGCCGTCCTCTGAATTTGCAAATGTCTTCCTTTTTAGTTCTGTATCATATTGGGTTAGATTGTAGTAACTGCAAACATCCATATTATACAGGTCGTGTAATTGTTCGATAGAACGCGCTCCCGTACAGATTGTTTTTACTTTATTATAGCCCACCTCAAAACGGCAATTATTATTGGAAAGGTCTAAAACGGGTCTTTCTTGCGCTTTACCAATCAACATAGCACAAAGAGAAAGTACAATAAGAAAAGTTCTTTTCATAATACTGTGATTTACTTTCCACAGCCCCGACAGGAAAGGTTTATATAAAAAGATAGCGTGAGGCTGTTAGAATTATCTGTTTTAGAGGTTCTGGACAAACCCACCACACGAGATAAAACGACACCCCACGCCAAGCCATATATATCACTGATATATACAAGATTAGCATGAGCGTTTGTATCGTCTATCCCCGTGTGGTTCGAAATTGTCCAGATTTCTAAATACGGGATAAAGCTAAACGCATCCTTTAATTAATATGTCACCAACAGGTCTTTAACCTGTTAGCGGGACAAATATAACTAAAATCCAGCGTTCTACAAACGTTTTTAGGGATGTCGTGGAACAAATTTACTCATTTATTGATAGTTCACAAGATTTTAGAGAAGGAACTCCGATGAGGCTATTGCATTTTGAAATGTCGTACCTCTTATGGATGCCTCGAAACAGCCTCATCATCATACCCACGACCTCAAACAGACCTTACCATTCGATTACATTCCACTCGTTTTTAGGTGCTGCATGACATTTTTGTCCCCCACATTGCAAGCCCTCTATGACGTAATACCCTGTCATTACATAAGTTTATCATCATAGAATGAAGATTTGAGAGTGTTACATCCTCTCTACTTACCACCTGCATGGATTCTATCGACCGAGCATAACCACCTTATCACATAGAATTAAGCAACCTCGTATTAGAGCGTTTAAGCCATTATTACACCCCACCGAACACTTTTATTGTATCTGATAAGTTTTTGGCTGTGCACGACCAATAGCCCCCTCTATTAAAAGATAAGGCTTGATAATCACCCGAAGAGTAAACTTAGGAAGTGAAGTTTACACCCTATGATGATTACCAAGCCTTACTTGATTAGAGAGAGGACTAACAGGCGGTATTGAATATTCGTCGTTCCTCTGCGACGCTCATACCGTCTGCCGACTGCTCCAACAGCCCAGCAAGATATTGTTCTATTTTGCCTGTTAGTTCCAAGGTCAGGTTAGGGAGAGCCAAATGCTTTTTGCCCCACTCCAACGCTTCTTGGATTTTCTTTTGTATTTGCCCATGTAGGACACGGTCGGCTGGCTGCGGATTTGCCCGAAGTTTAAAAAGGACGTGCTTCACATAATAAGACAGGTTTTGGTCGGCATTTGCTATACAAATACACCACTTGGCAAAGTCTTTGGCGCTCTCAAAAATATGGTAATCCACATCCCAACAGTCATTAGGCAGTTTCACCATATCCTCATAATATCCAAACCACTCTGCAACCAGCGTCCAAAATACCTGTTTACTCCAAAGCTCCTCTGCCACTATATCCCTACCAAACAACCTATTCAGTCCTTTGGTGCTAAATGTCACCTCGTACCTCAATAAATTTCTCGGCAAGTTCTCTCTTCCATATTTAGGCAACTCACGCTTCTTCTTTGCCTCCTGTATCTTATCATAAAACTTGCAACGCACCTCTTCGTCCTCTATGTACTTAGTACCATTCCACTCATTAGGTCTAAATTTCTTCATGGCGTCCAACTTCTGCATATACATAATAGGAGGCTCTGTCATGCTAAAGTTATGTGCAAACTCCGCAGACTCCACCACTGCCTTATACATAGGTACACCCAAGTCCTTGCTCAACTTCATTATAAGCCACTTGACCTGCCTTAATGACAAGGTCTTTAGATTATGTCCCCACAGACATTTAGGAAGACTGCCCTCAAATGACACATACGTTTCAGTGGCTATGACCCTACGTCCAAGCCAATACCCCTTACCACCCGTACCATTGGCAAAATAGTCCTTTACAACTGTACGTTGCAGGACTGTTTGCCAGTCGTACCCTGTTGGCAGGTCATATAGTATTAATTTGATTTTGTCATACATGGCTGTGAGATTGGAATGTATATAGAAAGTTATACATAATAAAGCATATTAACTATTTACGAAGCCGTGCAGCTAACTGGCTTTCCATTCGTTTTATAAATTCGTCCTTGGTTTCCTGCTTTCGGGCAGTCATCCACGCTACGATTTCGTCACGCTTGAACACAAGTTTGCGCCCGTTTGTCCCGGAACGATGACAAGGTATTTCACGGGTACGGGTCCACTTGTAAATAGTGTCCTTTGCATAGTTCGTAAGCTCACAACAAAGTGTAATATCAAACACTTCGGGATAATCTTCTATCCGTTTTGGCTCTCTTTTGGCGTTCTGTGGTTCGGTTTCGGGTATCGTTGGTACTGTTCCCAGCATGGAAACAATAACTGCCCGTAACGACCTTATTTGAGCCAAAGCGTAATACTCCCATTGCTGTTGTAAAAACTCCATGTCGTGAAACATCCATGCGCTCTCTATTGCATCACGGTGATGTTCATTGATAAAGCCGTATTGAGCTATGGAATTATACAGGAAATCTGCAACCAAACCTGTTTTACCCTCTTTTTGCAAATAGGTTTCCTCGTTATAGACATCTTCCAACTCTTGGCTGTCCATGTTTAGTTTGCCTTGTCGGACGGCTGATAACTTTTCGTCATAAGTGGATATGAAGAAGCCGTCCCGCCATTGGTTTATAGCCTCATCCACCTCATTTAAAGCCTGTTTTAGCTTTGTCTTATTACCATTCGTCAGTCTTTTTACATAGGTGCGCAACCATTCCTCATGCGCAAAACGGGCTTCCCCTTTGAGCGACTTGTCTATCAAGCCGCCCAAAGGCATATTTATTGCCATACTCATAATTAAAGGATTTTAGCTACTCTGTCTAATACGCTTGTTGAAAAACTGTCAAGATATACGTTTGTCGTTGTAAGATTACGATGCCCCAACGCTTGGCTGATAATTTCACGGGGGACATCATTGCCTTGTAAGGTCATGGCCATTGTATGACGGCTGACATAGGTAGTCAGGTTCATACGAATACGGAGCAACTTGCCTAATTGCTTTAAACCGTCATTTATACGTTTGTAACGACTACGGATATGGTCATACAGTTGTTCCCCCTCATAATCCCTTGTTATTATTGGCAGCAAATAGTTGCCTGTCAAAGCAGTATTTGCCTTAAACCATTCCAACTGCTCTCTTATGGCAGGGGTTACAGGTATTGTTATAGGCTTTGCATTTTTAGCGTTTTGTGTCTTTTGTCTTTTATAAACGATATGCTCCTCTGTCCCAAACGTGTCAATATTGTTTTTAGTCAGCATGGCTTCATCTATAAAACTCATACCGAAACATAAATAGGAAAACAGGAACATCCTACGGGACAACTCCAACACAGGATTTTGTTGAGGCGAGTTTTTTATCAGCTCCAAATCATGTGGTGAAAGGTAGCGTTTGGCTGTTTCCTCTGCCAGCTTACCGATTTCAAAGCCACCCTTACCGAAAGGATAGGTGTTTGATGAGGCTTCACGCTCTTTTATCGCCTTGTTTATAACCGCCCTCAATGTTTTGAGGTAGTATTTACGGGTGTTTCCGCAACAGCCGTCTTTTTCCATTTCAAGGTTAAACCGATTGATGTACTTTACATCCAACTCGGAAAACAGCCGTTCCTCAATCTTGTCATCATACTTTGCCAGCATATGCAAAGTACGCTCATAGACCTTTGCGTTACCGATATGCCTTGTGGCTTTTAGGTTTTCCACCTGTCGCATGAAGTAGTCATAAACCTTACCCTGCTTTGACATACCAAGAAACTCCTCCTCGAACTGGTTAAGCGTCCAGTTTACCCGTTCCTCCATGAACTTTTGTAGGATTTCATCCTTTCGAACTTCATAACGGTTCAGCAACGCATTGTAATTTTCGTAGTTAGGATTGACACGCTTGTCTTTTTTAAATCGGGATGCCAATTCATCCCATTGTCCTTTCGTTGCCGACAGTTGCAAGTCGATGTACTTTGTTTTGTCCTCTTTTGCCACCCTTAAACAGACGGGGCAGCTTCCGTCCCTTCTAATGTTGCTTTTGAAAAGCACGATTTTTGTCCTTGCCATGTTGTTGTTTTTCTTTTTAAGTTATATGGCCGACGAAATTATTTTATACTTTACATAGGAATAAAGTATAGAGCTTCACTCTCGCTCAATGCAAAGATAGATAATTCCGATGATTAAAACTACATCATTGCAATGGCTCAACAAGGAGGGGCACTTAAAACATGGCGAAATTGAGACAGACTTTAACCTACATTAACTTTGCAGTCTATTTGCATCCCAATTGTTCGTCCTGTTTTTCGATTAAGGTTCGATTAAGGTTTGATTAAGGTTTCGGGATGATTAGACGCTTTTTATTGCAATAAAACGAGGCTTTTTGCATGTATTTTGCACTGTGTAGGATACAAAACAACCACCGAAACACACGGGATACTATTTAGAACCATGTCTAAATAAAGACTTAAAGCATGCACATATATAGATGATAATAAGCAAGATATGACAATATTAGGATGCGTCCATATATATTTTATCAGCGATTTATTTGCTATTTAAAAATAAAGCACTACTTTTGCAACCGCAATTCGGGATGTAGCTCAGCCCGGTAGAGTACGCGTCTGGGGGGCGTGTGGTCGCAAGTTCGAATCTTGTCATCCCGACTGAGTAAAGTGCTGGTAATCCAATGATTATCGGCACTTTTTCTTTTTATACATTTCCTGATTTTAGCAGTAGAAATGGGACAAAATCAAGGTTAGTGTAAACCATAGTGTAAACCGCTGCACAACCTTTAAAGCAATGAGTATCAAGGTTTCAGTGATTTGTTTTAAGAGTAAAGTGTTATCAAACGGAGAGCACCCTCTCATGTTACGTATTACAGAGAGCAAAAAAAGAGTAATGAAAAGTTTGGGAATATCCGTAATATGACATGGTTACCAAAATTTTATTGGCTTATACCCATATATTCTTAACCCAAACTCATACCACTATGTATAAATCTTGATTGGAATCAGTCATAAATAAACATAAACCCAACCTTGACCAATAGTAAAATTAAAATCAGAACTGGGATAGTCGTTGATATAATTTACAACTTCTTTATTTCAGCCCATGAGAGGGTGGTGGACAATCGATACCCCACATCTTATTTTGTCTGTTTCCCATTTTCAAGATCAATACACCTTCATTTATCAAATCCTCATGTGCAAACCAGGCATGATTCAATTCTTTGCCATTGAGAGTGGCCGACTGGATGTATTTATTTTCATCTGACACCCCCTCTGCTATAATTGTGAAAAACTTGTTGTTATGTAACTTGATACGGACCTCACTGAACATCGGACTGCCAATGGTATAAATAGGCAGTCCCGGAGTGACAGGATAAAAACCGAGAGAAGAAAAGACAACAAAGGCTGACATGCCCCCTCCATCTTCATCCCCAGGAATGCCCATCAAATCATTGCGAAACCACATCTTTAACAACTGGCGGATACGCTTCTGAGTTTTCCAAGGCTGACCAGCATAACAATAAAGATAAGGAATATGCAGAGACGGCTCATTCGCCATGGAGAATTGTCCCACATTGCCAGTATGATCGGGTAATTGAGAATAGAAATCAAATTTACTTTTTCCCAAAGACTCATTGAACATCTGATCCAAATTGGCAACAAACTGTTCCTTGCCATTCATCAGTTCAATAAGGTCGGCAATATTATGCGGCACATCCCAACGATACACCCAACCATTATTTTCTCCATAATACTCACGGGCACCCTGACCACCAGAAAAGCGGTAATCAAATGGGCTAATCCACTTGCCATTTTTATCCTTTGGATGGAAAAAGCACGTTTCCTTGTTGTAAATATGGCGATAATTAAACGAACGACAACGATAGTAGGCAGCTTCTTCATCCTTATTTAGCATTTCAGCGATGCGTGACAGACACCATTCGTCATACGCCGTTCCGAGTGTCACGGCTACAGATTGACGTTTTTCGAAGGAATGTACATTCGGATCAGTTTCCTTTTCATCAGGCTGCAAAGCAGGGATATACCCCTTTTCTTTATAAAACAGATCAATCCAGCCACAGGTTGCTGCTGACCAAGGAGCCAATGTCTTCTCTTCAATAGCACGTTTGCACACATTGTATGCTTTGGTTAAATCAAACTTGATTCCTTTGGCAGCCGCATCTGCAATCGTAGCCACTCCATGATTAGAATTCATTCGTCGAGAATCTCCTGTAATTTCCGGGAAAGTAGGCATCCACATCGTTCCCATCTGTTCTGCCATACGCAAATAGGACCGAATGATGTCCAACTCCGTATTTTGATCGATAAGTACACGTAATGGATGGGCTGCACGATATGTGTCCCATATCCAATCATCTGTATAGAAAGGCAAACCATAATCATTATGTACCCGATGATCGAACGCGCTGAAATAGCGCCCGTCTTCGCTGATACAGACTGGGCGTTCAAATACCCTGTACAAAGAAGTATAAAATACCCGCTTACTGTCAGTATCTCCTCCCTTAACGTCTATCTTGCCCAAGGAAGCATTCCAGATATTCCGCCCTTTATCAGCCAGTGCCACCACATCATAACCGGACAATTCACGTTCCATGTTTTTGCGAGCTTGTTCTTCACTGATAAATGAAATACCGTATCTTACACGCACATACTCAGTTTGTTTTGCAAAGGCCAACACCGCACACGCATTGTGACCTTCTGCAGTCGTCGTACGGCTCAATTTCCCATCCACCAGCATGTCTGATTGTACTGGCATCTGCTCAGTTTCCAAATACAGATAGACTCGAGTGTTGTTATCCAAATGCTGGTAACCACTGATATGGTTTTCCGCTACCTGAACTTTTCCGTGCCGGGAATTCACAATGAGATAAGCCGGTTTGTCCGTTTGGGTAAAGCGGAGTTGGTATAAAGCCGATTGACGTGAAGGCGCATACTTGACCTCAATTTGTTCTTCATCCAAAAACACTTCGTAATAGTAGGGCTTGACGTTCTCATGGTCATAGCTATAGTTTACGACCGGCTGTAACGGCTCTCCTTGGCAAGGACTAAGGTTAAAGGCCGAAGTGCCCCGATGGCTGGTAATGATGAGCGGCAATCCATGTAATTGACTACCTGTATAATCACTCCGTTCGGGATATACACGCAACATGCTGTTGGGCAAATGAATCGTAGGATAAGTGGGTACTAGTAAATGGCTGATGTTGCCCATATAAGGGTTGACATAGTCAACGGGAGTCAAGTTATGTTCTTTATTCGATCCCTGAGAGAGGGCGTACCCTGCGAATAAAAAAACAAACACAACACACAAAAAGTATAAATGTTTCATTTTCTTACAGAACTAAGGATTGTATTTGGGCTACAAAAACAGCAGCCATACGGTTTTGAATATAACAGTCTTTACCCCGGTTGGGATGCCATCCATACTCAACCCCATCAATACACTCTGTGTCATCGGCAAAGAGAGTGCTCGTTTGTCGGTGTGTTTCTGGATGCTCAACGGTCTTTGAAAAGCCAATCTGTTCATCAAATTTTACCAGTGGAAAGCCCCATTTGTCGGAGAGTTTCCTGATAGATTCATTATACACCACGCGTGCATCGTGCCAATGGGTACAAAGCAGAATCACAGCCGGCTTCCCCCCTTTCACACCGTAATACTTCGAACCTTTGTCAAATTGAAGTTGATAACAATCGGATATGTATTTCTTGATTACATAATCAAAAGCGGCCGCATAGTTCCCACGGGTAAAAGGCAAGGCATATTCGTGATAGTCCTTTTTCAGCTCATTCGGGGCATACACATCCCGGTTGTGTACCTGCATAATCACGAAGACATCCACCTCGTCCAATTCCTCACGGGAATACAAATCGCCACGTGACATTCGGTTCGCCACATCCGCAATGGCTTCTCCTCCGATGGCCCGGTTGATTCCCTTCGCACGCAACGCCTCACACCCCAACTCAAACCAACCGTTATCCACGGATGCAAAAGAAGCGCCTGACAAGAGAACGGTCAGCTTCTTCTTCTCATCAGACATTGATAAATAACCTTCTCGTACCGGAGAACATATATCCTGTGCCGGTAAAAACGAGACCCAGCAGTATAGGAGTAGTATTATAATATAAATCCTTTTCATCATAATTCATTTAAAAGATGTAACTTTCCGTCTCTAATAATCTTAAGAACCAATTCACCAAACAAGGAATTTTGCCAGGCAAACCACGAACGTGTGAACTTTTCAGGCTGATCTTTGTGAAAAGACTCATGCATAAAGCCTGTATTAGCATCCGTAGCCAACAGCATGGCAACGCACAATTTGATTTCCTCATCGTTCTCCGACGTCATGGCACGTATGATTATGCTCATGGGCCACACCATGTCCATTCCTATGTGAGGGCCACCGATGCCTTCGGCATATTTGCCCTTGAAAAAATACGGATTGTCCAGACTCAACAGATATTTTCGCGTATTCTGATAAATCCTATCCGAGGGCTTCACATCGCAGATGTAGGGCAAAGCCAGCAGACTGGGAATATTAGCATCATCCATGCAGAGCTGATTGCCGTATCCGTCCACTTCAAAAGCATAAATCTTTCCATAGGTAGGATGCTTGTGTATGGCATGTTTTTTCAACGCTTCGCCCACTTCCATATACAACACATTGCACGCACGAGCCATTGCTTTGTTTTTGTTCACCTTCAATAGGATCTCCTCCATCTGACGCAAGCTGGTCACAGCAAAAAAGTTGGAAGGAATCAGGAACGGATAAACAGTCGCGTCATCCGAAGGGCGAAAAGAAGAGGCAATCAGTCCGTTGGCACGGACCGGATTTCCATATCCATCGTTGGATAACGTGTCATACTGCCGGTCCGTCACACGTAAAAACGAATAATTACCCCGATTCTCCTTCCGTTGCTGGTCTTTGAAAACTGTCAGGATAGATTCAACCACCTGCATCCATTCCGCTGTAAAAACGCTGTCATCACCGGTTACTTTCCAATAATGATAAGCCAGACGAACAACATAACACAGCGAGTCGATTTCCCACTTTCTTTCGTGAATTCCCCCTCTCATTGGTGTCCTGTCATTTTGCCACTCCCCTTTTCCAGAGAGATCACGGTAGAACGCATTCGCATACGGATCCAGCAGAACTAATCTGAACTGTCGTAGAATCACCCCCCGAATCATTTTCCTCAACCGCTCGTCCTCATTGGCGTACATCAGATAAGGCCACACCTGGGCGGAAGAATCCCTAAGCCACATTGCCGGAATATCCCCCGTTACCACAAAAGTGTCGTCCTCCGGTTCCGATTCATAAAACACCGTCGTGTCCAATGTGTTGGGAAAACAGTTGGCAAACATCCATTTGAGCTTCTCATTTTTCAGTAGAGTGACCGTCTCCTCAATAACCCGTTCGACGACTTCTGACCGGAAAAGTCTTTTTTCCACCGGTGGACGTTTAGACGTATACATTTCAACATGATCGATCCATTGCATTTCTTGTCCCGAAGAACAAGGATGTGCAAAAAGTAGAGAACAGACCCATAAAGAGCCTATAGTGAGTAATTGTCTCTTCATCTTACAAAGCTAGTCTTACTGCAGGAACGTAATTGAATTTCGCACCGCCAATGTTAATTCTTGCGCCAATTCTAAAGTAATATTGCGTGCCGGATTTTATATTTTCATGTTTTAAGTCCAATTCCAATGTAAACTCATTGCCAAGGTACGAGTTATCCACACCTTGCTTTACCACAAACTCCTTGAGTGGTTCGCCAACATTCGGTTCACGGTGACCGTAAAGAGCCACTTCCGCCACCTCTTGGTCAACCGTCTTTTCTAGACGGAACTTAGCCACAACCTTGCTACCATTTTTTTGAATGGAAGCATTTTTAATACGGATGTAAGGCTGCACTCTGAAGTCATATACCGTATTACCTTTCACCACAACTTCTTGATCTTTGACAGACACAAAGTTACCACGCATCAGACTCATCGTATACGAACCTGCAAACATCACGTTGTTTCGATACGTACCATTGTTCTTAATTACCATGTATTGCGTTTCAGGATTCTCAAACCCATGTTCGATAAATTCGATTTGTGCCCCGTCAATAATATCCTGTTCAACCAGTTCGCCAGTTTCAATGTCTAAGATTTTGCCTTCAATGGTAGCATTCGGACCATCATAGTTGTCTATTTCCAACAAGTCGCAGGAAGTGACTGCAAACAATGTCAGCAAAGCGAAAGCCATATTTTTAATGTTACGTTTCATAGTTGCTATTGTTAAATTAGTGTTTTGGATTCTGAGTTAAACCATTGGTAGAAGTTCCAGGAATATGTCTGTAATAATGATGCGTTTGGAAAGTACAAGAGTTTGCACCCGGTACAAACTTACGCACAAAAATATACTGAGGCTTTTCCCCTCGTAAATCAATCATAGGCACCAACGCCATTTTACGGCGGTTATCGAATTCCGAATGGAAATCCCTGCGTCTAATCAAATCCCAGTAACCCTTATTTTCAAAAGCCAACTCAATTCTCCTTTCGCGCAACACATTATCAAGAGTCAAGTCAACCTCTGTAGTATGAGCTGCTCTCTTACGCAAGTCATTCAGTCCCTTCTTGGCCATATCCAGCAAATTACCATCCGTTTCACCCTTTTCAACAACCGCTTCCGCAAAGTTCAGCAAGATTTCGGCGTATCTGAAATCCATAAAGTCGGTAGTCGACTGCAACTCCTTGGTCACGGTCAGGTTCTCATTTAAGAATTTGCGCATCAAGAACCCCGTACGCGTACAGTTCGGTGTACCGTCAAAACCCGAATAATCCTTCGAGAATTGAGCACCGAATGTATAATACGTCTTACCATTATGTTCACAAGCACCCGGTGAACTCATCAAGTCACCATTCGGTTTAATCACCCCCCCCTGGATTACAATCTTCTTCCCTTTCCACACACTGTTCGGATATGTGATGCAAGCAAAAAAGCGGGCATCCTTATGCTTGAAGATTTCCTCCGGCGAATCAAAATGGCGATAAGCAACATACGGACGATAGCCTTCATTATCGCTCACCTTTCCATCTTCCGTAGTGATGATCGGAGCAGCATGCCCCGGATTGGTATAATCCTCATACAAGTCAATCAACTCAAGAATTGGATTGGTTCTACCTCTGTGAGGGAATCCTTCCGCATTCTGATTCGGATTGTTCCAGGCATCATAATCATGTGCAATCCGAGTACCCGGAGCTCCATAGCCTTTGATAAAAATAGCCTCTTCACCAGCCACATTCGGATCTGTGAAAAGCGCTCTGTAGTTAGCAATCGCTTCTTGCACACTACCTGGATGCGCCTTATACAACCCAAACCTATTGGAAGCGATGATAGCTTTAGAAGCATCTATGCAAGCCTGATAATAACGGCTGGCATCTGACTTGTCCAAACCAACAAAATTCTTATCCACCGCTTCCCCTTCCAACGGAGCCTTGTCCCAATATTTAGCTACAGAAGCTGCATGTAATGCTGCCCTTGACTTCAGAGCATACGCCGTCCACTTCGTCGCCCTGCGCTTCTCTTCACTCGGATTGTTTCTGGTTTCCGGCAACAGACGAATCGCCCTGTCACATTCCTCCATCACAAAATCCCACGTTTCTTTTTCTGTGCTACGAGGTACCTTCAAGTTATCCGTATTCGGCTCAAACTCCTGATACTTCGTAATGATGGATACCCCCCCCATAACGCTTCGCCAAACCAAAATAAGTATACGCCCTTAAGAAATGGGCTTCCCCCATCAACGCATCCTTTTCCTCTACCGAAATATCCAAATTGGGAATATACGTCATCAGCAGATTGATATTTCTGTTCAAAAAATACCCCTTATTCCACCAGTCATTGGCAAATTGGTTCCAGTTGGGCCATTCCGAATGGATGGCTTCCAGCGCATATTGCGCCAACGTCAAAGAACCAGTATTCCCTCTGGCGTTAAATCCGGCAGCAGGCATATATACAAAATCTTCAATCGGTGAACCATAATAGAGATCAGCTAGAAACGACTTGATACCATTGGGATCCGACAAGACACTTTCACCCGGTATTTTATTTTTTGGTTCTAAATCCAGAAAATCAGAACAAGCTCCACATAACACGAGCAAGAACCCCACAATTACATATTTAAAATTTAACATCTTTTTCATACGTATAATATTTAGAATGAAACACTTAAGCCTACATTAAAACTCTTTGTCAAAGGATAGTTGTATCCGGCACCATAGTCACCCTCCGTCTTTTCAGGGTCAAACTGTTTCAAGAACGAGTCGGTGAATGTAAAGAGATTGTATGCATTGAAATAGAGTCTCAAATTTTCAACACCATATTTTTTAGTAAATGTTCTAGGCAATATATAACCCACTTCAAAGCTCTTCAGGCGTAAATAAGACGCTTTCATGTTCCATGCCTGACTATCGCGGTAAGAAGAACCCATTTCCTGAGAGAAACGATTAGCAGGCCATTTACCAGGCACCCAATTGGTGTTGTCAGGATCATAGGAATCCTCCAAATGCCATCTGTCAAAGAAATAAGCAGGTAAATTACCATTGTTGAAGAACATTTGGCTGAATACCTCATTGAAACGGATGTTGTACATACCAGCACCTTGGAACACCATTGTCAAATCCATATTTTTCCATTGTGCATTCAACGTAAAACCATAAAAGAGTTTCGGTGTCTTGTTTCTGAATATCGGTTTGGTATCATAACCATTGATCACACCATCACCGTTATAATCATCATAGATATAATCACCCGGCAACAACTGCGTATTTCCTCTATTGTCGCAATGAATAGCCCCATGTAAAATCTCTTCATAATTTTGGAACTGTCCGACTTTGTCGAATCCCCAAACCAAGTCATTCCAACGGTTTGTATATCCATTCTTCCAACGGTCGTAACTGCTTCGTGCAGCCGGTTTATCCACTGTGCGATGCATGGTTCTGGCAATATTCATGTTGAAAGAAGCGCTGTAAGAGAAATCATTGATGCGATTTTTGTGAGAAATGGTCAAGTCAAAACCCTGTGTACGTTCACTTTCCACATTCTCCACCGGCATTGATCCACCAAACGTATTCGGCAAGTTGCCTTCTCTGATTTTCAACTTTCCGCTCTTGTGTTTCTTATAGAAGTCAAGTTCAAAATTCAGTTTGTTTCTTAGCACAGAAAACTCGACCCCCACATTATACATCTCCGAACGCACCCACGTAAAGTCCCGATTGATCACACCCGGAGCTGCCATCGTACCCAGGAACTTGCCATCTTCAAACTCATAACCAATATTCACATTAGGTGTGAAACCCATCACGTGTTGGAATGGCTCTCCTACATTTTCACCAATGACGCCATAAGAACCACGGATTTTCAAATTATCAATAAACGAAAAATTATCTTTGATAAAGCTTTCTTCAGAGATTCTCCAGCCGGCTGATAAAGAAGGAGAGAACGCCCATCTTTTGCCGGGTGCATAACGGTAAGAGCCGTCATAACGGCAAGCATATTCAAATAAATACTTACCCATGTAGTCATAGTTAAATTTACCGATGTATGCCATAGTTGTCTCTTCATGTTCCGTACCGCTATTCGTCTGTACCCCCGATGCATAATCCATCACATCTGTCGTGTAAAAATCATATTCACGTTTCAAGTAAGAGTGTTTCTTCTCATATTTCTTCTGTTCGTAAGCAACTAATGCCGAAACATGATGTTTGTCCAGGAAGGTTCTGTCGAATGTCACCTGCGCCTGCAACACAATGCGGTCTGCATCTTCCACATTATTGGCAATACGCGGCTTGTTTTTCAACTGATAATTCAAATCGGACGAATAAATGCGATAACTCTTCCATAAATTTTTATTGAATACACTATAGCTGTCATAGGCAATGGTGCCTTTCGCCTGCAGTCCCTTCAAGAAAGGCGCATCATAAGTCAGCGAAACAGCCGACTGAAGCGATTTGTTCTTGTCCACCGTATACCCTGCATGCTTTTTCTGTGACATCACCACCGGATTTTCCTGATTGTAGATATTCGCCGGATAAGCCGGGTCATCGTTAATATACGGACGTTCGTTCGGATGACTGATGATGGTACCTTTGTACATCCATATAAAGCCATCACCACCCGGGAAATCCCTCATGCCATAACGGCCCGAAACCATCACATCCGTTGTCAGATAACGGTTCAATTTGGCAGAAACATTGCTTCTGAACGTATAGCGGTCATAACCCATATCCCCACTCTTGAAAATACCGTCTTCATCATAGTAGCTGAAACTGAGGAAGTATTTCATAATCTTATTGCCACCCTCAATAGACAAGTTATGATTATGTCTCAAACTGGCTTTTTTCATGGTTTCATTGTACCAGTCCGTGCTTTCATAACCCGGTCCGCCAGCTCTCCACTTATTTAGTTCTTCATTGGTAATACTATGCACCCCGTCTCTATAAAAAATCGCATCATCGTACATTTCCAGATATTGGGCCGCATTGGCCATGAGGGGACGGTCAGTAACCTTCTGCCAGCCCACATTACCCGAATACGTAAACTGAGGACGGTGGGATTCCCCTCTCTTCGTAGTCACCACAATCACACCATTACTGGCATTCATGCCATATACTGCAGCGGAAGCGTCCTTCAACACCGAAACACTTTCGATGTCACTAGGATTCAATTGTTGGAATTCAACGCTACCATCGCGTACAATACCATCGATGACATACAAAGGTTCTCCATAGCCGCGGATGTTAATCATAGAATTAAAAGTACCCGGCTCACCATTCTGCTGTCTTATCTGCAATCCCGGCATCTTACCCTGTAAAGATTGCGCCAGGCTGGAGCTCACAGTCGTATTGATCTCCTTGGTCTTTAACGAAGCAATACTTCCCGTCAAGTTACCTCTCTTCTGCGTACCATACCCCACAACTACCACTTCATCAACTAGATTGGCATCCTCTTCCAGCGTAATTTCGTAATAATCCTTCTTCACTCTCAGTTCCTTCTTGCCGAAACCGATGTACGAAATCGTCAGCAAGTCGTTTTCGTGCGCATTCAAAGAGAATTTACCATTCAAATCAGAAATGGTACCACCGGCACCGTTTTCCACAGCAATGGAAGCGCCGATGATAGGAACACCAGAGAGGTCTCGGATAATCCCCGAAATCCTTTTGGCACTCCTCTGCTGTCCTTTCGACACTTTGGAATCAATTTTATACAACACCACATTCTTTCCCTTAATTTTATAGCCGATATTTTCCCCTTTGAAAACCACCTTCAAGATTTCCTCAATCTTTTTATTTTTTAAAGACACCGAAATCTTTCGCTTGGGATTGAACAGATTGTAATCATAAGTAAAAAACAGATTGTTCTTTTTTTCAATGATTGATAGCACCTCCGTGATGCTTTTGTTTTTCACATCCAGTGAAATGGTAACATTTTGAGCATGCAATGCAAGTACTCCGTTAAATAGGAATAAAAATGTTAACAAAAGCACAAAACTGCAAGAGTTCCTATTCCATCTACTAAAAAAAGTTACGCATTCTTTTAGATAGAAATAACTGGTTGGATTTTTCATAAATTTGTAACTGAGTAATTGATTTAATCTTTAATTAATTTATTCGACGACAAGGATTGTGAATTGCTGCAACAATTTGCAATCCTTTTTCTTTTTCTTCTTTTTCTGTTAATTGTCCTCCTTTCTTATTATAAATATATGTTCTTTTTCCAGATACGTCAATTGCCCACTTTCCTGCAACAGGTCCAAGACCTCCGTCAAGGTCGATTCCCTATGCACGTGGCAGAAGAACCGTTTTTTTTCAAGCGAAGGATCTTCAATGACAATTTCCCTGTCGAATTTCCGTTTCAATTCCAACACAATGGTCTTCAGTGTTTCCCCGGGGAACATCAGTTCCCCCGTCCGCCACGTACCAGCCGTAGAAGCATCCATTTCACGAATCGAACTCAGACCCGTTTCGAGAGAGACTGTCAGCATTTGATTGGGCTTTATCCGTATATTTTTATTCTTATCAGTATACACTTCCACCTGCCCTTCTTTTAAGAGAACTGTTGGATCCTCACCGGAATACGATTTCACATTAAATGTAGTACCCAGTACACGTACTTTCAACCTCTCCGTTTCCACCAAAAACGGCTTGTGTTCATCACGGTTCACTTGAAACAAAGCCTCACCTGCCAGTTTGACCGTACGGTAACCCCTAGCAAATTTGGTGGGATAAGTAAACCGGCTACCTGAGTTCAACCAGATGTGTGTACCATCCTCCAATACCAAATTGGCTGTCTGCGAGTTGGGGACAATTACCGTATTAAATCCAACCGGTCGTGTAACCTCCATGTAATATAACGTTCCCAACCCTACTGACAATACAATTGCTATTGATGCAGTTATTTTTAGGAAGAGTGATGATTTAGGTTTATGGATATCGTTTTTTTGTGTTGTATTGTATGTCTCCTGTTCCTTAATTTTGGATTCAGATCTACTCATCATCTTCTCTATCATCTTTTGGTAAGATGCATTCAGATGTATCTTTGTTGCATAGTTGGCTTCTTCTTTTTTCGACCAGATTTCCTCCAACGAGAACAAAAAAGTCGAGTTAGCAGGTTCTTCCCTTCTCCATTTGTTGATCTTTTTGTAATCCTCCTCCGAAGCGGAATGATTTAAAAAACGCTTTAATACATTTAAATCCATATTACAGTAATATATAATTCAACATTAGAGCAATCCAAATTCCGACATGCCTCAAGGACTTGCGCAATTCCGCGATGGCTTGGGCAAGGTGTGTCTGTACCGTACGTAAGGACACATGCATCTGATTGGCTATGTCCTTTTGTGACTTCCCTTCGAAGTAGAATAAGTTTAAAGCTTCCGCACGTCTGGGAGGCAATTGCCTGATTGCATTTTCCAGTAACTTATAGTTCAACTCCTCATTCGTTTCAGACATCGAAACAGTCGATTCAATTTTCTGGTTGTAATATTCACAACGATCAATGGCCAGTTGCCACTGTTCCCGGTAGTTCTCCACTACCTTTTGGTGCTTCAGATAGTTTAGACAACTGTTTTGCGTGGCTTTGAATAGAAAGGCGGCCAGCCTACTGGAAACAATCATATGATGTTGTTCCCAGTAAGCGACAAATACATCATGTACTATATCTTCAGCAACCTCTTCATCAACAAATTTACATGCATGAACCATCAATTTAGGATACAGTTCATCATAAACTTGTCTAAAATGACTGATAGAATCCCCCCCCTTTTCTTGCATTCCATTTGAATATTGAGAGTCCATAATAACGGTTTGTATCTGTGGCTATTTGATGGCAGACAATACGATTTTTTCCATAACCTCATATCCTTTATCTGTAGGGTGGACACCATCATACGTATATTCATCAATCATGCCTCCGTTCTCTTTGCTCATTTCACTGAAGTAATCAATGTAGTGTACATGTTTTGCTTTGGCAAGTTGCCGGATCCGCACATTCAGCTCATAAATCTGTTTCACTGCATCCGTAATGTCTTTTCTCCAAGGATACACATCAACCGGAAGAACCGAAGAAAGATACACTTTGATTTTATGTGATTTGGCTAACTCTACCATTGATTTGATGTTACTCACCGTATATTCGATGCTGTACTTACCAGTATTTTCGGCTATGTCGTTCGTACCGATGTTGATGACAACAGCTTTTGGTTTAAGGTCAATCACATCTTTTTGGAAGCGGAGCAGGAGTTGCGGACTGGTTTGACCGCTGATGCCACGACCTAAAAATTGATGACCTGTAAAAAAAACGGGGCGTTTGCTAGCCCATCCGTCGGTAATGGAATTTCCGATAAAAATCACTTTCGGATAAGTTTTGTTTTGAATGATGCGTTCATTATCCTTTTGATATCTTTCAAAATCAGGATACTCGCTCAGTGTTTGGGCCGTTGCCACTGTTGCGAAAAAGTACAGAAGAGCAAAGAATAAGTGTTTCATATTTAGTATTATTTAGTAATGATTGTTAGCAATATCTTATATTAAGACAACTACACTATCAAAAGTACGTATTCTAATAGTTAAAAGAAAAAGATTTTTATCTACTATGATATTACGTTTTATGCCTTTTGCTTTTTATTCCCGTCAACACCGTTCAAGGAAGCATTGTTCCCCTTTGACATTTTGATTGTCCACGATACTATTTACAATTGGTCCCATGCTATGTTTCACACGTATATCTTCACGTAATTTCTCTAACAATAAGCCCAACTCCGACAAAGAACCTCATTTACGATAGTGGTGATAAAACAACTGTCACTTTGGGAATTCGAAAAGAGGCATATGCCATTGACAACTAGTCTTAACTAAAAAATACAGCATTACAAATCATATTTTACTCTTCCTGCAAATTTAACACTTTTGTTATATACGCCATTCGGTCTCCGTTAGATCAGCCTGGTACATTTTTCGTTTGGCACCGCAAAGAAACTATTCGGCCGCGGAAACGTCAGTAAAAAAAATCAGCTGTTTTTAAAACATATATAGTCCTCATCATTATTTCTACAGCCCGAACATCTTTTTCAATCTCTAGACCGTACTAACACTCACTCCCTCGGTTCTGGCTATCATCTTCATCTGATAACTTTACCGGAAAGTCTTGACATACCGAAACGATTGCCGGACAAATCCATCGGACCATCATCCGCATATTCTCCCACTTCAACTTACACACATAAAAAACTGCCGTCTGACAAAACCCCGAAATCCTTACATGTGTGATTTTAAAAAAATGTTCAATTTCAAAAATGAAAGAAACATGAAAACAGAAACAAAAAGAATTTTGGAAAAGGCCCAGGCAGGTGATGCAGAGGCTCAGTATCTAACCGGTCTGTATTATGAGGATAAGGGAAATGCCGACGAGGCTTTCCTATGGTATGACCGTTCGGCTACACAGGGATTCGTATATGGAATCAACGCCGTTGCCATATATTACCTGAAAGGGATGGCTGTAAAGCATGATACCGGCAAGGCAATCGCTCTTCTAGAGAGTATTGCAGATAAATTCCCCACAGCCAAAGCCAATCTGGGCCATATATACCTGGAAGGGCAGGGATGTCCGCAGGATATAGGGAAAGGTATCGGGTTACTCGGACAGGCTGCGGATTCAGGTGACGGACTGTCGGCTTTCACAATGGGGCATATACGCCTCAAAGGGCTGTTTGGGACTCCCGTAATGTACAAGGAAGCGACAGGATGGTTCGAGAAGGCCTATGAACTGGGGATATATGACAGTGTGGACTTCCTCTGTGACCTGTATGAAGGTCTGTATTCACGGGGCATGAGGGACATCAGGAAATACAGGTTATGGTCGGATGTCAGAAAAAGCCTTGAAAAAGGAGGTTCCCGTACCGGTCTGGCAATGCCATCATCCGCAAATGGAGGCAATGTACCGGTATTCGGGGAGGCAAACGGCAGACAGTACATCATCATCGGCGGGGAGAAGGCTTATGTCGATCTCCTCGTTGCTGAGACATTCCTGGTCAATCCTGATCCGAAGGCCTATACGGAAGTGGAGCATATTGACGGCGACATGTCCAACAATGCGGCTGATAATCTCAGATGGATAAAAAAGCAATAAAGTCTATGGTAAAGAATATGAAAACGACATTGACAGAAAAGATTAATTGGACAAAGTACAACCTGGCTTATCCTGAGTTAGGAGATGTTATACAGATGATTCGCACGGGAGACATGCAATTGCATGACAATGAGTTTGGAGACTATACATTGAAGCAGGCAATAGAGCATATCAGAAGTGTAGCTCCAGGTGACATGCGGAAATGGAAAGCCAGACTCCTGCCCGCTGTTGCCTATAACGGTACATTCAGGGAACTTAACGGTGCGGGGCTGATTGAATACTCGCGTGTGACGGCATTGGATTTTGACCATATAGCAACACCGGATGAAATGATCCGGTTACGGAACAAGCTGATGATAACCGAATGTGTCCTGAGTGTTTTTGTTACACCCAGTGGAAATGGACTGAAGGCTCTGGTTTTGCATGACAATACAGATCCGGCCAGACATGAAGATTTGTATGGACAGCTACTGGATAAATTCTATGTGGCAAACAGAAATGATGCAAGCTGTAAAGACCTGGCACGCAGAAATTATCTGAGTTACGATCCTGACATCTGGACCAATCCAAATCCTGAACCGTACCCTTATGTCCCCACCATAAAGCCACAGGTACAGATGCCACAATCATCCGGGACAAGAACAGTGTCGGACAAAAGCATCATCAGCATCATGAACTCCCACTGGAAAAGGAACAATCCTGAATATTGGAAAAAAGGCAACAGGGGAAACTGCATCTTCAGGTTAGCCTGCTGGATGTGCAAATGGGGTGTTGACGAGGAATTGGCTACTGAGTATTTCATTGATGGCTGGGAAGATGACACAATGGATGAAAAGGAAATCAGAAGCCATGTGGGCAACGCCTATAAGACCGAAGAGAAGAACTTCGGAACATTGATATTTACAATACACTGATTTAATCACCCCTTTAAAAAAACAATTATGGCACTGACAAAAAGCCGGGGTAACATGTATCCTTTTGTTACCCACACGTGGAATGCAATAAAAGGAATATGTTTTCATGACTGCCCCTATTGTTACATGAAAAAATTCGATGGTCTGCTTCCTATACGGTTTGACCCCAAGGAACTGGAAGTAAACCTGGGTAACGGCAATTTTATTTTCGTTGGTAGCGGAACGGACGCATGGGCTTTCGACGTACCTTCGGACTGGATTGCCCGGGTTCTGGATTATTGTGACAAGTTTGATAATAACTATCTTTTCCAATCCAAGGACCCCATACGTTTCTTGGAGTTCATAGGGCATCCGGTAATGAAGAAATCGGTTTTGTGCACGACCATTGAAACCAATGTCTTTTATCCGGACATCGTAAGGAATGCTCCAGGTACCCGGAAACGTGCCAAAGCCATGCAAAAACTGGCGAGCCTTGGAATGAGAACCTATGTGACCTGTGAACCTCTGATAAAATTCGACTTGCCCGAAATGGTTGAACTTGTCAGCATGTGTTCTCCTGTACAAGTCAATATCGGCAGGAACTCACGACAGGACATTACCCTTCCCGAACCGACAAGGAATGAAGTGCAGGCATTGATAACCGAACTTCAGAAATTTACCAAAGTGGTAGTCAAATCCAATGCCAAGTGCTGGACTTGAGAATGTACTGACTGATTGGAAAGATAAAGGAGATGCTGCATAAGCTCTCCTTTAAAATTTCGTCAAAGCCAATAAAGAATCCATATGTCAAGGATACAGGTGAAAAATATTGCAAAATAACACCTTGTGAGTTAACCGGAGGCAAGTTTATTATACATATACTGCATATTTTATTATAATACCCACTCAGGCGGCGTGAGCCTACAACAAACGAAAGAAGAAAGATATACAATAGTTTCATGCAACTTTTTTTGTCAAAATGAGAGATTTTACTTAAAAGAAATAGATTGCATAAGGAAAAATATTGATGCGTTCCGTTTACTCATCGAAGTGTAAAAAGGGTATATAAAAACATTGCAAACCTTTATATATGAAATGAGTATAAACAAAAATAAAACAATTATGGATAATAATATAAATAATATGATATCAATTAGTATGCCGAAAGGTTGCAGGTATATGAGTGATTATGAAAATCTCTTGAATGGGGAATTGCCATTGGATGGTAAGTTTATCCTGAACAAGACTGTAACCGGTTGTGGTGGTACATCCCTGTTTCTCGATTCGAACTTTCCTGTGGTAATAATTTCGCCACGACTTCAGGTGTTGAAAGAGAAGCACAGACAATATCCCGACAGTTTTCACTTCCATGTCCCATTCAGTGGTAATAGAGGACAAGCAATAATCCAAATGATGCGTGATCTTGATTCGTACCTGGACTGTCATCATGGAAGCACACCATTTACCCCCTTGCCAATGAGACCTGCCAAGATACTGGTTACACTGGATTCATCGGACAAGGTTCTTGGTGTCCTTAGAGGAAATAATATGCTGGATTCATGCCTCTTTGTGGTCGATGAGTTCCAATGTCTTATGGGCGATGCGACGTTCAAGGGCAGTACGGACATGAATTTTCTCATCCGGCTTGACAGTGAAGTGAAACGTATCTGTTACTTGTCCGCTACACCTGTCCCTGACATCTACCTTGACTACATACCTCAATTCGCCAACATTCCCTACTATAAACTGGAATGGGATCCTGATGTGATTGTGGAGCCGACATTGAAGGAGAGGCAGATGAGGAACGGTGAGACTGCGGAGAAACTGTGTGGGGAACTGATACAACGTTACAGAAGGGACGGATATTTTGAAAGGAAAATAGTGGATGGAAATATAGTCTGTTCCCGTGAAGCCTGCATATTTCTCAATGAGGTCAAGTCGATCATAAGGATAATCGGGCAAAACAGTCTGAAGCCGGATGAGGTGACTATCCAGATTTGAACACACACGAACCCTCCACCCGATAAAGATCTTGAATTTCTCGGGTGATTTTCGGGCGTATAAGTTTTCCTCGTTCAGGCTTCTTACACCTCCGATACATAAATGTACTTCCTCGCCGTTCATCATTCTGCTCATGGAACGGATATGAAAACAGAAAGCCATACGTTGATAATAGATGGTCTCGTCCTCCGGTCTAAGCTCTTCTTTCCTTTTTGTCAATGCTCCCGGAACCCTGCCCAGGATTTTATGTGATACTCTGATTTCCGTGTTACCAAAGTTCTCTCCGGTAAAATATACTTTCGCGGCATCCTCTACCTGGTGGATAAATTTCTGGTGGCTGATTGTAAGCTGGTTATCCCCAAAACTAGGGACAATACAGTTCCTTTCAAGTTCTTCAAGTGTAATACCCGAAGTGTTACTCTCAATAAAATTAGGATGCTCTTTCTGTTCTTCTTCAGATACGATTACAGCATCTTCGATATTAACTGCATCCATCATTCTTGTTACCATTCCGATTGTTCTTGGAATGACAGTAAGTTCATTAGTCATTGTTTCCATACTCTTGTTATTTTTTAGTCGGTTAATAAAATGCGATGAAAAAACAAAAAGCCAAGAGGTGTCATTTCTTTGCTTTTATGAATATACCTCTTAGCTTCTTTATTCCTTTGAGTATTGAAGTTGCTACCTCCAATACGGTTATTATTACGTCCGCTTTCTTGTCATAATCCATTCATCAGACGTACTATCAGTTTTCAGTCGCAGCATCAACGGCCTTGACTTCACCCGTGGCAATCTTCTTTTTTCCGAATTTGCCACAATACTTTTCTGCAAGCTCGATTACTACGGAACCTGCCACGATAATCTCGGCCACATAAGCTGCGACCTTCAATCCTTTAATTAAATTTCCCATGTCTCTTAGTTTTAAATTGTTAGTAATTATGTTTCTATTCTCTATTTCTCTTATATACTTTTCTCATATATAAGGCTTTGAAGGGAAATCAAGGAAGGGGAGAAGAAAAAAATAGACCAATCTTTCGACTGGTTGTGATAGTTGAACCGTTGTAAATAGCTCCTCGCATTTACTTGGCCTATCATGCGGCATACATTCTTTCGTGGGGAACTTTATGTCTTGTCCACATACTGAAATTGCTACGCATCATCGAATCTACATGCTTATCCATCTTCTGAAAATAAGTGTGACCCGGTAATTGTTTTTATCATTAATGCTTGAAGCCGTACGCACTCTTCATTGCAGTGCTGAATAATGCTCCAAGCTATCTTATCATATATAAGAGTTTGAGGGGATTTGAAAAGGAAAACTGACTATAAAAATTACTCGATAGAAGGCACAGATTAATAATAAAAGTATTATTTTTGCAAATGAGAATTAGACATATAGGAATTAACTAATTAGCAATAATTCCAAATAAAGATTTAGTATTAACAAGCAGCATTATACTATAGGTAAACCATAGTGTAAACCGAAAGAGATGCAATAGAGTATATACAATTGATAATCAGCCGTTATCAGTTTATCTCTCGCGAAGTCTGGGGGGCGTGTGGTCGCAAGTTCGAATCTTGTCATCCCGACTGTTGAGCATTAAGGAGTTAAGTCTAAGACTTAACTCCTTAATTTTTATAGTATTTCTTAATGACAGACTTGCTGCCATAAATATGCTGAATATGTACAAAAAGAAGACGGTGCCTATTCGCTTCAGCGGGAATAGCTCATCAAATTACTGGAATTCTCGTAAGAAATCTCTATTTTTGCACTTTAAACAAGAAAAATTATGGGAGCAGCTAAATGGATAGGCGGCATCATCGGCTTCATGGCCGGAGGACCGCTGGGAGCCTTGGCAGGTTTTGTATTCGGTTCACTGTTCGACACCGATTCAAGTGGCGCAGGCAGTTATTATGGAGAAGAACCAACGCACGGCACTACCTATACCGGGCAACGGAACAGTTTCCTCTTCTCCATGCTCGTGATGGCTTCGTACATTATCCGTGCAGACGGGCGCATCATGCATAGTGAAATGGAATTCGTCCGCCGCTTTCTGAGAAGCACATTCGGTGAGGCTGCCGTGGGCGAGGGAGAACGGATATTACTCAACCTCTTCGAACAGCGCAAGCAGATGGACAGACAAAACCCACTGGCATTTAAAAACACCATCCGTGACTGCGGAACGCAGATTGCCGCCAACCTGACATACGAGGAACGCTTGCAACTGCTGGTATTCTTGGTAGAAATTGCCAAAAGCGACGGACACGTCTGCAACGAGGAGATAGAAGCCTTGAAAGAAGTGGCCATGTACATGGGACTATCCGTCAAGGAAGTGGAATCCATGCTCAACCTGGGCGGCAGCTCACTGAACGAGGCCTATAAAGTACTTGAAATTGAACCTACCGCCACCAATGACGAAGTGCGTGCCGCTTACCGCCGCCTAGCCTTGAAACACCATCCCGACCGGGTGGCAACGCTGGGCGAAGACATCAAGAAAGCCGCAGAAGAGAAGTTCCAAAGCATCAACAATGCCAAAGAACAGATATACAAGGCACGAGGTATGAAATGACATACCTCGTGCCTTGCCTTGTGGACAGCATCATGACGTTTATAAACATTCTATATTAACATCAACCCACACATTTATGAAGAAAACCCTTGCAATCCTTGCACTAGGCCTTACTGCCATTGCCGGACATGCCGCCACGCCGCTCTGGATGCGCGATGTGCAAATTTCTCCCGACGGTACGGAAATCGCATTCTGCTACAAAGGAGACATCTACAAGGTGCCTGCCAAAGGTGGAACCGCCACACAGCTTACTACCCAAGAGAGCTACGAATGTACCCCCATATGGTCGCCGGACGGCAAACAGATTGCCTTTGCCAGCGACAGATACGGCAACTTCGACGTATTCGTGATGCCGGCAGACGGCGGAACCGCCCAACGGCTCACTACCCACTCCACCGGCGAGATACCCTCCACATTCACTCCGGACGGAAAGTATATCCTGTTTTCCGCCTCCATCCAGGACCCGGCAAGCAGCGCTCTTTTCCCCACGTCGGCCATGACCGAGCTTTACAAAGTACCTGCAACGGGAGGGCGTACGGAACAAGTGCTGGGCACCCCTGCCGAAGCGGTCTGCTTCGACAAGGCGGGCCAGCAGTTCCTCTACCAAGACCGCAAGGGATTTGAAGATGAATGGAGAAAGCACCACACCTCCTCCATCACCCGCGACATCTGGCTGTATGATGCAAAGACGGGTATCCATACCAACCTCACCGACCGCGCGGGCGAAGACCGCAACCCGGTGTTGTCACCCGATGGAAGAACGGTTTACTTTTTGAGTGAGAGAAACGGCGGCTCATTCAACGTGTATGCCTTCCCGCTGGCACAGCCCCGAGAGGTGAAGCCCATCACCAGCTTCAAGACACATCCCGTGCGCTTCCTCTCCATGAGTGACGGCGAGACGTTGTGCTACAGTTACGACGGCGAAATCTATACCCAGCAGCCGGATGCCACCCCGAAGAAAGTCGCCATAGAACTGGTGCGCGATGACCGGCCGCAATTCGCCAACCTGCAGTCTTCCGACGGAGCCACCTCTGCCGTTGTGTCCCCGGACGGAAAACAGATTGCCTTCACGCTGCGCGGAGAAGTCTTTGTCACTTCGGCAGACTATGCCACTACCAAGCAGGTGACGCACACACCGGCACGCGAAGCGGGCCTCTCCTTTGCGACGGACAACCGCACCCTGGCCTACGCCAGCGAGCGAGGCGGCAACTGGCAGCTCTACCTTGCCAAGATAGCCCGCAAGGAAGACCCTAACTTCCCGAACGCCACGCTGATTGAAGAAGAAGTGCTGCTGCCCTCCACCACCGTGGAACGTGCCTATCCGCAATTCTCGCCCGACGGCAAGGAACTCGCCTTCATCGAAGACCGCATCCGGCTGATGGTGCTCAATCTGGAGACGAAGAAGGTGCGCCAGATTACGGACGGCTCCACCTGGTACAGCACCGGCGGAGGATTTGACTACGCATGGTCGCCGGACGGTAAATGGTTTACACTTGAGTTCACGGGTAACAAGCACGACCCCTACTCCGACATCGGCCTGGTCAGCGCAGAGGGAGGCAAAGACATCATCAACCTCACCAATAGCGGCTACATGAGCGGCTATCCCCACTTTGCGCTGGACGGCAACGCCATCCTTTTCACCACCGAACGCTACGGCATGCGTGCCCATGCCTCATGGGGCTCGCTGAACGACGCCATGCTCGTCTTCCTCAACCAAGACGCCTACGACAAATACTGCCTGAGCAAAGAAGACTACGAACTGCGCAAGGAGCTGGAGAAGGAACAAAAGAAGTCTGCCGGAAAAGACACCCCCCAAGACAAAAACAAGGATAAAAAGAAGAAAGACGACAAGAAAGACAGCAATGCTGACGAAAAAGATGACCAGCCGAAAGACATCGTCGTAGAGCTGAAAGGCATCGAAGACCGTGTGGTGCGCCTCACCCCGAATTCTTCCGACATGGGCAGCACCATCATCTCCAAGGATGGCGAGACACTCTACTACCTGGCAGCCTTCGAAGGCGGCTACGACCTCTGGAAGATGAATCTGCGCAAGAAAGAGACCCGCCTGCTGCACAAGATGGATGCCGGATGGGCGGACATGCAGCTGGACAAGGACGGCAAAAGCCTCTTCCTGCTGGGCAGCCACAAGATGCAGAAAATGGACACTTCATCCGACGCGCTGACCCCCATCACCTTCCAGGTAGATGCCAAGATGGACCTGGCTGCGGAGCGCGAATACATGTTCGACCACGTGTACCGCCAGCAGCAGAAGCGATTCTACAACACCTCGATGCACGGAGTGGACTGGGACAAGATGACCGCCGCCTATCGCCGCTTCCTGCCCCATATCGACAATAACTATGACTTTGCCGAGCTGCTGAGCGAATGGCTGGGCGAACTGAACGTATCTCACACCGGTGGCCGTTTCTATCCCAAAGGGCAGTCCGAGCCTACTGCCAGTCTGGGACTATTCTTCGACTGGAACTACACGGGCCGGGGCATGCTCATTGCCGAAGTGGTGGAGAAAGGCCCCTTCGACACAGCCAACACCCGGGTGAAAGCCGGCACAGTCATCGAGAAGATAGACGGCGTGGAAATCACCCCCGATGCAGACTACTACACGCTGCTCAACAACAAGGCACGGAAGAAGACACTTGTTTCCCTCTTCGACCCACAGACCAAGGAACGCTGGGAAGAGGTCGTTATCCCCATCACGAACGGTGCGTTCAGTGATTTGCTCTACAGCCGCTGGGTGAAACAGCGTGCGGCAGACGTTGACCGATGGTCGGGTGGCCGATTGGGTTACGTGCACATCGAGTCTATGGGAGACGACAGTTTCCGTTCCGTCTACTCGGACATCCTGGGAAAATACAACAACCGCGAAGGCATCGTCATCGACACCCGTTTCAATGGCGGTGGACGCTTGCACGAGGATATAGAAATACTTTTCAGTGGACAAAAATACTTCACCCAAGTGGTGCGCGGTCGCGAGACGTGCGACATGCCCAGCCGCCGCTGGAACAAACCCTCCATCATGGTGATGTGCGAGGCCAACTACTCCAATGCGCACGGCACGCCGTGGGTTTACAGCCACCGCGGACTGGGCAAGCTGGTAGGCATGCCCGTGCCGGGAACCATGACCAGCGTGTCGTGGGAACGCCTGCAAGACCCGTCATTGGTATTCGGCATCCCCGTCGTGGGCTACCGCCTGTCGGACGGCAGCTATCTGGAGAACTCGCAGCTGGAGCCGGACATCAAAGTAGCCAATTCACCCGAGACCATCGTGAAGGGAGAAGACACACAGCTGAAAGCTGCCGTAGAGGAACTGCTGAAGGAACTCGAAAAATAAGTACCGCCCTGCCCCACGCAGGAATACCGGTCATATAGGCCGATATATATATTAAGATGATGTGTCAAAACGGTTGATGGCACATCATCTTTTTTTATATGCCACAAGGAAGCAATACTTTTTCTATCTCACTTTTTTGCACTATCTTTGTGACATAAATTCCTAACTCTTTAACTGATTATGTTTGCTGACTTGTTAAACTCCTCCTATTTCGCGCTCTTTCTCATTGTGGCTTTAGGCTTCATGTTGGGAAGAATCAAGATTAAAGGGCTTTCGCTCGACGTCTCCGCCGTCATCTTCATTGCCCTGCTGTTCGGACACTTCGGTGTCATCATCCCCAAAGAATTAGGAAACTTCGGACTGGTGCTCTTCATCTTCACCATCGGCATCCAGGCCGGTCCCGGATTTTTCGACTCCTTCCGGAGCAAGGGCAAGACGCTTATCATCATCACCCTGCTCATCATCTGCTCCGCCGCCCTGACGGCAGTAGGACTGAAATATGCCTTCGACATCGATACTCCCAGTGTCGTGGGACTGATAGCCGGTGCCCTGACCAGTACGCCGGGACTCGCCGTTGCCATTGACAGCACCCATTCCCCACTGGCATCCATCGCTTACGGTATTGCCTATCCTTTCGGCGTTATCGGCGTGATTCTCTTCGTTAAGCTGCTGCCCCGTATCATGCGCATCGACCTCGACAAGGAGGCGCGCCGGTTGGAGAAGGAACGCCGCAGCCAGTTCCCGGAACTGACAACCTGTCTGTTCCGCGTAACCAACCCCGCCGTCTTCGACCGGAGCCTGATGCAAATCAATGCGCGCGCCATGACCGGAGCCGTCATCTCACGCCACAAGCACAACGAGCAGATAGCCATCCCCACCGCCCAGACCATCCTGCACGAGGGAGACTACATACAAGCCGTGGGTAGCGAAGAGGCCTTAAACCAGCTCGCCGTCCTCGTGGGCGAACGCGAAGAAGGCGAACTGCCACTCGTAGACATGCAGGAGATTGAATCCCTGCTGCTCACCAAGAAGGATATGATAAACAAGCAGCTGGGCGACCTCAACCTGATGAAGAACTTCGGCTGCACCGTCACCCGCATCCGCCGAAGCGGCATCGACCTCTCCCCCTCGCCCGACCTGGCCCTAAAATTCGGCGACAAACTGATGGTGGTGGGCGAGAAGGACGGCATCAAGGGAGTGGCACGCCTGCTGGGCAACGACACCAAGCAACTGTCCGACACCGACTTCTTCCCCATCGCCCTGGGCATCGTGCTGGGCGTGCTCTTCGGCAAGCTCAACATCTCCTTCTCGGACAGTCTGTCGTTCTCTCCGGGACTGACGGGAGGCATCCTGATGGTCGCCTTGTTCCTGAGCGCCATCGGAAAGACCGGCCCCATTCTGTGGTCCATGTCCGGCCCTGCCAACCAACTGCTGCGCCAGCTGGGACTGCTGCTCTTCCTTGCCGAAGTAGGGACATCGGCAGGACGGAATCTGATGGCCACGTTCCAGGAAAGCGGCTGGCTCTTGTTCGGCGTAGGCGCCGCCATCACGCTGGTGCCCATGCTGGTGGCAGTATGCGTAGGCCTGTTCGTGTTCAAGATAAACATTCTCGACCTGCTGGGCACCATCACCGGCGGCATGACCAGTACGCCCGGCCTTGCCGCCGCCGACTCCATGACGGACAGCAACATACCGAGCGTGGCCTATGCCACGGTATATCCCATTGCCATGGTGTTCCTCATTCTGATAATCCAGGTGATAGCCTCCGCAGTCTATTGACGCATGAAGACGTACAGCCGGACAGAAACCATCGCCCGCATGAACGCACTGGCCGGAGCCAATGTGCCCTTCCTCTTCATCGTAGACTACGCGCAAGAGCAGTCGCACATTGAGCCCCTCGACCGGATAGACCCCGCCACCTGCCTTTTCCAATTCCCGAAGGCAGGCAACACGGAGACGGCTGCAACAGCCCTTGCCAGAAGCACAGCCGCCCGATGCGCCGGCCCTATCCAGTGGGACATCACTCCCCCTTCCCCCGCCGCATACAGACATTCGTTCGACCTCGTGAAGCAAAACCTGCTGGCAGGCAACAGCTACCTGACGAACCTCACTTGCCGGGTACCCGTCACCACCAATCTGACACTGGAAGAAATATTCCTCCACTCCGAAGCCTTGTACAAGCTGTGGCTGAAAGACCGGTTCGTCTGCTTCTCCCCCGAAATCTTTGTCCGCATAGAGAAGGGCAAGATAAAGTCCTTCCCCATGAAAGGCACCATCGACGCTACCCTGCCCGATGCGGAACAGCTCTTGATGCAGGACACCAAAGAGGCAGCCGAGCACGCCACCATCGTCGACCTGATACGCAACGACCTCAGCATGGTTTCGGAACACGTCGAAGTGACCTCCTACCGATATATAGACCGCCTGCAAACCAATAAGGGCCCCATCCTCCAGACCAGCTCCGAGATATGCGGCACCCTGCCCGAAGACTACACCGCACACCTGGGCGACATCATCTTCCGCCTGCTTCCTGCCGGCTCCATCACCGGTGCCCCCAAGCCCAAAACCGTAGAAATCATCGCCCAGGCCGAGGACTACCGCCGGGGCTTCTACACCGGCATCATGGGGCATTATGCCGACGGACAGCTGGACAGCGCTGTCATGATACGCTTCATCGAGCAGGAAAACGGCCAGCTCCACTTCAAGGCAGGAGGCGGCATCACCGCCAAAAGCCGGTGGGAAAGCGAATACAACGAAGTAATACAGAAAATATATGTGCCTATTTATTGAGACCATACGCATCGACCACGGAAGGGTCTGCAACCTTTCCCGCCACAACCGAAGGCTGAACGATACCCGCGCCCACTTCTGGCCGGAAAGCACACCGCTGCAACTGTCCGATTATCTGCACTCTATCTGCGAGACAGGCATCTGCAAGGCAGGTATCGTCAAGGCACGCGTAGTGTATGGTGAAAAAGGCATTGAAGACATCAGCTACTCCCCCTACGCCATGCGGCATGTGCATTCGCTGGCACTGATGCAGGCAGACCACATCGACTACACCTACAAAAGCGCCGGACGCGAACCGCTGAACCGCCTCTTTGCCCTGCGCGGCGCATGCGACGACATTCTGATTGTGAAACAAGGCCTGCTGACAGACACTTCCATCGCCAACATCGCCCTTTCCGACGGCACCCACTGGTACACGCCAGCACATCCCCTGCTGAAAGGGACCAGACGGGCAGCCTTGCTGGAAGAAGGAATCTTGCAGGAAAAAGACATCAGACCGGAAGACTTGCCGTCGTTCTCCACCGCCAGACTGTTCAATGCCATGATTGACTGGGGAGAACTGGAACTCCCCGTACGGAACATCATCCCGTAGTGCCTCTACTCGTGCATATCGTTGAGATGTATCTCCAAAGACTTCACCGATATATATATTTCGTACACCGATATGGCCAGCGAAATAATCAGCAATATCAGCGCCAAACCGAAGATATAGGCCGAAAGCAGATGGAGACGGATATAGACAAAGAACATGCTGACCACGCACAGCAGCAGGCTGCCGATACCCGCCACCTGCATGGCACGCGTCAGGTAGAGCCGCTTCCTCAGGTTGGCAATCTGCGCCGCCTTCACCGAAGACGGGTTCTCCATGTACTGTTCCTTCAAGGTGCGCACCAGTTGGGCATAGGACAAGAAACGGTTGGTATAGGCCAGCATAATCAGCGATATGGCCGAAAACAGCAAGGCGGGGGTGGTTAAATCTATTTCCATAAGAATGATGCTTAATTATATCTATCCGTCCCGATAGCAGGACTTACCTCCGCAAAGATAAACGAAAGATTGAAACCACAGAAACAAGTTTCCTTTTTTCCATTTCCCAAAGATTTATCCTACTTTTGCAGTGACAATAAAAAAACTCCTTACCACCGTAACTTAACAAATACGACCATGCGATATACCATTTCTGCCCCTATCGCCCTGCATGCCGCCATACAACTCCCGGCATCCAAAAGCATCAGCAACCGCGCCCTCATCCTCCACTCCCTTGCCCATGGCAATATCCTGCCCCGCAATCTGAGCGATTGTGACGACACCATGGTGATGACCCGCGCCCTCGACGGAAATCCCGGACATATAGATATCCTTGCCGCCGGCACCGCCATGCGTTTCCTCACCGCCTACCTCAGTGTAACTCCGGGCACCCGCATCATCACCGGTACACAACGCATGCAGCAACGCCCCATCCGCATACTGGTAGACGCCCTGCGGAAGCTCGGCGCCCAGATAGAATACGTCGGAAACGAAGGTTTCCCCCCCTTGCGCATCACCGGAACGGAACTGACCGGCAGCGACATATCCCTTGCCGGTAACGTCAGCTCACAATACATATCCGCCCTGCTGATGATTGGCGCCGTCCTTCCCCAAGGCCTGCGCCTGCACTTGACGGGCAGCATCATCTCCCGCCCCTACATCACCCTAACCCTGCAACTGATGCGCGACTTCGGTGCCCAAGCCGACTGGACCTCCGAAGATTGCATCACCGTCAGCCCCGGCAGATACACGGATACCCCTTTCACCGTGGAAAGCGATTGGAGCGCCGCCTCTTACTGGTATCAGATGATGGCAATAGAAGGAATTAAAAATTATAAATTAAAAATTGAAGGAATCGAACTGCTCGGTCTCTTCGCCCACAGCTATCAAGGCGACAGCCGCGGCGCGGAAGTCTTTGCCCGCCTCGGCGTCCATACCGAATATACAGACCGGGGAGTAAAACTGATCCGTAAGGGTACTCCCGCCACCCGTCTCGACGAAGACATGGTGGACATCCCGGACCTGGCGCAGACCTTTGTCGTCACCTGCTGCCTGATGGACATCCCTTTCCGCTTCACCGGACTGCAAAGCCTTAAAATAAAGGAGACCGACCGTATCACCGCCCTCATTACGGAACTGCGTAAACTGGGTTACGTCGTGCGCTCCGAGCAAGACAGCATCTTGTTGTGGGATGGCGAACGCTGCCCGGCAGACGCTGACCCCGTCATCGCCACCTACGAAGACCACCGTATGGCCATGGCATTTGCCCCCGCCTGCCTTGTACTGCCCCAAATACAGATAGATGAACCACAGGTCGTTACCAAATCTTACCCTGCTTACTGGGAAGACTTGCAAAAGGCGGGATTTAAAGTCTGCCAAAATGCAATGCAATCTTAGAATAAAGCTTTTATTCTTAGAAATACAGCCTTTATTCTTAAGAATATAACCTTTATTCTTAGAAATAAAGGATACATTCTAAGATTAGGATGTATCCAAAGTAGTTTTACACTACGTTCCAAGCAAGTAATGCCTGCGTCGGGTGGAAGTAATCTACCTACCTGCAATCTGAAGCATTATTTTGTCGTGTACAAAACAATATGTATCTTTGTCCGTTCTATTAATGGAACATGTTTTTCAAGAAAAGGAAGCCCATGTGGATATTGATTATTAGCTTGATTGCCCTTGCCCTCGTGGCAGCCACAGCCGGAATTATACGCAACCGGAAACTGCAGAAGAAGATAGACCGCGGCGAACTGGACGCCATGCCCGAAGTGCAGGAAGTGGATGCCGAGTGCTGCGGACAGCACGAAACCTGCGAACGTGACAGCCTGCTGGCAGCCGTCAGCAAGCAAATAGAATATTACGATGACGAAGAACTGGACAAATACATCGGCACCGCTCCCGATGCCTATACTCCCGAGCAGGAAGACGAGTTCCGCGACGTGTTCTACACCATGCAAGACACGGACGTAGCCGGATGGGTGCGCAGCCTGCAACTGCGTGGCATAGCCTTGCCGGACAACATCAAGGATGAAGTGTTCCTCATCATCGGCGAACGCCGTCTCACCCCCCATTCCTAACACTCCACATCCAACTTTTAATTTTTAATTCTTAATTTTTAATTGAATAAATGGAGCTACTGCAATACACTTTTTTCCAACATGCCCTCATCGGCAGTCTGCTGGCAAGCATTGCTTGCGGGCTGATAGGCACGTACATCGTTACCCGGAGACTAGTGTTCATCAGCGGCGGATTGACGCATGCATCTTTTGGCGGTATCGGCCTGGGATTGTATACCGGCATTTCCCCCATTCTGTCGGCAGCCTTGTTTGCAGTCTTGTCCGCTTTCGGTGTAGAGTGGCTCAGCAAACGGAAGGACATGCGGGAAGACTCCGCCATTGCCGTATTCTGGACATTGGGCATGGCACTGGGCATCATGTTCACTTTCCTCTCGCCGGGATTCGCCCCCGACTTGTCCGCCTATCTCTTCGGCAACATTCTCACGATTACCTGGAGCGACATCGCTCTATTGGGAGGGCTCGCCGTCCTGCTGATACTGTTTTTCGCGCTGTATCTCCATCCCATCATCTACGTGGCTTTCGACCGGGAGTTTGCTCGCTCGCAAGGTATTCCGGTGCAGGTATTCGAATATGTACTGATGATGTTCATTGCGCTGACCATCGTGGCATGCCTGCGCATGGTGGGCATCGTGCTGGTCATTTCGCTGCTCACCGTTCCGCAGATGACCGCCAACTTGTTCTCGCACCGGTTCCACCGCATCATCTGGCTTTCCATCGGCATCGGTTACCTCAGTTGCCTGGGCGGGCTGATGATTTCTTTCTACTTGAATGTCCCCTCGGGTGCATCCATCATATTCTTTTCCATCATTATCTATGCCATTTGCAAGACGGGAAAAAGTTTTTGGCTATATTTGCAACGCTAAATCAAAAGACACAATGGAAATCAAAATTCAGTCATTAGACCAGATTCACGAAGCCGCCCGCCAGTTCATCGCTGAAATGGGTGACAATACCGTCTTCGCCCTCTATGGAAAAATGGGGGCGGGCAAGACGACTTTCATCAAAGCCGTTTGCGAGGAATTGGGCGTTTCCGACGTCATCACCTCCCCTACCTTCGCCATTGTCAACGAATACCGTTCCGACACTGCCGGCGAACTGATTTACCATTTTGACTTCTACCGCATCAAGAAGCTGGAAGAAGTGTATGACATGGGGTACGAAGATTACTTCTACAGCGGCGCCCTCTGCTTCATAGAATGGCCGGAGCTGGTAGAGGAGCTTCTGCCGGGTAATACCATCAAAGTGACCATTGAGGAAATAGAGAACGGAGAGCGGAAAGTCACCCTGGAAGACTTTGAATAACCCCTCCCCCTCTTTTTAATTTATAATTTTTAGTTCTCCATGAGCCAATACATCGTTCAAGGGATTTTTGCCGTCGCAGGCATCATCGCCTTGCTGGCAGCCATATTGGACTGGAACTGGTTCTTTACTGCCCGAAACACCCAGTTTATCGTACAAAATGTAGGGCGGCGACAAGCTCGCCTGTTCTACGGTGTATTGGGTGTCATTCTCATCGGCACGTCCATCTTCTTTTTTCTGAATACGCCACCGGTCACATAAAAACAAGAAATCGCGGATGAAGCCATGCTCATCCGCGATTTTACTATACTTTTGATACAGACTATTCTTCGTCCAAAGATTCCGTATATTCCATCTCACCTTGTACGATGAAAAGGATTTCTTCCGGATCATAGTCACCCATCTCATCCTTATGGGCTTCCTTGACAATATAGTCCACGATTTTCCCCAAATCAATCTCGATGTACCCATCCGCATCCGGCTGTGCATCAAGGATGCCGCTCTCGGAATAGTACTCGTCAATCAAATCGAGAAAATAATAGAACTCGTCGTCAGAGAACTTCTCTTTCAACTCCTGCGGCAAATAATTCTTGATGTACTCGATGGTCTTTTCATCATCGACATCATTCTGCAAAAAATCGTCTTCCATTCCCATACTTACTATTGCTTAAAGGGTTAATGTTATTGACTATTTGACGATTTACTATTTACTATTTAGCTGCGCCATGATGCCGAAAGGGTAAATCGTAAATCGTCAAATAGTACCTTATAATATCGCTTCTATCTTGGCCACGTAAGCAGATTTCGGAGCAGAACCTACCTGCTTGTCCACCAGCTCTCCATTCTTGAAGAACAAGACTGTAGGGATGTTGCGTATACCATATTCGGCAGCCACATCACCGTTCTCATCCACGTCACATTTGCCAATAATCACCTTTCCTTCATATTCAGTAGCCAATTCATCGATGATTGGTCCCACCATCTTACAAGGGCCGCACCAAGGTGCCCAGAAATCCATAACGACCGGCTTTCCCTCTGCCAGGATTTCTTGAAAATTGCTGTCTGTAATTTCTAAAGCCATTTCTTTTAATATTAAATGTCAACTATAATTATTAATTTACTGTCAATTGCGTTTTATCAACCTTCGCTTTCGAAGCAAAGATAGTGCAAACCGAATGCAAAACAAAATGAACTTGTTCATTTTTTATGCCGAGGTGCAGCCTATCTTCGTTTTCCAACAAAGATAACTAATTAATCCTGAACTCAAGGTCCGGACGCTCTTTTAAATAAGTAATCAGTTCACGCCCCACGGAAAGCTTCACGGGACGGGAAATCAAATCGACCGTCATCTTGCTATCCTCATCTCTGACTTTGAAATAAAGCTCCGTACTGCCCGGACGTTCCTTGGTCAGTTCTGCCAGTTCAGTTATCAAAGCCTTGTTCAGCACACTCAGCGGAATGAGAATGGTTATCTTCTCAATCAGTTTCTCCTTGACGTCAGGCAACAGTTCCATGGAGGTTATCTTCAGCTCCAACTCATCCTGCCGCCATTGCTTGGGCTGGCAACGGGCTTTGATGAACAAGAAGGTACGTTCACCCAGATACCCCTGATAGGTCACCCAATCATTTCCGAAGAAAGGAAGCTCTGCCGAACCGGAATAGTCTTCAATCTTGGCTATGCCGTAAGGATTTCCATTTTTACTGATACCGCGACGCACGGCGGTCACGATGCCACCCATTGTTATTTCGCGTCCCACAAGTGCCGTCTTATCTTCCAGCTCTGCCATGTGAGTGTTGCAAACATGCTCCAGAACTACGGAATACTCATCCAACGGGTGTGCGGACAGATAGATACCTACCAAATCGCGCTCCCGGTTCAAACGGTCGAGGTCGCTCCAACGTTCCGCTACCGGTATTTCCGGAGTGGCGATATCCACCACATTCTCACCGCCGAACAAGGAGTTTGCAGCCGCAGCCTGGTCGGCCTGGTAACGGTTACCATACCGCACCAAGGTTTCGAGGAAGACCTCGTTCTTGGAATTTACGGCAAAATACTGCTCTCGCTTCAGCTCCGGGAAGCTGTCGAACCCGCCCGCCAAAGCAAGACATTCCAGATTCTTCTTGTTGCAGGCTGTCAGATTGACACGCTGCACAAAATCAAATATACCCTTGAAAGGACCATTCTTCTCGCGTTCCTCCATGATGCTCTGCACAGCACCCTCGCCTACCCCTTTCACCGCGCCAAGACCAAAACGGATATTGCCTTCCTTGTTCACGGTGAACTTCAGGTTACTTTCATTCACATCCGGCCCCAATGTATTGATGCCCATTGCCTTGCATTCGTCCATCAGTTTGGTTATATCGGTAATATTCGCCAAACTTCGGCTCATGACCGCCGCCATGTATTCGGCCGGATAGTTGGCCTTGAGGAAAGCCGTCTGATAGGCCACCCACGAATAGCAAGTGGCATGTGACTTGTTGAAGGCATAGGACGCAAACTTTTCCCAGTCGGCCCAGATTTTCTCAAGCACTTTCGGGTCGTGGCCGTTCTTTTGTCCACCCGAAATGAATTTCGGCTTCATGTGGTCCAGCTTGTCACGCAGTTTCTTACCCATCGCCTTACGTAAGGCATCGGACTCACCACGGGTGAAGTCTGCCAGCAAACGCGACAGAAGCATGACCTGCTCCTGGTAGACCGTAATGCCGTAGGTATCCTTCAGATACTTCTCCATGATGGGGATGTCATACTCGATGGGCTTGCGTCCCCACTTACGGTCGATGAAGTCGGGGATATAATCCATAGGTCCCGGACGGTAGAGGGCGTTCATGGCAATCAAGTCCTCGAAAGTGCTCGGTTGCAACTCACGCAGATATTTCTGCATACCGGCCGATTCAAACTGGAACGTACCGATGGTGCGGCCGTCGCAATAGAGTTTATAGGTAGCAGGGTCGGAAATGGATATCTTGTCGATGTCGAGTTCCAAGCCGCGGTGCAGACGTACATTGGCAACGGCTTCCTTAATGATGGACAAGGTTTTCAGTCCGAGGAAGTCCATCTTGATAAGTCCCGTATCTTCGATGACGGAACCTTCGTATTGGGTAACGAGCATCTTCTCGCCCGTCTCCTTATCATCCGCCGTGCTGACGGGTACCCAATCCGTGATGTCGTCACGGCAAATAATAGTACCGCAGGCATGCACACCCGTACCGCGTACATTACCTTCCAGCATCTTGGCATATTTCATCGTATCGCGCACCAGGGGATCGGGCGAAGCCTCCGCAGCCTGCAATTCGGGCACGTAGGCAATGGCATTGGGCAGGTTGAGTTTCTTGTCGGGAATCTTATCCGGCACGAGCTTGCACAGACGGTCCGATTCGCTCAAAGGCAGTTTCTGCACGCGCGCCACGTCCTTGATGGCCATCTTGGTCGCCATCGTGCCATATGTAATGATGTGCGCCACCTTCTCTTGCCCGTACTTCTCCGTCACCCAGCGGAGCACTTCTCCACGCCCGTCATCATCGAAGTCCACATCGATATCAGGCAAAGAGATACGGTCGGGATTCAAGAAACGCTCGAACAGAAGGTCGTATTGAATCGGGTCTATTTTCGTGATGCCCAAGCAATAGGCCACCGCCGAGCCGGCAGCCGAACCACGTCCCGGTCCTACCGAAACGCCCAGCTGTGTGCGGGCGGCATTGATAAAGTCCTGCACAATCAAGAAGTATCCCGGGAAACCCATCGTCTTCATGATGTACAGCTCAAAGACCAGACGTTCCTTCACCTCGTCGGACAAGGGATCACCGTACAGTTTTTTAGCACCGTCGAATGCCAATTTTGCCAGATAGTCGGCTTCCAGCTTGATACGGTACAGCTTGTCGTAGCCCCCCAGACGCTTTATCTTGGCATTGGCGGCATCCTCATCCAGCACCACCTTGCCGTTTTCATCCTGGGTAAACTCATCAAATAAGTCCTTTTCGGTATATTTCTGCCGATAGCCCTCTTCCGTTCCGAAATCTTCCGGAATAGCAAACGTAGGCATAATAGGAGCGTGGTCGATGGAATAATATTCCACCTTGTCCAAAATCTCCAAGGTATTGGACAAGGCTTCGGGAACATCCTCAAACAAGGCGTTCATCTCAGCCTTTGTCTTCATCCATTCCTGCTTGGTATAAAGCATTCGGGTAGGGTCATCCAGATCTTTACCCGTGCTCAGACAAATCAGGCGGTCGTGCGCTTCTGCATTCTCTTCATCCACAAAGTGGACGTCATTGGAGCAGATAACCTTAATGTCATATTTCCGGGCAAGCTCCAGCAACTTGGCATTCGCCTTCTGCTGAAGCGGATAGGCTTCGTGGTTGGCACGGGGAACAGTGGCTTTATGGCGCTGAAGCTCCAGATAGTAATCATCGCCAAACAGATTCTTATACCAGCGTACAGCTTCTTCTGCCTCTTCCAGCTGGTCATTGATAATCTTCTTAGGAACCTCGCCACCGATACAAGCCGAGCAGACAATCAGCCCCTCATGGTACTTTTCCAGTTCACTGCGGTCTGTACGCGGACGCATATAGTATCCCCTTGTCCAGGCATGCGATACAAGTTTTATCAGATTGTGATACCCCTTCTCATTCTTTGCCAGCACAATCAGGTGATAGCCACTCTGGTCCGGCTTCCCCTCCTTCTTATCCATGGTTCGGCGGGCCACATACATTTCACAGCCTACAATCGGCTTGAACAGCTTGCTTTCCGCTTCTGCCATCTTGGCACGACAATCGGCAATCTCCGCTTCCTTGTCTTCACACTCTATCTCACCGCTTTCAATACCGGCAATCCTTTTCTTGAGGTCCTTTATCTCCCCCTTTGGCCCGCTGTTCTTCTTGTTGACATAGTTGGTGAACTCCTTGATACCGAACATATTTCCATGGTCGGTCACGGCAATGCCTTTCATACCATCCTTCATGGCCTTGTCAACCAGCCTGCTGACACTTGCCTGACCATCCAGAAGAGAGTATTGGGTATGGACATGTAAATGAACAAAATCTTGCATATATATCCTTTCTATTGAGAGCCTAAAATTACAACCTCTATCACAGCTAACAAAAATATTTCCCAAAAAGTTATCAACATGCACATTTCTCTCTCCAAATCCTTGTTAGATTTTCAAAATAAGCCTATTTTTGCAGATAATTTCTATCTAAATTAGCAAATACGATATACATGGGTCGATTAAAAAGATTAAAAAAGATACGCATACACCGTGAAGGAACACATACATTGGCAGGCAGCCTGGTTCTGATTCTGGCTGTCAACACTGCCCTTTACTTCGGATTGGAATGCAAAGTTCCTTTTTACGTAGTAGCGGTCATCAGCCTCATAGTATATGGCATACTCGTGAACTTCTTCCGCTGCCCCATCCGTTTGTTCGGACAAGAAACGGAGAAAGTCGTGGTAGCTCCTGCCGACGGTAAAATCGTAGTGGTGGAAGAAGTGGAGGAAAACGAATACTTCCACGACCGCCGTATCATGGTATCTATATTCATGAGTCTGGTCAATGTACACGCCAACTGGTATCCGGTAGACGGCACGGTAAAGAAGGTATGGCACCAAAACGGAAAGTTCATGAAAGCGTGGCTGCCCAAAGCCAGCACCGACAACGAGCGTTCCACCGTAGTAATAGAAACTCCGGAAGGCGTGGAGATTATGGCACGACAGATAGCCGGAGCCATGGCGCGCCGCATCGTGACCTATGCCGAACCGGGCGAGGAATGCTATATTGACGAACATATGGGTTTCATCAAATTCGGCTCCCGCGTGGATGTCTTTCTACCGTTGGGCACCGAAGTATTCGTTAAACTAGGACAACTGACTACCGGCAATCAGACTGTGATAGCCAAACTTAAATAATAAAAGAACAACAATGGCAAACTGCATTACCCGCCATATTCCAAATACTCTGACCTGCCTGAACCTATTCTCCGGGTGTATTGCTTGTGTCATGGCATTCGAAGCCAGATATGAATGGGCACTCGCTTTCATTATCTTCAGTGCCGTATTCGATTTCTTCGATGGCATGATGGCACGTGCACTGGACGCACACTCCATTATCGGCAAGGATTTGGATTCTCTGGCAGATGATGTCAGTTTCGGAGTGGCCCCTTCCCTGATTGTATTTTCCTTGTTCAAGGAAATGGACTATTCGGGCGCAATGGAAAGCTTGGCCGGCGTTTTCCCCTATCTCGCATTTCTTTTGTCCGTATTCTCTGCACTGCGGCTTGCCAAGTTCAACAACGATACCCGCCAGACGAGCTCTTTCGTAGGACTTCCCGTCCCGGCAAACGCCTTGTTCTGGGCTTCATTGGTGACGGGCGCTCACGACTGGCTGGTGAGCAGCAATTTCCATCCGGTTTATCTGTTGCTGCTGGTCTGCCTTTTCTCATGGCTGCTTGTATCGGAGATTCCAATGTTCTCACTCAAATTCAAGAATCTGTCATGGAAAGACAATAAAACAAGCTTCATTTTCCTGCTTGTCTGCATTCCGTTCCTCATCTTCTTGGGAATCTGCAGCTTTTCTGCAATCATCGTCTGGTATATACTGCTTTCGCTTATTACAAGGAAAAGTAAATAAACAAATCTTTGGCACGGTTGTTGTATTGAAGTTCGCAGAAAACGAACACATAAAAAGACATTAGCCCATGTTTCATATTTTAGGATTTTTATTCATCATCATAATTGCCATTCTGCTCATTGGCCTCAGCATTATCGGTACTGTCATCCGGAACATATTCGGATTGGGCGGACGCCGTACTTCCTCCAACTCCGGTCCCTACCAAAAAGGAAATGGTAATTACCAGCCGGGAGGGTATTCCTACAATGATAATAGACAATCGTCTGAGGAGGCACAAACTGAAGAAGGTGAAATACGTCCCCGCCACAAGAAACTGTTCTCCAAAGACGAGGGAGAGTATGTGGATTTTGAAGAAATCAAGGAGTAGGGATTAGGGATAAAGGATTAGAGATTATTTGCGCTTGGCGGCAAAGAACTCTTTCATCAGGGCGGCACATTCATCTGCCAGAATTCCTTTTACTACTTGTGTTTTGGGATGCAATGCCTGCGAGGCATAGCGCTGATACCCTCTTTTCTCATCTTCGGCGCCAAACACCAGACGCCCCATCTGTGCCCAGGCAATGGCACCGGCACACATCACGCAGGGTTCCACTGTGACATAGAGAGTACATTCATTCAGATATTTGCCGCCAAGAGTTGCAGCGGCAGCGGTAATGGCTTGCATCTCGGCATGGGCGGTGACATCCGTCAAAGTCTCCGTCAGATTATGGGCACGAGCTATGATACGGTCCTTGCACACCACAACTGCACCTACGGGAACTTCTCCCCGTTCACCGGCCTTATGGGCTTCCAAAAGCGCCTGCTTCATATAATAGCTATCGTCCAACGCCACCCCCTTTAATTTTTAATTTTCACCTCCTCATGTCGTGCTCACCGAACAAAGTAGGATAATCCTCTTCCATATTCTTATGGATAAACATGAGAATAGTCTCCCGCAGCCAACGCGACTTGTTCGTTATCTTGTATTTCTCCAGATAACGGTCCACAATCCGCTGCTCTTCCTCGCTCATCAGGCATACCATGCGCTGCTCGCGTTTCGGTTCTTCGGGCGTTGCTTTCGCACACGTTTTATCTCTCTTTCTCATATTTCCTGCAAAATTACTTTTACTTCTGTAAAAACAAAACGAACCTACGTAATTTTTATATCGGAAACACTTAAATAGCACTGAAATATTTTTTTGACCGGTAAACTTAAAGTATTTCTTAAAAACATTTTAATTTAGTAATTAAAAACGTATTTTTGGAGAGTTCTAAATTTAAAAGGTATGAAACATGTAAATTATCTTAGTTTCTTTCTACTCACATTGTTCAGTATAAGTTTTATCTCATGTAGTGACGATGACGATAATAAACTTAATACCGGCATAACCAATCAGAGTTGGACAGAGGGAAAATCCCTGGAGATCAGCCAGGATAATGAGTTGTCTGTAAGCTTCAATGCTGCAGCCAAATGGGTAGCTTCCGTCACCTCAGGAGCGGATTGGTGCAAACTGAATACGACCTCGGGTACAAAAGGACAAAGCACCTTGAAATTATCTGTAAGTACAAGTTCCACCACCGACCGGACAGCCAGAATTTCCATTAATATAGACGGCTATTCTCCTGCAAGTTTTGAAGTTACACAAAAGGGGACCAGTGTTCCCCAAACCACTGAAGATATGGAGATTAACGCAAAAGTTGATGAATATCTGAGGGAAATGTATCTCTGGAACGATGAATACAAAACGTTGAATCTTGACCATAACAAAGGCTATGAAGACTTCTTCTATGATGCATTGGGAAGTATGACTACCAATACATTGGATAAAAAAACATATGTCGGTAGCGACGGCAAGACATATTATAATCTTTTCTCTTATATCCAGCTATTGCCCAATATTAGTTCAACCCGTACCACCAAAATTGTAAACAAGGAACTGGCATATAGTTTCGGTATCACCGGTATAACCCCCATAAGCATTGGCACACAAGCAGAAAATACCATTTATTTCTGCCTCCAAGGTGTATATCCCGATTCACCGGCCTCCGAAGCTGGACTCAAACGAGGAGCAATGATAAGCCTGATAAATGGAAAGAAGATAAATAATAACAATATTAATAACTTCTATTACGACATATTGTCACCAGATGCAACTATCAACTATACTTTGACAGAAGATGTCGTAGAAGGAGGCACCATTACCGGGCAAAAGGAATACACCATAACTTCCAAAGCCACATACAACAACCCCGTCATCTTCAGTAATGTCAAGGAAGATATAGAAGGACATAGAATCGGTTACCTCGTTTATTCTGGGTTCGAGGCAGGCTTTGACCAAGAATTATTCAATGTTTTCAAAGATTTTAAAAACAAGAACGTCACAGATTTGATTCTGGACTTGCGGTACAATGGTGGTGGGCATACCATGTCGGCTAATCTGATAGCAACTTGTATTGCCGGTACTGCCTCTCAAGGTAAAGTATTCAGCAGTTTACGATACAATGATGAAAGAATGGCAAAACTCAATAACAAACGGGAAGATGAATTATTTGCATACTCCAGTTATCCCAACTTGGGTACTTCCTTATCAGCCGGAAGCCTCAACCTTCCCCGCGTCTACTGCCTTGTCGGAAATGGAACGGCCTCTGCCAGTGAACTCGTCATTAATTCCTTAGAAGGAATAGATTTGGACGTAATACTTATAGGTGAAAAGACCACTGGTAAGAACGTAGGTATGGAATATGAGGAGTACACTGTCCGGAATAACACATATCGTGTTGTTCCTATCACCTTCCAAAGCTATAACGCCAAAGGATTCGGGGAGTATGAAAAAGGATTTGAACCCGATATATTGATGGATGAAACCAATCCTTATAACGAACAAGGTGTATTCTATATTCATAAAGATTATGGAAACAATGAAGAACCTCTGTATGCCAAGGCCATTGAACTGATTACCGGTACAAATCCAGCCCCCCAAACGCGCAGTGCAGTGGTCAATACATTGGATGGTAAAACTTATAAGTTGCCCGCTATCTTCCGTCCTGGACACGACGGTATGCTGATGCCTGCCAGACACGCAGAATAATGAGTGCACACAATATTCTTGGAAAAGCCGGTGAAGACGCCGCTGCCAAATACTTGGAACAGAACGGTTACACCATACGTGACCGTAACTGGCGGAAGAATCACCTTGAGCTGGATATTGTAGCCGACAAAGATAAGGAACTGATTATTGTGGAAGTGAAAACCCGTAGCAATACGGATTACATTGAGCCGCAGGATGCCGTGAACTGGCAGAAAATACGACGTATTGTCGTAGCGGCCGATGCCTATATCAAGCACTTCTGCTTGGATGCACCCGTCCGCTTCGACATCATAACGGCTGTAGGCGAACCGGGTGCATTCAGGATAGAGCATCTCAAAGAAGCCTTCTATCCGCCGATGTTCTGAGAGTTGAAAATTGACAAGCAAGAGTTATTTCAATCGTAAATTGTAAACCGTAAAACCGTAAATACCATCATGGACATCGAAACCGCCCGCGAATATTGCCTCAGCAAAAAAGCCGTCACGGAATGCTTTCCGTTTGACGAATACTCGCTCGTGATGAAAGTCATGAATAAAATGTTTGCACTTATCGACCTGGAAAGCGCCAACAAGATTTGTCTGAAATGCGACCCCGAATATGCACTCGAACTGCGGGAGCACTATGTTGCCATCGAAGGTGCCTATCACTTCAACAAAAAGTACTGGAACCAGGTGTTCCTTGACGGTGACGTCGACGACAAACTGTTGAAGCAACTGATAGACCACTCCGTGGAAGAAGTATTGAAGAAGTTCACCAAAAAAATGCGTACCGAATATGAAGCCCTGCCCTGACACATTCCCGTTCCCGCTGGTGGCATTGGACGAGACGGCATCGACCAACCAATACCTCAGCCAGCTTTGCAACCAGTTGCAAGAATCCGTTGCCGAACTAACAACCGTGACTGCCGAGTTCCAAACTGCCGGTAAAGGCCAGCGCGGCAACACCTGGGAAGCTGAAGAAGGCAAGAACCTGCTTTTCAGCTTTGTACTCTACCCTTCTTTTCTGGAAGCCCGCCGGCAGTTCATCCTTTCACAAATCGTTTCCCTCGCCATTAAGGAAGAGCTGAGCAGATGGTCTGATGAAATCACCATCAAATGGCCGAACGACATTTATTGGAAAGACAAGAAAATCTGCGGCATACTGATAGAGAACGACCTTTCCGGACATCATATCAGGCGCAGCATTGCCGGAATCGGTATCAACATCAACCAGGAAGTCTTCAACAGTGATGCTCCCAACCCCGTCTCACTGAAACAAATCACCGGAAAGGAGCACGACCGTTATGAAATCCTTGCCCATATCCTAAGACGTGTACAAATCTACTACAACAGCCTCCAAATGGAGGACTTCGCCGTCTACTCCGACGAGATATCCACACGGTATGCCCGCTCCCTTTTCCGTCGCCGGGGATTGCACCCTTATGAAGATGCCAACGGCAAGTTCCTTGCCCGGTTGCTGCGTGTAGAGCAAGACGGACGGTTCGTGCTGGAGGATGAAGGAGGAAGTGAACGGGAATATCTGTTCAAGGAAGTGCAATACATTCTGTAAGAAATGCACAACCCGTGCCATCGCATTGGCAAAGTTGTGCCACCATACTGGCACAGCCTTGCCATCGTACTGGCACGACTGTGCCAATACGATGGCACAAACATAAGTCCATAGTAGTGTACTACTGCCCTACTTCAAACTTTACTTCAGTTCCTTTCAGAAGGGGGGAAGCAAACTTTACTTTAACCGGTCCCTCTCCTCCGGTAGTCTGTATATAGGCCAGCAAACGCCCGTGGTATACGCGGTGACGGTTATCGGTATAATCACTCATGTCACTGTTGTCAGAGCCTTCGAGCCCAAGCAGACGCGCCGCTCCTTCAACTGTACACGTAATTTCATTGTCGCCAAGTTTCACAACAGTACCTTCTTCGTCAACCACCTCTACGGTGATGTGCGCAGTGGCGCGGTCGCCGGACAAAATAGTGCGATCCGCCGTGGCACGGATGGCATAAGGACGTCCGGATGTCCGGATGGAATAGCTCGACAAGGCATTTCCTTCCTTATCGCAGCCCTCAGTACGAAGCTCACCAGCCCGGAAAGGAATATCCCAGTAGATGATGCCGGTCTTTTCATCATAAGGTTTCATCTCGCCTACCACCCTGCCGTTGAGCAGCAAACGCGCCTGCGGAGCATTGGTATAACACACCACACGTATGTTCTGCCCCTCGTCATAGTTCCAGATGTCCCATGCATCAGGCGAAAGGAATACATGCTCGGGATGCTTGGGATGGGCATATACCGGATATGTTCCTGCATACGTGACCGGATTCTCGCACCACAACGAAGCCCGGAAATGTCCGCGTGGCTTGGGGAAACTTCCGAAATCGAGCAAACCCGTGTACAAACCGCGGGACGGCCATCTGCCCGATTCACCCAGATAATCCGTACCGGTCCAGATGAACTGCCCGAAGATGAAATCCTTGTCGCGGACGGCATACCAGGCATCAAGCCCCGAACCCGTCTCGCTTCCATAGATAATGCGGTCCGGATAAGTGGCATGGTCTTGGTCGTAGCGGTTTTCCGTATAGTTATACCCCACCACATCCACAGCATCGGGATACTCCGTCTCGTTCGACATCACGACACCCGCCAAAGCTCCGGTCACGGGACGGGAAGTGTCCACGGCACGTACACAGGCAGCCAGACGCTTTGCTATGGTTCCGATGCGCATGGCATCGGGAGCATCCGGCTTATAGCCCCCGAACATAGGCTGGTTGATTTTAGCTCCATCAAGAACGGGATGCGAATAAGGGTCGTTCGGATAATCCACTTCATTGCCGATACTCCACAAGAAAATACAGGTATGATTGCGGTCACGACGTACCATATCGGTTACGTCCCGTTCTATCCACTCCTCGAAGAAGTCGAAAGTACCGTCATAACTCGGAGTACCCACATTCCAGCCTTGTACCCATTTGCGTTTCGGAAACTCCCATTCGTCAGAGACTTCATCCATTACAAGAAATCCCAGGCGGTCACACAGTTCATAAAGAACGGGGGCTTGTGGGTTATGGCTCATGCGGATGGCATTTACGCCAATCCCTTTCAAGTTATTCAGGCGGCGTTCCCATACCTCCGGCGGCACTACTGCACCCAGCACTCCTGCATCATGATGCAGGCATACACCTTTTACCTTCATCCAGTTGCCGTTGAGGGCAAAACCTTTGTTGGCATCAAATTCCAGCGTACGCAGTCCCACTTTGGTCTCACTGCCGTCAATGCGTTTGCCATTGGCAAGCAATTCGGTTTTCAATGTATACAGATACGGATTATCCAGATTCCAACGATGGGGTTTGGACACTTTCAAGTCAAGACTTTGCTTGGCAATGCCCTCTTTTCCATCGGCAACACGCACACGGCGTTGTGCCACCTTCTTTCCGGCAGTATCGTACAGTGAAGCCTTCAGTTCCAGTTTGTCGGAAGTTGCCTTGTGCTTCTCCACCTCTACATCGACCGCAACGACGGCTTGCTTGTCTGTCAGCGAAGCGGCATGCCAGCCCACACCCCATTGCGCAATATGTGTATCGGGAGCAGCCACCAGCCATACATCGCGATAGATGCCCGACCCCGTATACCAACGTGAATCGGCATAACGGCTATGGTCTACACGGACAGCCAGCACATTGTCGCCTTCCTTCAGGTAAGGGGTCATGTCGTAAAGAAACGATACATAGCCGTTGGGGCGCCTGCCAAGCAGATGCCCGTTCAGGTAAACCTCGCTCCGGTTATATACCCCTTCGAAATAGATATAATGACGTGTTGCGTTGTCTTCAACCCTGAAGTGTTTGCGATACCAGCCTATCCCACCCGGCAGGTACCCGGTGCAACTGGCCAGTGTGGGCGACAATTGCCCCTCTATGGACCAATCGTGTGGCAAAGAAAGCTTCCGCCATTCGCTGTCGTCATAGTCAGTCCGGACAATAGCCGAGTCGTCCGTCAGCCGGAACAGCCATCCGTCATTGAATTTTGCGGCATCGCCAAATGCCACCTGCGCCTTTATCGGAGCAACGACCAGCATTGCCAGCAAAAAGATAAGAGCAGTCCTGTTATTCTTAAAATACATTTTCATATAGATTTTCTTTGAAGTTAAACTAATTCCTTACTTCAGGCTATACACCACGGTTGTCACACTCTTGGCTTCCAGAATCACCTGCTTGCCTGCCGCCACCGTTCCTTCCACCAGATTCTTGCTACCGGTAGTTGTATAAGTAGCTATTGACTTCGCTTCATTGCTCCATCCCACATGCGTTTCACCTAAGCGAACCGCCTTATCAGACATGTTTGTATAGACGGCCACTACCTTATCCCCCTCGGGAGAAAGCCAGGCGGAACCGAAAAAAGTACGCGATTCGTTCAAGTCGAGGGCAATACGGCGGTATCCCGGACGGATAAAGCGGCTGTAATTGCCCAGTACCCAAAGAGTGGCAGTAGCCTGATAGCTTCCCTCCTGCTCTATATCACCATACTCGCCACCGGCAGGTACCAGCGAAATCAAGAGAAAACGGTTCTTATGCCCCCAACGGGAAACATCCATCGATGTCCAGTAACTCCAGGAAGACACCCCAGCCACAGTGAGGTCATTGTGGATGACCTTCGACATGTAGAAAGCGATATCCATCTCAGAAGCCTGCTCGTAGCCCACGAATTCGGAACTGCTGTAATTATCGCCCAGCATACTCCATTCACTCTGCCAAACATCCAGATTATACTGACCGGCAGCCTGGGCCACTTGCTTGCGCACGTTGCGCATACCGTCCCATGTGCCGTCAGTCCAATAGCTGTGTCCGCAAATGAGATTCTTCACGTGTGCCAAGTCACCCACGTAGGCGGAAGAGCCGGGTGTAAAGAAAGCTGAGAATATATTACTGCGGTTGGCATCGCCTTTCACTTTATACAGATACTCCCAATCACCGGATTCGCCCAAGAGAATGTCTGTGGAAAGCCCCCGGTCATCCAACGACATATCCAACTCGCGTGCCAGTGCAGCCACTTCGTCATTGGTCCAGCCACTGCCCTCCTGACCGCTGTCCCAGTTGTACTGCGGCTCGTTGACGGGCGAGATATGGCTTATGTGATAGCCTTCACCGGTATAACGGGCCGCTACATCGGCCATATATCCTGCAAAGTCACCATAATGCTCCGGTTTCAGATTGGAAAGTCCCCCTCTGGCGGAAAATCCTTTTCCATTATAGGTGTACTGCACGGGAGGTGTATTGCTGAAAAGAACGAAATTGTTACATCCCAGCTCCTTGGCACGGTCCATGAAGTAACGTTGTCCCTCGCAACGGGTCCAGTCGTACGTCAAGTCATCCGTAAGATAGGATTCCGCACGACGGGATTTATCCTCGATGCCGCTGGCTTCACCTTGCGCGGCACTGCCGCCACCAAGATTCACCCGCCATTGGGAAAGGCCGATTCCTTTCGGCTTGCCGCCCACAATCTCTGAAGAAAAAAGCAGTTCCGTAATCCCCGCACGGTGCGAAGTCCATGACTTGCCCACAAAGGCAGGCGACCAACAGTCCGAAGCGCCAAAGCCGGCTATTGTCTGGAAAGTCTGTCCGGCATCGATGCTCACCAGTTTCTCTACGCTGTTTGTAATGTCCGGACCCTCAGGAGTGTCTGGAGTATCCGGCGTAACGGGAGAATCGTCGCTGCAAGCCATTGCAGCAAGCAGTGCCGGAAGAATAAAAATGTGTCTCAAATTCATGATATTGTTTCGGATTAAAAAAACTGCCGCGGATAATCCATTGCAAACTATCCGCGACAGAATATAAAGACCTATTGAATAATCAGTTCCTGCAACAATCTGTTTTCATCAGAATGTGTTTAATTCCAACCCGGGTTCTGGGTAATGGAACCGTTGGACATCGTGATTTCGTACAAAGGAATGGGGAACACCATGTCGCGGTTTTCATTGAAAGTGATGCCTTTGTCACTTGCTTCACCTTGATTTTCCCACTCAAGAGCGTCACGGGTAGCCTCTTCAGTGTTCCACTTCACAAAGGAACCGTTCGGTCCCAGGATATTGCTAATCACCTTTTTACCATTTGTATCAGTCCAGCGGCGGATATCATACAGACGGTTCTGCTCGAAAGCCAATTCCAAACGGCGCTCCAGGCGAATGGCACTTTGCAATGCCTTTCCACTTGCCGTAACGTCATCCAACTTGGCACGTCTGCGCACCTGATTGAGAGCATCACGGGCAGAAGCGTCATCACCCAGTTCATTGCAAGCCTCAGCATACATTAAAAGGACATCGGCATAACGCAGAATACGGTGATTCAAAGGACTCTTGTCCGTGGCGTAAGCCGTTGCATCGCCTTGAGCACGATATTTCATCGGCAGGAAATACTTGCGGATGATACGCGCAGACTTATGGTCAGCGGGATTGATAATATAGCAATTGGGGTCCCAACCATATTTATCAAGATATTCCTGATACTTATTCAACGCTTTGCTTGCGTCAATGAAATCTTCGAATTGGTCTTCGCCGGCAATTTCTGTACAGCCCGACTTGATTATTGTCCATTTCAAACGTTCCGTATCACCGGCCTCAATATAAGCTTGCTCCAAATTTGCCGTAGGCTGACACCAGCTCCAACCATCACCAGGACCATTACGGGCACCGGTTACCGTAGCAAGCGCCCCTCCTAAGCCCAAAGTGGGATGATATTCATACTGGATTTCCAGAAGGCTCTCCGCACTGTTGTCATAGTCGACATTCCATACCTGCCCGAAATCGGGAAGCAATTGGTATTCGCCTTCATCTATCACAGTCTTCAACACATCATGGGCAGCCTGCCATTTCTCCTGATAGAGGTACACTTTACCCAATAATCCTAAAGCGGCGCCACGGGTAGCATGCCCTACTTGCGCAGTACTGCGTTGCGGCAGTATTTCGGCAGCTGCCATCAGGTCATCCTCTATGAATTTGTACACGGCTTCTGCCGTAGCACGTTCTGTTCCCTCCACTTCTTCCGGCATTTGGAAACTGGTCATCAAGGGCACCCCGCCAAAATTTCTCACCAGTTCGAAGTAATAGTAGCCACGCAGGAAACGGGCTTCTGCCACCAGACGGTCTCTGGTTTCTGTCTCTTGGGTTTCGAGAGCCGCAATGCGATCTATGGCTATGTTACAACGTAAAATACCTTTGTAACGGTACTGCCAAAAATTGGAGATAGGACCATTGCTGGCACCGTTTCCCTGATAATGTGCCAATGAGATATAATCACTCTGAGACTGAGAGGTATTCCCCATCCAGGCATCATCTCCACACATTTCGGAAAGTAACCACACGGTGTTGATTTGCCACCATCCTCCATATGTCATGGCCTGATAACAGCTCGTGACTGCGGATTCACACTCTTCTATGGACTTATAATAAGTGTCCACGTTCAATTGCCCGCGTACGTCTTCGGTCAGGAAGTCCTCGCAAGAGGTAAACACCAGCGAAGCAATCAGAACTACTATTGTAAATATTCGTTTCATGGATAATCAAGAATTAAAATTTGAAGTCAATGCCAAACAAGAATGTTCTCGGATTAGGATAAGCCACGTTGTCAATACCGGTATTGATGGCACTGCCAGAGCTGTCGGTAGTACCGTCAACCATCGGGCGTTCGGGGTCCATTCCCGAATAACCGGTAATGGTAAACGGATTCTGTGCAGAGAAGGAAAGACGCAAGTCAGCACCTCCAACCCATTTCTTAGGAAGCGTATAGCCTATCTGTAACAGCTTGCAACGCAAGTAGGAACCATCTTCCACATAGAAACTGGAAACACGGTTATAGTTCAGGTTCAAGTCATTGCTCGACAAACGGGGAATATCATTGCCGGTACCCTCTCCATGCCATGCTTTCTCCAGTGTACCTGCCCAAACATTCTGTCCGCCTGAACCGGAGTACCGTCCTTTGGTGACATTGTAAATATCATTACCGAACGTACCATAGAAATTGGCTGCAAAATCAATGTTCTTATAACGCATACCAATATTCAGACCCATCATTAAATCAGGATAAGGATTACCGATATAATCTTTGTCATTGGCATCGAGCACTCCGTTATGGTCCCGGTCCTTGAAGCGGATGTCTCCCGGTTTTGCATTGGGCTGAATCAGTGTTCCGTGTTCGTCAGTGTGCGCATACACCTCTTCCCAATTCTGGAACAAGCCATCGGCCACGTAACCGTAGAAACGGGAGATAAAACCACCATCTTCGTTACGGATAATCTGGTCGCTATTGAATCCACCGACATTGATAGGACCGTCGCCCGAGAACTTGATGGCCTTGTTGCGCACGGCAGAAAGGTTCAGACCAAGATCGTAAGAGAAATCCTTGCCGATTTCATCGCGCCAGGTAAGTCCCACTTCCCAACCGCGGGCCTGCATACTACCGATGTTCATCCAAATCTGGCTGTTCCAGTTATCATATCCCAAAGAGAGGATGTTCTGTTTCTGGTAGAGCATGTCAATGGACTTTTTCTGGAAATATTCGAATGTTACACCCAAACGTGAATCAAGGAATGACATATCCACGCCTACGTTCCAATCTTCCACAGTCTCCCACTTCAACTGGTTGTTACCTACTGTAGACACGAAGTAACCATTTGCCAACGTATTGCCATAATAGTATTGGGTTTCGCTCAACAAAGTAAGGGTAGCATTATTGTTGATATTCTGATTACCTACACGGCCCCAGCCTCCACGAAACTTCAGGTCACTGAAGATGTCCTGGTCCTGCATAAATGCCTCACTGATGACACGCCAGGAAGCGGAAACAGACGGGAAGAGGGCATACTTGCTGCCCTTCGGGAAACGGGAGGAACCGTCGGCACGGAGAGATGCCGAAATGTAGTAACGGTTATCGTAGTTGTACATGACACGGCCCAGGAAAGAAACCAGTGTATTGTAAGTGGTTTCACCGTTGGCCTCGTCCGTACCCTGCTGTCCGGCATTCACTTCCTGCATCTGGTCCAGATTATTGGGAACATTATCACGCCGTGCCTGAGTATTGTACCATGCAAAACGTTCGGCAGTAAAGCCAGCCATTACATTCAAGTTGTGCTTTTCAGCGAAAGTGTCCATGTAAGTGGCTGTATTCGTCCAGTTCCAGTCAAACCACTCCTGATTGCGGCGGGGGATTTCGTTCAAGTCTTGTTTCTCCAACGGATCCATATTGAACTTCGGAACGAATGAATCAGAACGGCGATAGTGTGCATTGGCACCGAACTGGGTGCGCAACGTCAGCTTTTCTATCGGGTTTACCTGCAGATAGGTATTCAGAATGGCACCCAACTCGCGAGAATGAGCATTGCTACGGGCAATTGAACCGGCGGGATTCCACTCCTGGTTGTTGTAAGAGCGTTGATAGTTGTTGTACTCATTATCCTCCCATTGGTCCTGCGGACGGAATACCGGAGTTGTCGGGTCCATAGCCATGGCTGCCGAGAACTGGTTTGGGGTATCATCCCATGATTCGACACGTGGAGCAATATCAACTCCCAATTTTACATACTTATTAAATGTATATTCAGTATTCAGACGGATATTTATCTTATCCCAATAACCTACATCAAACTGTGAGTTGTTACGATAATAGCCCACGCTAAAGTTATAAACAAACTGTTCTGAGCCACCGGCAACACTAAGTGAATGGTTCTGCACCAAAGCTGTTTTATTGACTACAGTATCCCACCAGTCTGTACCACCGGGATTGGTCGTAGCACCCGTATCGTTCCAGATAGAAGAAAGGCCATCATTCGTATAACGAGTATTGAACACTTCTTTATATTCAGCCGCACCGGCAATATTAGGTTTGGCCACGGTCTGGAAACCAACAGAAGAATTCCAATTGATGCGGGCTTTACCAGTCTTACCTTTCTTTGTAGTAATCAGGATGACACCGTTTGATGCACGTGTACCATAGATAGCGGCAGCCGAAGCATCTTTCAATACTTCCATGGAAGCAATATCGTTACTATTCAGAAAGTTGATATTGTCACCTACCGGCATACCATCCACTACATACAACGGATTCGTACCGTTTACGGTAGTTACACCACGAATCAGCACCTTCGGAGTAGCTCCAGGGCCACCACCACTGGTGACTTGTACACCATTTACCTTACCCTGCAAAGCATCCATAGCATTACCGGTCACGGTTTCAGTGATTTCATCGCCTTTTACTGTAGCAATAGAACTGGTCAAATCGCTCTTTTTCACAGCACCATAACCGATAACCACCACTTCATCCAGTAATTCCGCAGCCTCCTTCAGTACCACGTTAATCGTAGTACGTCCACCTACAGCTATTTCCTGAGACTCAAAACCAATAGAAGAGAATACCAACACTGCATTCTTGTCTACATTGGGTAATGTATAATCACCGTCGATACCGGTAATTGTACCCGTACCGGTACCTTTCACTTGAACTGTAGTTCCAATCAACGGCTGCTGGTCGGTGGCCGAAGTCACCACACCCTTAACCGTTATCTGCTGCGCATAACCGCAAAGGCTTATCAGCGCAAGACATAATAATAGAATTTGCTTTTTCATATCTTAAATCTAATGTTACTTTTTAATTAGCAGGCACAATCTTGCCGCGACCCAAATGCGCGTCAAACTCAAAGCGGTAGTTGCCGGTCACCGTAACCGTAGGCTTCATCCAGTTGTCACCTACCATCGAGCCGTCTTCCCAACGCTGATTGGTGCCTTCCCAATTAGGATTCACATCCCCTTTCTTACTGAAGTAACCAAACTTCTCTACATTCTGAGAGTCGTCACACCGCCATTCCACATGATCCCACCATCCGTCGGGATGATAATTGGATATGATGAAGTTCATTTCTTCACCGGCTTCCAGCGTCCAAGTTCCATTTTCCGGATAATAGAAAAGATGAGGATTATTTTTATCCTGGGCAAACAACTGATTTCCCGCATCCTGAGGAGAACCTCCCCAACCGATATAGAAATCAATGAACGATTCCCCATTCTCCCAACGGTCAAAACAAGGCTTTCCATATTCATATTTCATCGGATTTGTAGCCTCTGTCACCGAGTACGTGCGCATACTATAAGTAGACTCTTTCACATTGATGTCTATTTCATAATAAACACCAGCCTCATCCAAGACAATAGGTTTAGTCGTTTCCGGGTCATCCGTCAGTTTTGTATTATCCTCCGGATCAAGGCCAAAACAGATAGGAGTAAAGTCTGTCTTTTGCGGTAAGAAGAAAATTTCCGTACCGGCAGCTTTATTATAATAACGTGCACGATATTGGTACTCGCCCGTATGGTTAATCACCATCGGTACACCGAAAATATCACTGTTCAATTCCTCTACGGTTGCCACATCGGCCAGATACATTTTGGGGAAGTCAGGCATTTCAGATACACTGATGGTACTATTGGTCACTGTCTGATTGCCTCTGGCATCCACAGCCGTCAAAGTCACATCGTAACTTTTCACCTCATTAGGCAGAATAATCTTCTCCGTAAAGCTCAAAGTAGATTGCCCGCCAGCCTCTATACGGCGGCTTTCAAAACCTTCTACCCCAGGAATCTCAATGAGTACATAATCCAGTATGCGGTCATCTTTCACCGTGAAATTCAGGTTGAACTTTGTTTCATCCTTTATCAGTACGGTAACCTCCTTACCAGGGGCAATTGTAAATGTAGGATTCTCAAAGTCCCCATCCATCGTTATCAACACATCCTGCGACACTTCACGCCCGCCCGCATCTGTTACGGTCACTTTCACGGTGAAGCGTTCACCGATTTCATCACGCTTGAGGTCATAAGAATAGCTCAACTCATACTCCGTTTGGGGAGCTCCATAGATTTCGACCAAATCAATGGTCTTGTTCAGATAAAGATCGGCACATTGCAGATTGACGGATACAATTCCATCCTGGTCAGCCAACGAACCTTCAATGGTAAAACGATGGCCGGCACCGGATTCAATATGATCCGTCACCAATGTCATTGTCGGAATCTGCCCGTCTACATCAGAGTATCCGTCATCGTCACTACATCCAGTAGTCCATAAAGCCAGCGATAATAACGCCCAGAAAGTGGCGTTAAAGAAATGCTTCTTCATAAATATTATTATTAAAGTTAAACAAAAAAGTACATTTTGTTCCGATTTATAATAATCGGCAATGCAAACATATGCCAATTTTCGATTCAACAGCTGTATAAATCTTGCAGAGAAGGCATATAAATCTGTCAATGCACGATTTGTGCACATCATCTAAAGATTTTATTTGTACTTTTGACTCATGCAATGAAAAACGACCCGTTATGAAGAAGATTCTACTTTCCATTTTCCTATGCCTGCCATTCCTGCTATCCGCGCAGCCATATACCATAAAACATCTGAGTATCCGTGAAGGGCTGTCCAACAACCATGTGGTAAGCATAGCCCAAGACAAACGGGGCTCTCTATGGTTTGCCACAGAAGAGGGTTTAAATAAATTCGACGGAATACGCTTCCTTACCTATTATAAAGAAGAAACAACCGGCAAGCAAAGCATCACCGGCAACGAACTGAACTGTCTGCTGGACGATCCCATCGACTCCATCTTATGGATAGGAACCCAGCGTGCCGGAATCAATGCATACAATTATGCCAACGATTCATTCATCACTTACAGACACAACGAAAACAACCCTGAAAGCCTGGTTACGGACGACATTACCAAAATCATTGCCGCCTCCGACGGTAACCTATGGATTTGCACCTATTGGAAAGGCGTGGACTATTTTGACAAGCAAACCGGGCAATTCACCCATTACAATACCGAAACCGTACCAGGTTTTGCAAGCAACCATATCTGGTCTGCCATAGACGGCGGTAACGGACTACTCTATATCGGGCATGTGGACCGGGGATTCAGTATACTTTCCATAAAAGACAAGACAGTCAAGAACTTCACACACGAGCCGCAATCCCCCAACAGCCTGCCCGGCAACGAAGTGACATGTGTCTACAAAGACAAAAGCGGAAACATATGGATAGGAACCGATAGAGGAGTGGTACTGTTTAACCCGGAAGCGGAAAGTTTCATCCCCTTCGACGACAAAACCAACTGCATATCGCACCGTGTATATGATATACACCAACTGGATGACAACAGACTTTGGATAGCCATGGAATTCGGCGGCATTGCCGTAGTGGATTTGTCCCAACAGCTTTTCCGTTCGTCGGACCAGATTCATGCGCTTTCTATCCGGGAGGGAGACGATGAATACGGCTTGTCCAACTCCAGTATCCGTTGCCTGCTCCAAGATTCCTTCGGTAATGTATGGGCAGGTTCCTGGGGAGGCGGCATCAACTTCATAAAACGCGAGCCGTCACTCTTCAGCACTTATAAATATTCTCCTTTTCCATCCACCAACAACAGCCTGAACAGTAAAATAGCCTCCGGTGTCTGTATGGACAAAGCCGGTAACCTCTGGATAGGAACCGATGGAGGAGGAATCAACGTATTCAACAAGGGAAGACGAATAGCCATATACAATGCTGACAACAAGAAATTCAGAAGCAATACGGTGCAGGCAGCCTTGTGCGACTCGAAGGGAGGATTATGGTTCGGACTTTTTTATGGAGGAATAGCCTACTACAACCCCAAGAGCCAAAGCTTCCGGCAGATTTTCTCCGAAGACAAGTCACGCACTGACGTACGTTCCTTTCATGAAGACAAGCAGGGAAACATTTGGGTCGGAACCAGCGAAGGCGTCTATCTTATAGATTGTGACAGCAAGACAATCAAGGCACACTACAATCTGGAGAACAATCTGGCCCGCTGTGTGCTGAAGGATTCCGAAGACCAAGTATGGGTAGGATTCTTCGGAGGAGGCCTGGGCCTCTATGACCCTCAACTCCAAAGCATCCAGCTCTTCAACGTCCTGGCCAAATTCCCCTCCAATACCATCAATGCTCTCTACGAAGACAGCAGAAAGCGGTTGTGGGTGGCCACGGGTGAAGGTTTGGTATGCTTCCCCTCCCTGACAGACAGAAACTACAAAGTATACCAACGTGAAAGCGGACTGGCTAACACCCACATACAAGCCATCGGTGAGGACAAGGCAGGAAATATTTGGGTGAGCACCAACAAAGGTATCAGCTGTCTTGTGGACAGTAAAGACATTTTCTATAACTACGACTATCACGACAACCTCCCCATGGGAAGCTTCAGTCGGGGCAGTGTAGCCTACGGACAAGACGGTAACTTTTACTTCGGCTCTATAAACGGTCTGTGCTACTTCAACCCGGAAGTTGTATTGCAGGAACGCAAATCACCACCCGCATTCATCACCAACATTGAAATTACCGACCCGCTGAACAAACCGGAAAACGGACAGAGCACCATTGCCTTAAACGGACAGAAGAACGTGCAACTGAAATATACACAGAATAGTTTCAGTATCCGGTTCAACATCCAGAACTATGCCCTGGTCAACCAAGTGGAATATGCCTATATGCTGAAAGGACTCGAGAACTCCTGGTATACGCTTACAGACCCCAATAATGTCACCTTTCGTAATCTTCCTCCCGGGAAATACCAGTTCCAAGTGAAAACGCGCATGCGCAACCAAGCATGGTCGGACGCAACCACCTCATTGAACATCCGCATCGCCCCACCCCTTTGGCTTACTTGGTGGGCAAAGTCATTCTATATCCTGCTGTCCCTTATCATCCTTTTCTCTATACTCTATGCCTACAAGAAAAGACTGGATGCTGAAGCACTGTACCAACTGGAGAAGCAGAGCCACGAACACGAGCAGGAACTGAACAACGAACGCCTGCGCTTCTACACCAACATCACCCATGAACTGCGCACCCCGCTTACGCTGATACTGGGTCCGCTGGAAGACATACAGAAAAGTGATACACTATCCACCAAAGACGCACAGAAGATATCCGTCATTCACCAAAGTGCCATCCGGCTACTGAACCTCATCAACCAGATATTGGAGTTCAGAAAGACCGAGACCCAGAACAAGAAACTCTGCGTGAGCCGGGACAACCTCGTACCCCTTATCCGCGAGATAGGCCTGAAGTACAAGGAACTGAACCGGAAGCCAGCCGTCGATATCCGGCTGGTGGTGGAGAAAGAGCATATGCCTATATACTTCGACAAGGAAATTATCCAGACCATCCTGGACAATCTGATATCCAATGCCCTAAAGTACACGGAAAAGGGTAGCATCAGCATCGGTATCCGACAGGTGGAACGTGCCGAAGTGAACTATACGGAAATCCGGGTCAGCGACACGGGATACGGTATCAAGCCGGAGGCACTACCCCACATATTCGACCGTTATTACCAGGAAGGCGGCAAACACCAGGCTTCGGGTACCGGTATCGGACTTTCTCTGGTGAAAAACCTCGTAGCCCTACACGAAGGGGAAATCCGCGTAGAGAGTGCTCCCAATCAAGGTAGTACCTTCTACGTCAGCCTGCTTACCGACAACAGTTACCCGCAGGCACTGCATGCCGATTCGCAGGAAAAGGAAAGCAACGTCCAGCATATAGAAGAGGCACAAGTAAATCAAGTTTCATCCAGCGACAAACCCATATTGCTGGTAGTGGAAGACAATCCGGACATCTGCGACTATATAGCCGAATCCTTCTCCGACCACTTTGAAGTAAAGACTGCCGCCAACGGAAAGCTGGGCAAGGAAAGCGCCCTGAAAGAAATACCTGACATCATCGTCAGTGACATTATGATGCCGGTAATGGACGGAAACGAGATGTGCCGTGAGCTGAAAAAAGACGTGCGCACCAGCCACATACCCATTATACTGCTGACAGCCAAAGACTCGCTGCGCGACAAAGAGGAAGGCTACCAGGTAGGTGCCGACTCCTACCTCACCAAACCGTTCAGCGCCAGCCTGCTGCATAGCCGTATAGAAAACCTGCTCCAGTCGCGGCGCAACCTGGCAAACCATTTCAGCGCCAATGCCGCCATAAGCAATAAAGCGGCTGTCATTACAGAATCGCTCAACAAGCTGGACAACGAGTTTATCCACAAGATAAACCAGCTGATAGAGGAACGGCTTTCTTCAGACAAAATAGACATCAGCTATCTTTCGGATAAAATGTGCATGAGCAATTCCACCCTCTACCGCAAGATGAAAGCGCTTACCGGACTTTCCACCAACGAATATGTCCGCAAGATAAGGATGAAACACGCCGAGCAATACCTGCTGGAAGGCAAATACAACATTTCGGAAATAGCATTCAAGGTAGGTATAAACAATCTGTTCTACTTCCGGCAATGCTTCAAGGAAGAATTCGGCTGCATACCTTCGGAATATCTGAAGAGATTAAAAGAGACCGGAGAGAAATAAGAGACAAACAGCCCCTTCCTATTAGTCGGAATGCGGACAGCTATTTCAGCTCCAGCTCCATCTTCTTTATCTTTTCCAGCGTATTGCCTGCTTCCATGGAGGGGAATACCTGAAGCACGCGTTGCAGGTATGCCTTAGCCTTGCCGTAGCTATTGGTGAACACGTCTGACAATCCGTTGCGATAGCGTGCATACTGCATCCTTGTGGGGGAAGTTATCTTTTTATAGTCTTCTTCGAGCTTCTTCTTATCCTTCTCGGCTTGGAGATAATAATAATTTCCTAAGAAAATATTGGCTTGGAGATTGTCGGCATCCAGCATCAATACCTTTTCATAGGTTTTCAAGGCATCTTTCTCCTTTCCCCGCATCATCTCCATTTCGGCACAAGAGACAAGTGCAGGTACGTCTTCGGGATGACGCTGCAAGAACTCCTTATAGAAGAGGTAGGCTTTATCGTAATTCCGCATTTCCTTGTAGTGCACAGCCAGCACATCCGCAAGACGGGGAGCCACCTCACTGCTCTTGTCCACATTGGTCCAGTAGAACATTTCCGTCCTATCCTCACCGGCATTTGCCGCCTGGCGAAACAAACTCACCGCATAGTCATCTTTACCCTCGGAAAGTGCATCGGACACTTTCGAAAGCAACTCATCTGCCGACTGTCCCCAGACAGACAGCGGACACATCAAGAACAAGGAGAAAAGCAACGTTAAGGTTTTCATTTTTAGTGTATATATATAGTTTAACAGCCCAATCAGTCTCATAGAAATCTACCTACAAAACTACGCATTTTTACGGTAACCATCAATAGTTGAAAGTAGAAAAATAGTTAACTTTGCCGACCTTAATGAATTAAATAATATAAATGAAGCCCAGAGACAGACAAATACTGCAAATAGCCTTACCTTCCATCGTATCGAACATCACCGTGCCGCTGCTCGGCCTGATTGATGTAGCCATCGTCGGCCATCTGGGTTCGCCCGCCTACATAGGCGCCATTGCCGTAGGTGGCATGCTGTTCAACATTATCTACTGGATATTCGGTTTTCTGAGGATGGGTACCAGCGGAATGACCTCGCAAGCATTCGGCAAGCGGGATTTACCGGAGGTGGTCCGCCTGCTGTTGCGTTCCGTGAGCATAGGCCTGGCAGTCGCGTTCTGCCTCATCCTGCTGCAAACGCCTATCAGGCAGGGAGCCTTCCTTCTCATCCATCCTACGGATGAAGTCAAAGAAATGGCAACGTGCTATTTCCATATCTGCATTTGGGGGGCACCTGCCATGCTGGGGCTATACGGACTGACGGGATGGTTCATCGGCATGCAGAATTCGCGTATCCCCATGTATATAGCCATCACACAGAATGTGGTCAATATCATTGCCAGCCTCGGACTGGTTTATCTGTGTGGGATGAAAGTAGAAGGAGTAGCTTTGGGGACGTTGATTGCCCAGTATGCTGGCTTCCTGATGGGCATTGTCCTTTGGATGCACAACTACGGCAGGCTGAAAAGATTCTGGGAAATTAAAAATTATAAATTAAAAATTAAAGGGGGAGAAGGGGCAGGTATCTGGGAGAAAGGGGCGATGTTCCGGTTCTTCCAAGTGAATAGGGATATTTTTCTGCGTACTCTTTGCCTGGTGGCAGTCACGTTGTTCTTCACTTCGGCGGGAGCTTCGCAGGGAGAGATTATTCTGGCGGTCAACACGCTGCTGATGCAGCTCTTCACCTTATTCTCGTATGTAATGGACGGCTTTGCCTACGCTGGCGAAGCCTTAAGCGGCAGATACATAGGCGCACGCAACCGGGAAGCCTTTACAGACACCGTCCGGCACCTCTTCGGATGGGGAGCGGTGATAGCGGTTCTCTTTACATTGGTTTATGCGCTGGGAGGCAATGCCTTCCTCGGACTATTGACGGATGACAAAGAAGTGATAGCTGTTGCCGACACCTATTTTTATTGGGCGCTTGCCGTGCCCGCCGTCGGGATAGCCGCCTTCATCTGGGACGGCATCTTTATCGGCGCCACCGCCACGCGAGGAATGCTCCTCTCCATGGCAGCGGCAGCTGTCAGCTTTTTTATCTTATATTATGGGCTGCATCCCGTCCTGGCAAACCATGCCCTATGGCTTGCTTTCCTCACTTACCTGCTGATGCGGGGAGTGGTGCAGACAGGCTTGAGCCGGGAAGTCATCCGACGGGCATTTCCCAGCAAGAAGGAACCTGCTTGGCGTGAGGGGTAGGCTATGAACAATTTCAAGGGAAAAAGCATTATCTTTGTATCGCTATGACTGATATAAAATATGGATTCCACCCTCCAGAACAAGGCGTCAGGTAGCCAGTATACGGTGCCAAACAAGTTTCAACTTTTGGCACCATCGGTTTCAATGCGAGAAACCGACGGTTTCAAGTAGTGAAACCAACGGTATCTCGGAATGAGACTGACGGTATTTGCATTTGGAACCAAGTCACTCATAGCAAGAGTAATGACTTATACAAAATTGTTATGGCAGAAAAGAATATAGTTCAAGAGACATTTCCCGTATTGGGAATGAGTTGCGCCTCATGCTCCGCACGGGTAGAAAAGACGCTGAACCATCAGTCAGGTGTCAAGAAAGCGGTCGTAAACTACGCTTCGGCAACGGCAACCGTGGAATATGACCCTACGAGCTGTTCTTCCGAGACTTTGCAGCAGGCTGTGCAGGCGGCCGGATATGACTTGTTGATAAACCAGGACGGCAACACGCTCGAAGAGGCGGAAGAGGCCCACAACAAGAAATTCAGCGCATTGAAATTCCGCACAACCTGGGCCATCATCTTGTCTATGCCCGTTGTCATCATAGGCATGTTCTTCATGGATATGCCCCATGCCAATCCCATCATGTGGGCGTTGTCCACTCCCGTCGTATTCTGGCTGGGGCGGGGATTCTTCACCAGCGCCTGGAAACAATTGCAGCATGGCAGCGCCAATATGGACACACTGGTAGCCATCAGTACGGGGACCGCCTATCTGTTCAGCCTGTTCAACATGCTATTTCCGGACTTCTGGCTATCCAGAGGCATCCATCCGCATGTATATTTTGAGGCGGCAAGTGTCATCATAGCCTTTATCCTGCTGGGCCGCCTGCTGGAAGAAAAAGCGAAAGGAAACACCTCAACCGCCATCAAGAAACTGATGGGGCTCCAACCCAAGACTGTGACCATCATTGTGGATGAAGGACACGCTGTCCCTCACTCTTCCTTTGAGCGCGTTATCCCTATCGAGCAGATTCGCCCCGGAGACATCGTCCTGGTGAAGCCCGGAGAACGGATTGCCGTGGATGGCATCGTGACGGAAGGTAGCTCCTACGTAGACGAAAGTATGCTGAGCGGCGAACCGGTAGCAGTATCCAAGCACAAAGACGCCAAGGTCTTTGCAGGTACCATCAATCAGAAGGGAAGTTTCCGCTTCCGGGCAGAGAAAATCGGCACGGATACACTGCTGGCGAAGATTATACACATGGTGCAGGACGCGCAAGGAAGCAAGGCACCGGTGCAGCAGCTGGTGGACAAGATAGCCGGGATATTCGTGCCTACCATTATAGGCATCGCAGTGCTTGCCTTCATCGCATGGATGCTACTGGACGGAACCGGCGGATTCACCCACGGATTGCTGGCATTTGTCACGGTGGTCATCATCGCCTGCCCGTGTGCACTGGGACTGGCTACTCCTACCGCCATCATGGTAGGCATCGGCAAGGGCGCCGAAAGGGGCATTCTGATAAAAGATGCCGAAAGCCTGGAGATTGCCAAGAAGATAGACACCGTGGTACTCGACAAGACCGGAACGGTGACTGAAGGAAAACCGGTAGTCAGCAAGCTGATATGGAATACGCAGGCAATGACGCCCGGTACTGGCGCCACTGCAGGCAATGCGCTGTCGGACATTTTCTATAGTCTGGAGAAGCTCTCGGAACATCCGTTGGCAGAAGCCGTGGTGAACCACCTCAAGGAGTCGGCCTCCATAGACATTCAAGACTTTGAAAGCATCACCGGAAAAGGCGTGAAAGGACGGGCACAAGGCCGGACCTACCTCGCCGGGAACCGGAAACTGCTGGAAGAAAACCATATCGCCATCCCCCCCTCCCTGCAGGAAGAGGCAACCCGACTGACATCGGAAGCACAGACCGTCATCTGGTTTGCCGATGAAGAAAACGTGCTGGCAATAGCCGGAATTACAGACCGGATAAAGGAAACTTCCATCCGTGCCGTCAGCGAGCTGCACGCCGCCGGCATCGAAGTCCACATGCTGACCGGAGACAATGAGGCCACCGCCCGTGAGATTGCCCGCAAAGCAGGCATCGCCCACTACCAGGCCAGTGTATTGCCGCAGGACAAGGCTGCCTTCGTCAGCCGGTTGCAGGCAGAAGGCCGGAAGGTTGCCATGGTGGGCGACGGCATCAACGACAGCGCCGCCCTTGCCCAAGCCGACTTAAGCATCGCCATGGGTGGAGGCAGCGACATCGCCATGGATGTAGCCAAAATGACCATCATCTCTTCCGACCTGACCAAGATACCGGAAGCTCTCTGTCTGTCGCGTCTCACCGTCCGGACCATCCGGCAGAATCTCTTCTGGGCATTTATATATAATATAATAGGTGTACCCATTGCGGCCGGAATACTCTATCCCATCAACGGCTTCCTGCTGAATCCGATGATAGCCGGTGCGGCCATGGCATTCAGCAGTGTCAGTGTGGTGAGCAACAGCCTGCTGCTGAAACGGAAAAGAATACATGAAGGAGAAGAAAACAAAGAAGTTGAACCGCCAACAGAAACAATCATGAAGAAAGAATTCAAAGTAGAAGGCATGATGTGCAACCATTGCCGCATGCATGTAGAGAAAGCATTGAACAGTATGGAAGGCATACACGCCACCGTAACCCTGAACCCTCCGGTAGCCACCGTAGAGTTTTCGGACGGTGAAAAGACGCTCGAAGAACTGCAGAAAGTAGTGACGAAAGAAGCCGGCGACTACACACTGAAGGCATAAGTGTAGAATTCATACGGTTTTCATACAGAAAAGAAGGAGGAAATCAAAGTAAATATCTACCTTTGCGCGCTAATTTACAGATAAAGATATGAACGCAAAAGCCAAAGGATATATTTTAGGTTCCATCGCCGCAGCCTCCTACGGCATGAATCCACTGTTTGCCCTCCCGTTGTACAAGGCCGGCATGGACCCGGACTCGGTACTTTTTTTCAGATACCTCTTCGCCATCCCGTTGCTGGGCATTATGATAAAGGCGAGAGGGCGGTCATTCAAGATACAGCGGAAAGAAACATTTCCGCTCATCATCATGGGATTGCTCGTGGCCCTCTCCTCACTGACGCTTTTCCTGAGCTATAACTACATGGCCGCCGGCATAGCGTCTACACTGCTGTTCGTCTATCCCATCATGGTGGCGCTTATTATGGCCATGGTTTTCAAAGAGAAGCTGGCACTGCAAACCATCGTCTGCATGCTGCTTGCACTGGGAGGTATCGGACTGCTCTACAAGAGCGAGGACGGCAGCACACTGAGCCTGATAGGGACACTGCTGGTTTTCGCGTCTTCCCTTTCCTATGCCATATACATCGTGGGCATCAACCAGACATCGTTGAAAAATGTGGCTACGCTTAAAGTCACCTTCTATGTCCTTCTCTTCGGCCTATCGCTTTTTGTGGCACGCCTGCTCTATTCCGGCGTACTGAACACACCGGACCAGTGGTATCTGTGGGCCAATCTGCTTGCATTGGCTGTCTTCCCCACCGCCATATCCTTCCTCTGCACTACCGGTGCCATCCAATATATCGGCTCCACCCCGACCGCCATTCTCGGCGCATTGGAGCCCGTGACAGCCATCTTCTTCGGAATAGCCGTCTTTGGAGAAAGCCTGACAGTCAGAGAAAGCTTCGGACTGGTGATGATTATCGTAGCCGTAACGTTCGTCATCGCAGGAGGCAATATTACAAGCCAACTGGTCCGCTTCAGGAAACTGTTCCCAAGACTCCCGATAAGAAGCAAAAAAAGAAACTAATCCTATAAAACCATCATCAACCATGAAGAAAAGTCTCTACCTGCTTTTACTGCTGTTGTTTCCTATCGGGCTGCAGGCTCAGTCCGAGGTTATAGTACTCCACCCGGATGAAGGCAAAGCCGAAGTGAACGAAGCCGAATACACCAGAATTTTCCTGGCAGGCACCATCGACATGGGCAAAAGCATAGACTGGCAAAAGGCAACCTGCGACTGGTTCCGCGCACGCCCCCAAGGTAAATACATCCTATACAATCCCCGAAGGGACAAGGGACTCAGCGGCGAAATGTCCGACTTTGAACATCAAGTGAACTGGGAACTGGAACATCTGGAAAAAGCCGACCTGATAATCATGAATATCCTGGCAAGCAGCAAGTCCCCCATCACCCTGCTGGAGATGGGACTGCACATGCGTTCGGGTAAACTGCACGTTATCTGTGAACCCGGTTTCTACCGCTACGACAATGTGCGGATTACTTGCAACCGCTATGGCGTTCCGTTATATCACAGCATGGACGAGTTCCTAAAGACTGTGCGTTAGGCAACTATCCTACCACATTCTGCTGCACTTTTCAGTTTAATTCTTTATCTTTGCTGCAAAGCAATGTAACAAAACTATATATTATGGCAACCTATAAAAGAATCTTATTGAAACTCAGCGGCGAGAGCCTGATGGGTGAAAAGCAATACGGCATCGACGAGAAACGCCTTGCCGAGTACGCAGCTCAAATCAAAGAAATCCACGAATTGGGAGTACAAATAGGCATCGTGATAGGCGGTGGAAACATTTTCCGCGGATTGAGCGGTGCCAACAAAGGGTTCGACCGTGTGAAAGGCGACCAGATGGGAATGCTGGCAACCGTCATCAACAGCCTTGCACTCAGTTCGGCTCTGGTAGCTGCCGGCGTGAAGGCCCGCGTGCTGACTGCCGTACGTATGGAACCCATCGGTGAATTCTACAATAAATGGCGTGCCATCGAATGTATGGAAGCAGGCGAAGTAGTCATCATGTCCGCCGGTACAGGCAATCCGTTCTTCACTACCGATACCGGTTCCAGTCTGCGCGGCATCGAGATTGAGGCGGATGTCATGCTGAAAGGTACCCGTGTGGACGGCATCTACACCGCCGACCCGGAGAAGGACCCGACAGCCACGAAGTTCCACGACATCACCTACGACGAAGTGCTGAAGCGCGGTCTGAAAGTGATGGACCTCACTGCCACCTGCATGTGCAAAGAGAATAACCTGCCCATCATCGTTTTTGACATGGACACAGTGGGTAATCTGAAAAAAGTGATGCAAGGAGAAGAAATCGGTACACTGGTGCACAATTGAATGGAAAATGGAGAATAAAAAATGAATGTTATTTAATTCTTAATTCTCAATTTTCAATTTAATAATTATATTTGCAAAGTTTCAAATCAAAGCTATTTCAAAACGAAAATAATATGAGAGACGTAAAAGACATCTTAGACGAAGCGCAAGAAAGTATGGACATGGCCATCATGTATCTGGACGAGGCACTGGCTCATATCCGCGCCGGAAAAGCCGATATCCGTTTGCTGGACGGTATCCGTGTGGATTCTTATGGAAGTATGGTTCCTATCAACAATGTGGCAGCCGTAACCACTCCGGACGCACGCAGCATTGCCATCAAGCCATGGGATAAGAGCATGTTCCGCGTCATTGAAAAGGCCATCATTGACTCCAGTCTCGGCATCATGCCCGAAAACAATGGTGAGATTATCCGTATCGGCATCCCGCCACTGACGGAAGAACGCCGTAAACAACTTGCCAAACAGTGTAAGGGAGAAGGAGAAACTGCCAAGGTAAGTGTACGTAATGCACGCCGTGATGCCATCGACGCCTTGAAGAAATCCGTAAAGGACGGACTGGCCGAAGACGCCCAGAAAGGCGGTGAAGAAAAGCTGCAGAAGATTCACGACAAGTTCATCAAGCAGATTGATGACATGCTGGCTGCAAAGGATAAAGAAATCATGACCGTTTAATTAAGTTGAAAACGGAAAATGGAAAGTTGAAAATAAACCGATATACCAAGTATAGAAGCCTTTCAACCTTCCATTTTCAACTTTCAACTTTCAACTTTCAATTATTTTGAGGGGACTCGTTATAAAAAACACCGGAAGTTGGTACTTGGTACGGACTGACGACGGAAGGGAGATTGAATGTAAAATCAAAGGGAACTTCCGGCTGAAAGGCATACGAAGCACTAATCCCGTGGCTGTAGGCGATTATGTGAACATCATACTGAACCAAGAAGGTACGGCCTTTATCAGCGAGATAGAGGACCGGAAGAATTACATCATCCGCCGCGCCTCCAACCTTTCCAAGCAATCGCACATTCTTGCTGCCAACCTCGACCAGTGCATGCTCATAGTGACGGTGAACTATCCCGAGACCTCCACTACCTTTATAGACCGTTTTCTCGCCTCTGCCGAGGCATACCGTGTTCCCGTCAAGATTATATTCAACAAAGTGGATGCCTACAATGAAGAGGAACTGCACTATCTGGACAGTCTCATCAACCTTTACACCACCATCGGCTATCCTTGTTTCAAGGTTTCTGCCAGAAAAGGGGAAGGCATCGACACTATCGAGAAAGAACTCAAAGGACGCATAACCCTCTTTTCCGGACATTCCGGAGTAGGGAAATCGACACTCATCAAGGCAATACTGCCCGATATAGAGATTAAAACCGGAGAGATATCCACCTATCATAATAAAGGTATGCACACCACTACCTTCTCAGAAATGTTCCCGGTTCCGGGCAACGGATATATCATTGACACTCCGGGCATCAAAGGTTTCGGAACATTCGATATGGAAGAAGAAGAGATAGGCCACTACTTCCCGGAAATATTCAAGGTATCTGCCGACTGCCGTTACGGCAACTGTACCCACCGCCACGAACCCGGATGCGCTGTACGCGAGGCTGTCGAGAAGCACTATATCAGCGAATCCCGTTACGCTTCTTATCTGAACATGCTGGAGGACAAGGAGGAGGGAAAATACCGGGCTGCTTACTGATTTGTCATTTTATCACCTTTCCAATCCATATTCTTACACTTTTTAACTCTTTATCTTTTAAACTATTCTCTTTTCCCGTAGTCTAATCTAAGGCTGATTTTATTACTACTAATACTACAACATGAATAAGAGAGTTAAATGGGGCATCATTATCGTGATTGGTGCCGGACTGATTGGAGGAGGAATCTACTCCCAATTACCTAAAGAGAATGAAGAATTAGCCGCTGCAGACAAGGTGATGACCGGTCAACGTAGCGGTAAGAAAATTCTAAACGTAAACGCAAAAATAATCAAACCGCAACTGCTGAAGGATGAAATACAAATCAGCGGCAGCCTGCTGCCGGATGAGGAAGTGGACCTTTCTTTCGAGACATCCGGCAAAATCATAGAGATAAATTTTGAAGAAGGCAGCTTCGTCAAGAAAGGACAATTACTTGCCAAAGTTAATGACCGGCCGCTGCAAGCACAATTGCAACGCCTCGTCTCCCAATTAAAGTTGGCAGAAGACCGCGTGTTTCGCCAGAACGCCCTGCTGGAAAGGGATGCGGTCAGTAAAGAAGCCTACGAACAAGTAAAGACCGAGCTGGCCACCCTGAATGCCGACATTGACCTGATAGAATCGAACATCGCACAAACTGAGCTGCGTGCTCCTTTCGACGGTGTCATCGGTCTGCGCCAAGTCAGTGTGGGTACTTACGCTTCCCCTACAACCATTGTAGCCAAACTCACCAAGATTTCGCCGTTGAAGGTGGAATTTGCCGTACCCGAGCGGTATGCCAATGACGTAAAGACCGGCGCCGGACTGGACTTCACTCTCGAAGGAAAGCTAAATACCTTCCACGCCACGGTTTATGCACGCGAATCAAAGATAGACCCTACTACCCATACCCTGACAATCCGTGCACTTTATCCCAATGCCAACGGAGCTGTGCTTCCGGGCCGCTATGCCAGCATCAAGCTGAACAAGGATGAAATTCAGGACGCCCTTGCCGTACCGTCCGAAGCCATTGTGCCGGAAATGGGAAAAGACAAGATATTCCTCTATAAGTCGGGAAAAGCCCAGCCGGTAGAGATTACTACGGGAATCCGTACGGAAGCGGAAGTACAAGTATTGCAAGGCTTGCAGGCAGGAGATACCATCATCACCTCGGGAACCCTGCAACTCCGTACCGGACTACCGGTAACACTGGACAATATCAATTGACAACTGTCAATTATCAACCGTTAATTATCAATTGTAAAGAATGAATATATCCGAATTAAGTATACGGCGACCGGTACTCTCGACAGTACTTACCCTGATAATCCTGCTGTTTGGCTTCATCGGCTACAATTATCTGGGTGTACGCGAGTACCCATCTGTAGACAATCCCATCATATCAGTATCCTGCTCCTATCCGGGTGCCAACGCCGATGTCATCGAGAACCAGATAACGGAGCCTCTGGAGCAGAACATCAACGGTATTCCCGGCATACGCTCCCTCTCCAGTGTCAGCCAGCAAGGCTCATCACGCATTACAGTAGAGTTTGAGCTTTCCGTTGACCTGGAAACCGCCGCCAACGACGTACGTGATAAAGTGTCGCGTGCACAACGCTATCTGCCTCGTGACTGTGACCCGCCTACCGTATCAAAAGCCGATGCGGACGCCACCCCTATCCTGATGGTTGCCCTCCAAAGTGACAAACGTTCCCTACTGGAGCTCAGTGAAATAGCCGACCTGACTGTCAAGGAGCAGCTTCAGACTATTTCAGATGTAAGTAGTGTAAGTATCTGGGGAGAAAAGCGCTATTCCATGCGGCTTTGGCTGGACCCCATCAAGATGTCCGGCTATGGAATCACTCCTCTGGATGTAAAGAATGCGGTGGACAACGAAAACGTAGAGCTCCCTTCCGGAAGTATCGAAGGAAACACTACCGAGCTCACCATCCGTACGTTGGGTCTGATGCATACAGCCGAAGAGTTCAACAATCTTATCCTGAAGGAAGACGGTAACCGTATTGTCCGCTTCAGCGACATTGGACGTGCCGAACTGGGACCAGCCGACATCAAAAGTTATATGAAGATGAACGGTGTGCCCATGGTAGGTGTCGTAGTAATTCCGCAGCCGGGTGCCAACCACATTGAAATAGCCAACGCCGTATATGACCGCATGGAGAAGATGAAGAAAGACCTTCCCGAAGATGTTCATTACAACTACGGTTTTGACAATACCAAGTTTATCCGCGCTTCTATCGACGAGGTGAAGCAGACGGTGTATGAGGCCTTTGTACTGGTTATCATCATCATTTTCCTCTTCTTGCGCGATTGGCGTGTGACGCTTGTGCCATGTATTGTAATCCCCGTTTCGCTGATTGGAGCTTTCTTCGTCATGTATCTGGCCGGTTTCTCCATCAATGTGCTCTCCATGCTTGCCGTGGTGCTTGCCGTGGGCTTGGTGGTGGACGACGCCATCGTGATGACGGAGAACATTTATGTCCGCATCGAGAAAGGGATGCCCCCGAAAGAAGCCGGCATAGAAGGAGCCAAGGAGATTTTCTTTGCCGTCATCTCCACTACCATTACGCTGGTGGCGGTATTCTTCCCTATTGTATTCATGGACGGTACGACAGGACGACTGTTCCGCGAATTCAGTATCGTGGTCTCCGGTTCGGTGATTATCTCCTCCTTCGCCGCATTGACTTTTACGCCGATGCTTGCCACCAAACTTTTAATCAAAAGGGAACAGCAGAGCTGGTTCTATCGCAAGACCGAACCTTTCTTCGAAGGGATGAACCGGGTATACAGCCAGTCACTGGCCGCCTTCCTGAAACGGCGCTGGATTGCCCTGCCCTTCACCATCGTCACCATCCTGCTTATCGGAGTCCTTTGGAATACTATCCCGGCTGAAATGGCGCCATTGGAGGACCGTTCGCAAATCAGTATCAATACAATGGGTGCCGAAGGAGTGACTTACGAATATATCCGCGACTATACCGAAGACATCAATCATCTGGTGGACTCCATTATCCCGGATGCAGAAGCGGTAACAGCGCGTGTATCCAGTGGTAGCGGTAACGTACGTATCACACTGAAAGACATGAAAGACCGTGACTATACCCAGATGGAGGTTGCCGAAAAGTTGTCGAAGGCAGTGCAGAAAAAGACCATGGCACGCTCTTTCGTACAGCAGTCCTCCTCATTCGGAGGACGGCGCGGCGGTATGCCCGTGCAGTATGTATTGCAGGCAACTAATATCGAGAAATTGCAGGAGGTGCTCCCCAAGTTCATGACGAAGGTCTACGAAAATCCGGTATTCCAGATGGCAGACGTAAACCTGAAGTTCAGCAAGCCTGAAGCGCGCATCAACATCAACCGTGACAAGGCGAGTATCATGGGCGTAAGCACCAAGAACATTGCCCAAACTCTGCAATACGGCTTGAGCGGACAGCGTATGGGCTACTTCTACATGAACGGAAAGCAATACGAGATATTGGGCGAAATCAACCGCCAGCAACGCAACAAGCCCGCCGACCTGAAAGGTATCTATATCCGAAGCGACAACGGGAACATGGTGCAGCTGGACAACCTGATAGAGCTGACCGGCGGTATCGCCCCTCCGAAACTGTACCGTTACAACCGTTTCGTGTCCGCCACCATCTCCGCGGGGCTTGCCGACGGGAAGACCATCGGGCAAGGACTGGACGAAATGGACAAGATTGCCAAGGAGACACTGGACGAGACCTTCCGTACCGCACTGACCGGAGACTCCAAGGAGTATCGCGAAAGCTCCTCCAGTCTGATGTTCGCCTTCATCCTTGCCATCGTGCTGATTTACCTGATTCTGGCCGCCCAGTTCGAGAGCTTCAAAGACCCGCTGATTATCATGCTGACGGTGCCTCTCGCCATTGCCGGCGCGCTGGTATTCATGTATTTCGGAGACATCACGATGAATATATTCAGCCAGATTGGCATCATCATGCTGATTGGTCTGGTAGCAAAGAACGGTATCCTGATTGTGGAGTTCGCCAATCAGAAGCAGGAAGCGGGTGAAGACAAGATGCGAGCCATCAAGGACGCCTCCCTGCAACGTCTGCGCCCCATCCTGATGACGAGTGCCTCCACCATCCTGGGATTGATACCGCTTGCCTACGCCACCGGCGAAGGCTGCAACCAGCGCATCGCCATGGGTACTGCCGTCGTAGGCGGCATGCTCATCTCCACACTGCTGACGATGTACATCGTGCCTGCCATATATAGTTATGTATCAACGAACCGAAGTAAACTGAAGACCGAATGAAACGCATTGTTTTAATTTTCATAGCCACTGCCTGCACAGCGCTGGGCCTTTATGCACAGCCTGCGCCTACCTACACCTTGAAGTCCTGCCTGGAGCAGGGATTGCTGAACAACTACTCCCTGCGCATTGTCCGCAATGAAGAGCAGGTCAGCAAGAACAACGCCACATTGGGCAATGCGGGCTACCTGCCCACACTGGACCTCTCCGCCGGCTACAAGGGAACCATAGACAATACCGAGACCAAAGCCCGAGCCACCGGAGAGACAACCAAGGACAACGGAGTATTTGACCAAACTCTCGATGCAGGCATCAACCTGAACTGGACCATCTTCGACGGTTTCAACATTACCGCCAACTACCAACGGCTCAAGGAGCTGGAACGCCAAGGCGAGACCAATACGCGCATCGCCATCGAGGACCTGATAGCCAACATAGCCGCCGAATACTATAACTATGTTCAGCAAAAAATCCGCTTGAAGAACTTCCGTTATGCCGTATCGCTATCCAAAGAGCGCCTGCGCATTGTGGAAGAGCGTTACCACATCGGTAACTTCTCGCGCCTGGACTACCAGCAGGCCAAAGTGGACTTCAATGCCGACAGTGCCCAATACATGAAACAGCAGGAACTGCTGCACACCTCACGTATCCAGCTGAACGAACTCATGGCAAACAAAGATGTAGACCAGCCGTTTATCATACAAGACAGCCTCATCAACGTGACCGCCTCCCTGAACTTCGAGGAGCTGTGGAACGCCACCCTCACCATCAACGCCTCACTGCTACGTGCCGAACAGAACAATACCCTGGCCCGTCTGGACTACAAGAAAGTCTGCTCGCGCGACTACCCATACGTGAAGATGAACGGCGGATACGGCTACACCCTCAACAAGTATGACATCTCTGCCAACAGCCGCCGCAGCAACCTCGGTCTGAACTTCGGCGTCACGGTCGGCTTCAATCTGTTCGACGGCAACCGGCGCCGCGAACGCAAGAATGCCCGCATTGCCGTGCAGAACGCTCGCCTGGAACGGGAGCAACTGGAGCAAGCCCTGCGCGCCGACCTCAGCAACCTATGGCAGGCCTACCAAAACAACCTGCAAATGCTGAACCTGGAACGCCAGAACCTTGTGGCTGCCAAGGAGAACCACGAGATTGCCATGGAACGATATATGCTGGGCAACCTCTCGGGAATCGAGATGCGCGAAGCCCAAAAGAGTCTGCTGGATGCAGAAGAACGTATTCTCTCCGCAGAATATGATACCAAATTATGTGAAATCTCCCTACTGCAAATCAGTGGAAAAGTAGCGCGCTATATGGAATAAGCAATATAATCCGTACCTTTGCGCCCGATTTATCAGAATTGAAGCATAATGGGATTATTCATCAGAAAGCCATTCGAGGCACTGCAAGCGGAGGCTAATGCCTCCGGAAAGAAAACATTGAAACGTGTACTTGGTCCGTGGAGCCTTGTTGCCCTGGGCGTGGGAGTCATCATCGGAGCGGGTCTATTCTCCATCACCGGAACGGTGGCGGCAGGCTATACGGGACCGGCCATCACACTGTCCTTTGCCATTGCCGCACTGGGATGCTGCTTCGCCGGACTGTGTTATGCGGAATTTGCGTCCATGATACCCGTAGCCGGCAGCGCATACACCTACTCGTATGCCACGATGGGCGAACTCATCGCCTGGATTATCGGGTGGGACCTGGTACTGGAATACACCGTAGCCGCAACCACGGTAAGCATCAGTTGGAGCCGCTATCTGGTCGTCTTTCTCGAGGGACTGGACATACATCTACCGCAAGCCCTCACCGCCTGTCCCTGGGATGGCGGAGTCGTAAATATCCCCGCCTTCCTTATCGTCGTGCTGATGAGCCTCTTCCTGATACGGGGTACGGAAGGCAGCTCCATCTTCAACGGCTTCATTGTATTCCTGAAGGTTTCCGTCATACTGATTTTTGTCATACTCGGCTGGAAATACATCAATACCGACAACTATACACCTTACATCCCTGCCAATACGGGCGTGCTGGGCGAATATGGCTTCTCCGGCATCCTGCGAGGGGCGGCCATCGTATTCTTCGCCTTCCTCGGGTTCGACGCCGTGAGCACAGCTGCCCAAGAGACGAAGAACCCGAAGCGGAACATGCCTATCGGCATTCTGGTCTCCCTGCTGGTATGCACCGTGCTCTATATGGTTTTTGCCCACGTCATGACGGGAGTGGCACACTACACCGCCTTCAGCGGACAGCAAGGCATTGCTCCCGTTGCCATAGCCATAGAGCACATGGGGCAGGCTGATGCGGCAGGTATCATCCAGCCGGACTATCCCTGGCTGAACCGTGCCATCGTGCTGTCCATTCTGTTCGGATATTGCTCCGTCATCATGGTGACGCTGCTGGGACAGAGCCGCGTATTCCTGAGCATGAGCCACGACGGGCTGCTGCCTCCTTTCTTCTCGCATATCAACGAAAAGTTCCGTACTCCGGCACGCAGCAACCTGCTCTTCATGGTACTTGTGGGCCTGCTGGCAGCTTTTGTACCCGCACGGCTGGCCGGAGAGATGACAAGCATCGGCACGCTGATGGCCTTCACGCTGGTCTGTGCCGCTGTACTGGTAGTACGCAGAACCATGCCTGACGTGCCCCGTTCCTTTAAAACCCCACTTGTTCCACTTATCCCCATACTGGGTATTCTTACTTGCCTTTGCATGATGTTGTTCCTTCCTGCCGATACATGGATACGCCTGGTGCTGTGGATGCTCATCGGTCTGGACATCTACGTGGGCTACGGCATGAAGCACAGTAAGCTGGAGCATGGAGGCGACACCCGCCACGGGCAGGTTGCCTTGAACATGATTGGACTTATCCTTGCCGTTCTTTGCGTCATCACCGGACTGTGGCACCAACAGACTGTGGGATGGGGAGAAAACAAAGTGCTGCTGATTATCTCGTTTGTTTTCGCATTCACGCACTGCGCTTACTATATGTGGAGAATCTGGAGGAAATAATAAGCCCTAAATCTCCTCCTTTAAAGATAAACAATCTTTCATCCAAACTACCCCAGCACCCACTTGGTCTGCTTCCCGAAACAACGGTATGCCATTGCCACCAGAAACCAGGAAGTACAGAAAGCGACGACTGCGGCACAAGGTATCTGAAGATAGATAGGAACATGGATAGCACGCATCAGGACTACGCTCGGTCCGGTAAAGAAATAGTGTATCATATAGACTCCAAAACCACAGAGCGTCAAGTTTGCCAATGCTTTCTTGATGCGCTCCGAACGGAAATTGGCCCGCTTGCAAAGCATAAACACGGGGATGGTCATCATTACTACATTCAGCGAACAGTAGGTGAAAAAGAGTTCGAGCATCTCATCCGTAAAATCCGGCAAGGAGGTCATACGACGGAAACCAAGGAATGTCACGGCATAGCCAATGGCAAACATGGGAATGCCGATGCCACAGAGTTGCCGGCCCGTCCAGTTATGGTTCCTCAGATAATGGCCCAACAATAGGTAGCCGTTAAAACCGGCAAAGTAATACAGCATACCGAACGAGTTCCACGAGCAAGTCCCCCAAAGGTACGGAGCGGCAAACTCGGTATAATAAGGCAGCAGCAGTGTCACTCCCCATGCTGCAAGAAACCATAGTTTGGCACGTTCCGAGGCCTTCTCCACCCATGCCGAGAATATCGGAAGATAGAGATAAAGCCCTATCAGCAGATAGATATACCACATGTGTACATCCAATAGAGAGAAATTAAAAGGCATTTCTGCAATATATCCCAGGCTCACTGCCAGAGACTGGCGCATCACTTCCTCACCCGAATAAGGGAAGAAATCCAGAATCACTTTCGGCTCCACTCCCAGCAGTCCCGTTATCCAGGGGAACAGATTGTAAATCACAGACCAGATGAGGAAAGGAAAGAATACGCGGGGGATACGTTTCTTGTAGAATGCCGAGGCGTCACCCCGTACCGGCAACAGCAATGCACCGGTAATCATTACAAAAAGCGGTACGCAAGGACGGAGCGCCGCACCGTAGACAGCTCCCCAGAACTTGATGTCAACAATGTCGGGCGATGTGCCCGGATAGAAGTTAAAAGGGTCTGTGCAATGGCAGCAAACTACTGTAAACATTGCAACAAGGCGTACCACATCCAGCCATACGATGTGTTGTGCCGGAGTTTGTCGTGTAAGAGTTGGTTCCATGTTTTATTAAATTGGTTGTTTGGAGGGCTAAAGATAAAGAAGTTAACCGAGAAATGAAAAGGAGAATGTAACAAAAATACGACAACAAACGAGTTTCAGTTTTATTCTCCTATAGAAAACAATCTGTTTTATCAAGGCAGAACAGAGTGTTCCAATAGGGAAGAACACTTTGTTCCAACATGAAAGAACAGTTTGTTTCTTCCTATTGAAACAATTTGTTTCAACATAAAGGAACAGTTTGTTTTGCTTGATGAAACAGAGTGTTCTATGCCGCGAAACACTTTGTTTTCCTCTACAAAACAAAAAAGCCGTAACAAGATTTTCTCCGTTACGGCTTTCCTTATATTATGCCTTTCTAAAAGGCTTCTGTTTTACTTGCTGCAATTCCAGGGCTTCAGTTGCTTGAAGAAGTCGTTGCCCTTATCGTCCACCAAGATGAATGCAGGGAAGTTCTCCACCTCAATCTTCCAGATAGCTTCCATACCGAGTTCGGGATATTCCACGCACTCAATGCTCTTGATGTTGTTCTGTGCCAAGATAGCGGCAGGACCACCGATAGAGCCCAAGTAGAAACCGCCATACTTTTGGCAGGCATCTGTCACTTGCTGGCTGCGGTTACCTTTGGCAAGCATAATCATGCTGCCGCCGTGGCTTTGGAAGAGGTCTACATACGGGTCCATACGTCCGGCAGTAGTCGGGCCCATGGAGCCGCAAGCCATGCCTTGAGGAGTCTTGGCAGGACCGGCGTAGTAGATGGGATGGTCTTTGATGTACTGCGGCAGGTCTTCGCCACGGTCCAGACGTTCTTTCAGCTTGGCGTGTGCGATGTCACGGCCTACGATGATGGTTCCATTCAGAGACAAACGGGTGGAAACCGGATACTTGGTCAGTTCCTTCAGAATATCGGCCATCGGCTGGTTCAAGTCAATCTTCACCACATCGCCTTCACCGGCCTTACGGAGTTCTTCGGGAATCAGTTCACCCGGGTTGCTGTCGAGCTTTTCAATCCAGATACCTTCTTTATTGATTTTACACTTGATGTTGCGGTCGGCAGAGCAGGAAACGCCCAGACCCACGGGGCAGGAAGCACCGTGACGCGGCAGGCGGATGATGCGTATGTCGTGAGCCAGATACTTGCCGCCGAACTGGGCACCGAGGCCAATCTTATGAGCTTCTTCCAGTACCAGCTTCTCCAGTTCCACATCGCGGAAAGCGCGGCCGAACTCATTGCCGGTAGTGGGTAGGTTATCGTAGAAGTGGGTGGAAGCCAGTTTCACAGTCAGCAAGTTCTTTTCGGCAGAGGTACCGCCGATAACGAATGCGATGTGATAGGGAGGACAAGCTGCCGTACCCAAAGTCTTGATTTTTGAGATAAGGAAGGGAACCAATGTTTCGGGGTTGAGGATAGCCTTTGTCTCCTGGTAGAGATAAGTCTTGTTGGCAGAGCCGCCACCCTTGGTTACGCAGAGGAACTCGTACTCCATACCTTCCGTAGCTTCGATGTCAATCTGTGCGGGAAGGTTGCACTTCGTATTCACCTCATCGTACATGGTGAGGGGAGCATTCTGCGAATAGCGCAGGTTCTCTTCGGTATAAGTCTTGTAAACACCCAGTGAGAGGGCTTCTTCGTCACAGTATCCGGTCCATACCTGCTGTCCCTTCTCACCGTGGATGATTGCCGTACCCGTATCCTGGCAGAAAGGAAGTACCCCTTTGGACGCTACCTCTGCATTGCGCAGGAAGGTGAGTGCCACGTATTTATCGTTATCGCTTGCTTCGGGGTCACTCAGAATCTTAGCAACCTGCTCGTTGTGCGAACGACGCAACATGAACGATACATCACGGAAAGCCGCATTGGCCATTGCCGTCAAACCTTCTTTTTCAATCTTCAGGATAGGTTTTCCTTCAAACTCGCTTACTGACACGTAATCTTTCGTAAGCAGATAATACTCAGTAGTATCTTTTCCCTTCTCGAACATGGGCTGATACTTGAACGGAGGTGTTGTTGCCATAATTACTCGTATATTTAATGTTTAAAAGTGATTCGGGTAGCAAAGGCAGCCTGAAAACCGCCTTTACAGAGCAAAGGTAAAAACTATTATTGAAATAATTCTTTAATTAGAGTAAAAAGGCGGCAAATCATAATTAATTTTCTGATACCCGCTGCATCCGCCCTATCAGTTCATCGCCCAGCGCCGTCTTCACCTCAATGTGTTTCAACACAGCCATTACAAACGGATTGCTTTCAAAGTCGCCGCGTACCTGCTCAAAATCAAGTTCCTTTTCCAAGCGTGAGCCGTCAGCTCCAAAGCCCGTCATGGAAGCCAGTGAAAATTCTTTCTTAGCATCCTCATACACCATGCGGTCGAGGCCAACTACTGCTTCTTTCCATTTTTCGACAATATGTATGACGTCTTCTGCCGTCATACCTTCCGGCTTGATACCATAGAACTCTTCCAACTTCTCATACGCCCAGGTCCATTCGTAGGTATAGTAGTTGCTGTGCATCTTCTCAAACTCGGCATTGATAGACTTCAAGCGATTGACTTTGCCGGACTCAATACCGTCTATCAGCGCATCTATCTCACTCTTTGGGGCTATCAATCCGGAAATATCCACCCATTCGCCGCTGCCAATGGCAGTATCGGGCTTCAAACGGGCACGTATTTCTTCATTGCTCCGGAAGTCAATGCCTTCCAAGCGCTTGATGACAGAGTTTCCGAGGAACTTATGAATGGCTATTTCATAGAAGCGGATACCTTTCACCAAAGCCGAGTTACGTATCTTCGCACTATGGAAAGAATAGATATCCGAAAGCTCGCCACTGGCATGACGCAGATTCTGCAACGTTTCCCGTCCCTTGAACATTTTCTGCACCGTGTAGGGGCTGAGAAGATTATAGTTGATGTAATCCAGTTTGTTCGGGTCGGTACGCCCGTCACGTTTCGGCCACTTCTGGGCATCACGGATGGTACCCACACTACGCAGGTTGACACCGGGTACAAGGTAGGTGGTATTATTCTGCTCTATCAAGTAAGAGAACGGCAGGTTCGAAGTATCAGAATGGTTGACATGGCGCCCCATTACCAAAGAGAATGCCCCTACCCTTGCAGGCCATAGGATGTACGAATCGGAAGTCGTCTTGGCACCACGTTCCAAAGTGCCTTGATGGATAGGTCCTAACTTATACATATGGTTACTCTGATTGGACCCCGAACCGGCATTCATAAAGGAAAACATACCGGCAATCAGCAACGTAGACTTATGGTGGGTTACCGTATAGGGTCCGGCAAAAATAGCGCACGCCTCCCCGTTCTCTCCCTGGCAGTTGCTGAAAAACAAAGAATCCGAGGCAGAGTAGTTGTGTCCCAACTTGCATGCCTGCCCCACGAAGCAGCGGCTCAGCATAGCTCCGTCATCTACATGAGACCCGGTAGAGATGATGAAATCATCACAAATCACCCCATGCCCGATGTGTACCGGCGCCACCTCGTTGCTGTTGATGCTTCCGTTATACAGACGGCATGTACCACAGATGCGGCAATAATCACCGATGCGCACATTCTTTATGGAACCGGTGTTCAATATCATTACATGGTTCCCGATGCTTCCTACAGCAGAAGCATGTTTGTTGGAATAAAAATCCGTGATTTCCTTCATCCGTGCAATCAGCTCCGGGCGATGGCGGTAAAGCGCCAGAATATAGGCTTGGTGTGCGGAGAGTTTATCATTAATCAGCACCTCACGGCCTCCCGTCTCATTCAGGACAGACACTTCTACCCCGTTACCGAACTTCGACACACCGTCTACCAGAATAATATCCACATTCTCAATGAAGGTGTCATGCCCTATTTCATAATTGGCAATGTAGTTCTGGATATTCTCAATGCAACAGTTATCTCCCACCGTTACATTATGCAGCGTCACATGCCGCAAACCGGAATGCTTCCTGATTCCTCCCGGCAACATAAATTCTGAATGGAACACTCCCAAACACACCTCACCCGAAAAACGGGTATGATGCACAAATTCCGTTGAGAACTCTTCTGCAACGGTTACTTTCCCCCAATCATCAGCCAGACATGACTGGCTCTTCAACCGGAGAATTTCATCTTCGGTCAGTCTTCTGTAATTCATCCTTATAACGAGTTATGAGTTATGAGTTATAAGTTATTGCCTTTGCCGGCACTACCGATTCAAACCGCTGCCAGCAAATAACTCATAACTTATAACTCATAACTAAAATTAAACTTCTTCTTCGTAGGTCTGATAAAGAAAGTCATTATAGGGGTACTTCTGCACGTGCAATTCCTTCACACGCTGATAAACTACACTCTTCAGTTCCTCCATATTGATTTTTTCGCGGGCAGAAATAAAGAGGCAGTTATCCTCCATCTTAGCCATCCACGTCTTCATCAGTTCTTCGAGTGTCAAGTTTTCCTTGGTTCTGGGGGTAAGGTCGTCAGCCGCTTTCTCTATATAAGTATAAGCGTCTATCTTATTGAATACAAGAATCATGGGCTTACCGGCGGCACCGATATCTGCCAACGTCTTGTTCACAACTTCTATCTGTTCTTCAAAATCCGGATGAGAGATGTCTACGATATGCAACAGCAAGTCCGCCTCGCGTACCTCATCCAGAGTAGACTTGAAGGAGTCTACCAAATCCGTCGGCAATTTACGGATAAAGCCCACCGTATCGGATAGCAGGAACGGCAGGTTCTCAATAATCACCTTACGCACCGTAGTATCCAACGTGGCAAACAGCTTATTCTCTGCAAAGACTTCACTTTTCGAAAGCAAAGTCATCAATGTGGATTTTCCTACATTGGTATATCCCACCAATGCCACACGAATCAAGCGTCCGCGGTTCTTCCGCTGGGTAGACTTCTGCTTGTCAATCTCAGCCAAACGCTCCTTCAACAATGACATACGGTTCAAGATGATACGGCGGTCCATTTCCAGCTGCGTTTCACCCGGACCGCGAAGTCCCACGGAACCTTTACCTCCACCGGCACCGGAGCCACCACCCTGGCGTTCCAAGTGGGTCCACAAACGTTGCAGACGGGGGAGCATGTACTTATACTGCGCCAGCTCCACCTGCGTTTTTGCATTGGCAGTCTGGGCACGCATGGCAAAGATATCGAGAATCAAGGACGTACGGTCCAGTATCTTGATTTTGAGTTCAGCTTCTATATTGCGTATCTGCTTGGCGGAGAGTTCATCATCAAAAATCACCATGCCGATTTCGCGTTCGGCTTCTTCTTCATTCCGGATATACTCTTTAATTTCTTCCAGCTTGCCCTTGCCGACATAAGTCACGGAATGCGCTGCATCCAGCTTTTGGGTAAACCGCTTCACTACTTCCGCCCCGGCTGTCTCAGCCAAGAATGCAAGCTCGTCCAGGTATTCATTGGTCTTACGCTCATCCTGAGTCTTCGTGACAAGACCTACCAATACCGCTGTTTCTGCCTGCGCTTCGGAGATTACAAATTCTTTCATAGTTTCTATACCTTATTATATATACGTATTGTTGGTTCGGGCAGCAAATATAAATAATTTTGGCGGAAGCGCCTTAAAAAGGGGAATAAAATAAAAACAGATACAATAGAAAAATGGCATGTAAAATGAAGTCGAACTTCATCTTACATGCCATTTCAAATTACATGTTATCTAATTGCCAGGATAATCAGAACCCTTCCGGCATCTCCAACGTTTCCGTGAATCCCTGATACAGTACTCCCCATTTACCACCGTCAAGTATTACTAAGCCCTGCATCGGGAAAGACAACACGTTCCCTTTACGCTCCATACCTGCAGCTGCAAAATATAGCATACCATAGTCCGTCTTGTCATAACCAGTAGGTTGAGGATCCCAACCTATCAGTTCTTGATTGTCATCGCTTAACGTAAACATGATGGGATATCCTTTCGTAATGCAATCTTCCAGCTTATAGATATTAGCCTCTTTAGCCTTCAGTACAGGTTGATCCCAACCCTCGCCAAATAATTGAGATGCATAGTAGCCTGTACCTATATTGAGCCAAGTATAGTCACGCTTTATATTGACCGTCACCTTGGGTGAGCCATAAACATAGGAATCTTCCTCAGGAATGGCAATAGTATAAGATGCAGTAGTACCCACAGCTATGTCAAACGCAATCTTTACTTCTTTGAGTGCTTCACCGGCAGCAAAATCAACCGTTGTCGGCACTGTTACGTTCTCTGCATCTGTAGTCAAGTGGATAGATGCAGCCGCATCTGTTTTCTGACGGCCGATTTTGACCACAAAAAACTGTTCATCATTCGGATAATAAGTCAAATCAGTGTTATCAGCATAAATATAAGCTTGTACACCCTCGGTAGGAACCGGAGAAGGCTCCCACTCCACACCGTCTGAACAAGCCGTCATAGCCAAACCGCATACGGCCAAGCCCAAAAACAATTTATTGAATATCTTATTCATATACAAATTCTATTAAAAGTTAGTTCATTGGTTAATTGTTACCCGGTGCAAACTCCCCTATCGGAGTAGGACGTTTAGCAATAGCACCGGACGGGTCCGGATTGTTCATTCCCTGAAGGGCGGTATTTGAATCGACTTCGGTCTTAGGAATCATCAATGTCCAATTGGGCTTCACACCTTTACAGTTTATCTTGAAGATATCTTCTATAAAGTTGGTACCCTCATAATTCTGAATGACATCCGGTTTCAGACGTTTAGCCGTAGGGAATGCGATTCCCTCACCCCAGAACTCGATACGCATCTGCTTCAACACCTCAAGTTGGAAATTACGCAAATCACCCGTACTGAAATTGTAATTGCTCTGGCGGTACTGCTTCATAAAGTTATTCAACAACTGTACGCCTGCTGCCACATTCTGGCTGGCACCTACTGCTTCAGCCTCTATGAGATACATCTCTTCCACACGCATCACGGGAATATCTGCAGCCGCACCCACAGAATAAGTGTTATAGTCACCACCCACGGGGCGGAACTTCAATGACATATAATCCGGTTGTTCATCCAGCCATGCATTGCCTCTCACTGACTGGTAAGCGTAAGTACTTCTGTCCGGGTCAAGGTAAGAATATTTGCGGAAATCGGTAGCAGGAATCGCGTCATAAAGTGAACGTGCCATCTGGAGCTTAGACAAAGAAGCATATCCCCAATCCGCTTCATTGGAAATGTGACCAATGAAATTAGCAAGATTACCCATATTGGAAGCCGTGGGGTGAAGGTACCACATCCATGCAGAAGTAGCCGTATTGAAACCGGTAGTGGGATTATGCCACTGTGATTCGCTCATAGGTGTTGCTCCCGACTTATCAATAGCCTTGCGGGCATACTCGGCAGCTTTAGCAAACTGACCATCCCACATATATACTTTGGCCTTCAGACCATATACGACCGCCAAGTCAGGGAAGTTCTTACTGACAGGTGTATAAGACTCCAGACCGATCTCTGCCTTGTCAAGGTCGGCAAGAATAAAATTCACCAATTCTTCGTGCGTTGCACGCGGATTGCTCTTCGCAATGTCGTTAGTTGTCGCCTCAGTCACAATGGGCACCGTCAGCCCCAGTACCTTGCTACAATCGGTATAGATATTTTCTACCGGTTCGAAAAGTACCATCAGCGTATAATAGTCCAATGCACGGAAAGCATGGGCTATACTTCCAAGTCCACGCATTTCATCGGTAATTGTGGGATCAGTCACATCAACGGCCGCAATCACGTCATTGGCCGATTTAACGAACTTATATAGGGTGAAGTAAGGCAAATATGAATAATAGCCGGTGTCGTTCATACCATTATTGGCATTGAAGCGCCACCACCAGTCATACCCGTAATCTGTAGCCACAACATCACCCAGCAGTTCTGTCTGGGCCAACATCAATGAGGGATAAGCAAGGTCGGTCTCATGGGTTTGCTTACCGTACACCAGATAACCCTGTACCATTTGCGATGGCAAGCCATTAAGCGAAGCCTCAATTGCTGTAGCCGATGCACCAATCTGATCGGAGGTCGCTGTAGAATCTTCGGGGAAAACCTCTTCTATACAGCCGGTCAATACCGTGGCCGATACGACCATAGCCGAAAATAATTTGAATATATTCTTCTTCATAATCATTGTAATCTATATATTAGGTTTAGAACTCAAATGACACACCACCAGAGATGGTACGCATCGGTGAATAGAAAGTAGCATTGGTTGTCTCGTCGTATGACTGACGTGGGTCGAACCCTTTACGTTTAGACCAATAGAAAACATTTTCTGCCGACATATACACACGCAATGAGTTGATGGCCAACTTTCTTGTCCACTTGGAAGGCAACGTGTAGCCCACATTAATATTCTGGATATTCAAGAAGCTTGCATTTGTCAAGAAGCGCGTAGACATTGCCCCTGAATATTGGTCGTTCATCTGGAAACGCGGGATATTAGTATTTGTGTTCTCAGGAGTCCATGAGTTCAACAAATCCTTATGGTAGTTGTAACCAGCCGTACCATAAGGTGACGACATGAAGTAAGCATACGTACCATCATACTGCTTACCACCAATCTGGTAAGTGAAGTTTATGCCAAAGTCCACGCCATAGACTTTCAGTTTGGTACCGAAACCACCATACACTTTAGGTATTGAGCTTTCCTCTGTGATGTAATAGTCAGCCTGAGCATGATTCGTAGTCGTTTCACGTCCGGTGATATTGCCGGCCTCGTCCTTGACATTCTTATAGAACAAAGACTCACCCTTTTCATTCACTCCGGCATACTCCTTCAAGCGCCATGTAAACATAGACAAATCTTCACCAATGAAGAAGCTTCCGTTAGAATAGCCCTTATATCCTTTTCCATCAGCTGTATACTCAGTAGTAATCAACTTATCAGGATCAAGCATCGTAATACGGTTCTTCAAGGTTGAAATGTTCACATTCACATCCCACGTAAAGTTACGTGTATCGAAGATATTCACATTGAAGTCCATTTCCACACCACTATTGACCATGTTACCAACGTTGTCCATATAGGAAGCATAACCCAATGATGGAGCCACGGTAAATGAGAACAACATATCCGAAGTCTTACGTCTGTAGTACTCGATGCTACCGGTTACACGGTTCCACAACTGGAACTCTGCACCGATATTGAAGTTAGTGTTGGTTTCCCAAGTGATGTCTTTAGTGCCCTTAGATTTAAATGAAGTACCAAGGCTGTTGTTAGAGTTGATAATGTTAAATCTATCCGTATAGAGGAAGTCACCGATATTGTCATTACCTTGTGAACCAATAGAAGCCTTCAGCTTCAGTTCCTGCACCCATGAAGCATCAAACCAGCTTTCTTTGTTGATAAGCCACGCACCGCCTACCGACCAGAATGTACCCCAGCGATGGTCCGGATGGAAACGGCTGGAAGCATCACGACGCAAAGAAGCCGAGCCGAAGATGCGTTCGTCATAATTGTATTGCAAACGGCCGAAGAAACCTTCATTGTTACGACGCTCTTTATAGGAAGAAGCACCTTGTCCGTCGATAATGGCACCATCCAATTCCTTATTGCCTTGAGAGAACATCTGCGACTTGCTGGCCCCAAGTTCATAGTAGCGATAATCATAATATTCGTGACCTAAAAGAATATCGAAGTTATTGTCGCCAAACGAACGGGCATAAGAAACAAGTTGTTGCAGGTTGTAATCGTAAGTACGTGTATGATACTTACTCACTGTACCGCCAGTGGAGTCGAACTGCCCGTAGTAAGGATTGTAAACGTAACTATGACGTGTCTCATCCAAGTTGAAAGCACCATTGAATGTCACCTTTAGGCCTTCTATAGGAGTTATATCTACAAAGGCGTTGCCGTTAATGGCATTTCCTTCAGAGTTTCTGGTATTTAGTTTATTGTCTAGAATAGGGTTGGCATCAGCAATGAAAGGACGCTGCATACCTGCATTGATACCACTACCGTAGTCCATCATTCCAATACCATTATTATCCACCATGATGCTGCCGTCAGCATTGCGCACGTAGGCGGGATAGATGGGAGCCATTTGGGTAACAAACGCCCATATATTACCGGTAGACGAACTGGTACCATTGTTACTCAACGAGTTAGAATCAAAACGTGCATATCCCATATTACCACCAATCTTCAACCACTTCTTTGCCTGATAGTCGGCTTTCAAACGGCCTGTCAAACGTTTCAGGTCAGAGCCTTCAGTGATACCCTCATTTCCAAGATAACCTAAAGAAACATAGAAAGAGGACTTTTCATTGGCTGCGCTCACCGAGAAGTTGTATTCCTGACGCAGACCGGTACGCATTCCCACATCTTCCCAATCATCCGGAGTCAGCAGATAGTCACGTCCTTTATAATTCACAACTCTACCCAATGTGGCGTTGGGATTAAGTTTACCGTTCTGACCGATGAGGAATTGCCCATCGGGAACTGTATATACATTGTATCCCAATCCACCGTTGGAGCCAAACAGATTCTTGTTTGCCTCAAGCCATGCAGCTTGGTCATTCATTCCCGTTGACTTATAATAATTGTTCATGGCACGATAATGCATCTCGTAGTACATGCCAGGATTGTCAATCACTTCATATTTCTGCAACGCTCGAGTGTTAGCACCCCACTTAGCATCAAAAGTCACCTTAGCCTCTCCCGACATATTGGCCCTTTTGGTAGTGATGATAATTACACCATTAGCACCACGAGCACCGTAAAGAGCATTGGAAGCCGCATCCTTCAATACTGTCATTGACTCAACGTCGTTAGGATTGATATTATTAATATCACCGCTATAAGGAGCGCCGTCCACAATAATCAGAGGGTCATTCTTTGCATTGATTGAGCTAAAACCACGAATCTTGATGGATGACTTTGAACCCGGAGCACCGTCATTGGAAGTCAGTGTCACACCCGGCACAGCACCTGCCAAGGCATCAGTAACATTCGTCACTTGCGACTGCTCCAGCTTTTCGGTACCAACCACCTTAGCCGAACCCGTAAATGCAGACTTCTTTGCTGTACCGAAAGCAACCACCATTACCTCATCAAGCATCTCAGTATCAGACTTCATCACCACTTTTAAGCTGGGTTTTATTGCCACTTCTTGGGTCTGCATACCAATATAAGAAATTACCAGAGTTTTCGCGGAACTACAATATGTCTATATTGTTGATAATAAGCAATACAAAATAAACAAAAAGAGCTCCTGAAATAAAGTATTCCTCTAGAGAAGATACTCTATACATATCCACTGTAAATGACAATCTACTTATATGATACTATTTGTAATGGTAATATCCTGATTTGAAGGTGTTTAATTCTGTACTGATGTGCTATAATCATAACGTTAGGATCTTTTTTCTCAAAAACTAGAAGGGCTTTGTCAATATCTATCATTTAGTTGCTTTTTGTCAATTATTTACTCGTGTTGTTTATTCCATCTATGAGAATGTAAACCCTTATGTAAAATACTATTGAATTTATAATGGTTACATAAATACTATCCTACCTATTTATCCATTTTATGCATAGAACACCATGTAATTGTCTCTATCTTATAAATGGAGATTATTCCAAATACAAAGTAATTGGAGTAAAGAATTCTATAGCTATGAAAAACTACTGTTTGGAGCATGTCAAAAACGTAATGAGGAAGTCTTCTTGTAAGAGAATATAGTCTACATAGAATAACGAAGACTGAGTGGATATATTTTTTATTATAATTCAGGGGAATAAAGAATGTACTTTTGTAATCCGCACTGGCTCTCGTGTCGTGCAGACAATTCAGGTTTGCTGTTTATTGAAGAGAGGATATTTCTATCGTTTCAGCTCTTCTCCATAAAGTCTACGCAGTATGATACGTGCCGGTACACTTTTAATCTCTCCATTGGGCAAGCCTTGTATAATGCATTCATTGCGCAATGCTTTTTCTTCAAGCATACGACGTTCGGCTAATGCCAAACCGAAATGTAACTTTTCGCTTAGTTCTTTTCGTTCATTCTCTGACATAACTTTGTATTTTATTAAATCGTTCAATGTGATGTATATGCATTTCCATTCCTCGTCCACCTTCAGCAACAATTATACGGGGTGTTTCGCTATTATCTGCCAATAGCCAATAGTCCACACAAGGCATATAAATATTGAAAAAGTTATCAATGCCTGCTTGATAACGCCGGAGCACAACCTCTTTGGGAATGTCGTGTCCACCATTACGTACACGTTGGGCTACACGCTGAATAGCCAAGTCGGGCGAACTCAGCCAGAAATATATTAAATTGACTTTATATCCTTGTTCTTGTGCACGATGGACAAGGCGAGTGTAAGATCTTGTGGCAAGTGTGGTTTCTATAGAAAAGTTTTGTTGATTTTTCAGCAATTCATTGATTCTTTGCAACATCAACCGTCCGGCTTCAATGGCCATACTTTCGGGATTAAAAGGAGATAATCCACGAGCTATTTCATCCGCATTGACAAACTCCTTGCATTCCAGAACATCCGGCAACACAGTATAAGATGCCGTAGTCTTACCAGCACCATTACAACCACTAATGATGTAGAGTTGTTTTTTAGAATCCATATTCATGCATTTATCTAATTGCAAACATACAATATTTTTATAAGATTATGGATAATTGATAGTTATTGTTTTTTAAAAGTTGATTGTTGTTGCGAGAGTCTAGAATAAAAAATGAGGTTGTGCAGTTCACATTTTGACAACCTCTATCAAAAACACTTTATTTTCCAAACAACTCCGGTGGAATTATTCCCTTCCAAGGTTTAACTCATCGTTGTAATCTGTTTCATTCAGATGCTGTTCATAATTTAATTTGCAATTCCATATAAAAAATAGGTTCCTTTGTTACAAAACTTTCTATTGGCTATCGAAAGTTTCTCTATTTATATCATATTTTTTTGTATATTAGCAATATATATAAAGAGAGGAAGATTGTGTGGATAAAAGTCTATTACGCTAAGTTATTTATGAGCAGAGAAACGAGCAAGGTGTTTGTTGCCGGCAGTAATGCCAATCTACTTAGTAAAGAGTTGGGCACTTTTCTTACTGGCAGATATGTCACTATGGAACTTTATCCTTTTTCTTTCCATGAATTCCTGAAACTAGAGCAAGTAGCAATAAAACAAGATACATTTTATGCTGCAGAAGGCAAGGTGCTACTCCTTAGTGAAATACAAAAATACCTAGGAATAGGAAACTTTCCTCAATACATTCAGTCAGATAATGATAACTACTTGCTTTCACTCTATACCGACATCATTTATAAGGATGTAGTGGTGCGAAACAAGATAAGCAATGAAAGGCAGCTTGGAGAGATGATGTATTATTTGGCAAGTAACGCTACTCATCGCTTTGCGTACAATTCTGTAACTAAGGCTGTCGATGTTAAAAGTCCGGACACGATAAAATCATATATAGGATTTGTGGAAGATACTTACTTGGTACGACAACTATCAATTATCTAAAGGCATAATTATTACTTTGGAAGACGAGGAAGAAATAACCGTTAATCCCCGGCAGCAGATTTCTATACGTCCTATTTGGAAATGATTGTTGCAGAAATAAAGTGGAAAAGATAGAATAACAAAAGCCGCTTACTTCACAGTGAACGGCTTTTAAAACACTTTATTTAGAAAACACCCTATCAAATAGAGATGTTTTGAAAGTTCAGAAATCAGATATACTCCTTCTTACAGACTTATTTATAAGCAGGATTCTGATCATTATTTGTCAGTTCTCCATTAGCATCAATCTCTGCTTGCGGAATAGGTAATTCAAATCTATCAGAACCAGCAGGAAGGTCTAATTGACTGGTCCACAAATCGTGTCCGTCAACTCCAGTTCTTGTCAATGCTAAACCTCTACGTTTCATGTCGAATAGGCGATGTCCCTCTGCAAATAATTCACGCCTTCTTTCTTGTTGTATCTCATCTGCTAAACCGGCATCCGTTCCACTATATTTATCCAATCCACGAGCTATCCGAACAACATTTAATGCTTCTTTAGCCACATCATAATGCTGTTTGTCAGCAGCTAATTCAGCAATAATAAGATACATCTCAGAACCACGCAGCATATTGAAAGAGCCTTGTCCCATTTCATTATTACGACTATGAATCTTTGTTGTCAAGTATCCTGTTTCACTGATATAATCGTTTATTTCAGAATCTTTCGGGAACTGAGTTTTGCGTATATCTTTATCTTCCATTAGATTAATCAAAGCCTTTGAAACTCGTAATGAGCTATAACCAATAACAGCATCTTCATAATCATCTCCACACAAATACCAGAAAGAGGGTAATGAAAGATAGAATTGATTATCATCAGTTGGACATTCGAAAGCCCAAAGTGTTTCTGAGTTAACTTCACAGAAATCAGCTGTGTAAACTGCCGTATTCATCAAATTAACACCTTTCAATGCAGCATTGGCATGTTTGATACCATTTGTTTCATCACCTAAATCCAAATACAAACGTGCAAGAATTCCATGAGCAGCATTCGCACCGATATATGCCTTGGATGAAGAAGAATGTTGGTCCAACAATCCACATGCTTTTTCCATGTCAACGACAAGCTGATTATAAACATCTTTTACTGTAGCACGAGGAAGGTCTTCTGTTCCAGAAGAAATACGTAAAATTATGCTCGGATTATCCGGGTACTTGTTTACAGGTTTGGCATACATTCTTACTAAGAAATGATAAGTATAAGCTCTTAGAGATAGCGCTTCACCTTCAATTCTGTTACGCTCTGCACTTTCTGCCAGGTTTCCGATATTATCCAAAATGGCATTCGTATTATCTATGATACTGTAACATCCCTTCCACGGGTCATCAGTATAGGTACTTCCTGGAGAAACTGTATATTGATAAGGAGACACAAAACGTCCATAATTGTAGTTGGGGTCAGGTGTCACCAATGCGTCATCTCCCATAATGTCAGGCAAGAAGAAAATATATTGGTTGGTCATATGAGCCAACCAGCCATTGGTCAACCAGTCATAAGCACCGGTCAACACTTGCTGCGCACCGTCTATCGTAGTAAAGGTGTTAGAATCGGACATTTGGTCCGAAGAAGTAGTATCCAAAAAATCATCACCGCAATTTGCCAAGCTAAGACCTATTGCAAGTGCTATTATAGTTTGCTTTATTCTATTCATCGTAATCTCAATTTTAAATTAGAAACCAACATTTATACCAAATAAGATTGTACGAGGCAATGGAACCGTACCTGCACCGTCCAATACTCCGGTTACACCTCCCAATTCCACATCGTAACCTTTGAAACTACCATCCAAGTTCCATACACAGATATTCTCCAGACTTCCAAAGAAACGTACTGTCTCCAACTGTATCTTCTGTGTCCATTTTTTTGGTAGAGTATAACCTAAGTTGATATTTTTAAATTTAATGAAATCTGCATCGTGCAAATAGCGGCTTGATGTAGAATGAGAACTTGAAGTGTTATTGGGCAAGAATGCAGGATTCGGAGCGTTTGGATTCTCTTTTGTCCAATAATTCGCTTGATCTTTGATGGCTTGATAACCGTTGTTGTTACCATCATTCAGCAAATTGGCTTCGTACGCATCATATATCTTTCCTCCAAAACTATAAGTAAAGAGGAATGAAAGGTCTAATCCTTTAAATGTAAATGTATTATTCAAACCTCCAAATACATTGGGAAGTGCAGAACCAAGTTTGTATTTGTCTGCAGTAGAGTAAGTTGAAGTGGTAGTTCTTTCACCTGTCGGATTACCTTTATCATCTTTTACGTCTTTATACCAAAGTGGAGCACCGGTTTCTTTATCTACTCCGGCCCATTCTTGCATGTAAAATTCATAAAGGCTGTAGCCTACCGTACGAACTTTTGTACCAACAACTTCCTGTTCTTCGGGATAAGAAGTGATTTCATTCTTGTTAAAAGAGATATTGAAGTCGGTTCCCCAATTAAAGTCTCCGGCTTGAATATTCAGGGAATGCAAATCTACTTCTATACCAGAGTTGCGCATACCACCCAAATTAGACATAATTATGTCCAACCCCGTAGAACCGGCTAAAGGTTTTTCCAATAACAGTTCATCAGAGTTTTTGATATAATAGTCAATGGATCCATGTAGGCGACTGTTAAGTACTGCAAAATCTAACCCCACATTGAAGTTTTTGGATTTTTCCCATGACAAATCAGGATTTGCTAATTGAGAATGTCTGAAGCCAGACTCTCCGTTATAATTGGCTCCACCTTCATAGAAGGCTTGATAACCATATAAGTAATCAGATGTTTTGTTACCTGAAGTACCATAGCTGGCACGCAGTTTCAAGTCATCGAGCCAAGTAATATCTTTCATGAAGTTTTCTTCGCTGATACGCCAATTTAATCCGACACTCCAAAATGTACCATAACGATGTCCCGGTGCAAAACGTGAAGAACCATCGGAGCGGATACTGAATGAGGCAAAATATTTATTCTGATAATCATAATTTAATCGACCAAAATAAGAAAGCATGCGCTCTTTATCTGTTACAGAACCTACTTCTTGCGGAGTAGCAGCTACATTCAGCTCTGTCAAACCACCAATCGGAAATTTTGTTCCTTGTGCATAAGTGCGCTTGTACTCTTTATTATAGATTTCATAACCAGCCAATACCGAGAAGTGATGGTCTTCCTTTATGTTGAAATTATAATTTAATGTACTGGTCAATCCAAAAGTGTTGTTCCAAATGGCATATTTGTACAAGCGTCCTTGTGCAGCTTTACCATTACCATGTTCCGCATTATACCATTGCGTTTCATCCAAATTGATATAATCATATGAAAGACTTGTTTTCCAATGAACTCCATAAAAGTTGAAATCCACGTAGGGATTTACCAAAACACGGTATGTGTTAGTTGCATATTTGTCAGTTTGTGCAAATGATATAACATTCATATCCTGAAATATGGGATTCTTGAAGTTATAAAGAGGTTTGCCATTTTCATCATATTGCATTTGGAAATTTTCATCCAAATCATATACAGGAACAGCATTGGGTAGGAAAATACCATTAGTCAAAGGACTAGCACCGCCACCTCCACCTACAGGAGTGTTTTGTTTTGCCAAAGAGAAAGTGGAATTGATACCCATACTGAACCAAGGTTTAATTTCCGTTGAGACATTTGTACGACCTGAATATCGTTCAAAATCCGAACCAATCACAATACCCTCTTGATTCATATATCCCATAGAAATGAAGTATTTTGATTTCTCGTTTCCTCCATTTACACTGATATCGTATTCTTGTGACATCCCGGTTCTGAAGACTTCATCCAACCAATCGGTATCAATCATCAATTGAGCACCAGATGTCAAGTCGCCAGAAGCATCCAGAGGGTTAGCAACATTATATGGATTTCGCCCATACATGCTTTGTGTGGATTTGTTGGCTGCAGCGGAAGCTTCTTCTGAGGACATGCCTTTAGCAATATTATTATTATAGAAGCCTCCATAATACAGAGCATAATGTTCGGAGGCATTCATCAAATCATAACCACCAGAAGGGAGTTTGGAAGATGACATTTGAGCTTTAAAACTAACCTTGGCTTGTCCTTTTTTACCCTGCTTCGTTGTGATCAGAATAACACCATTGGCCGCACGTGATCCGTACAAAGAAGCAGCAGAAGCATCTTTTAAGATGGTAATAGACTCAATATCATTCGGATTTAAGTTTGAAAGTGGATTTGCACTTGTTCCATATTTACTGGTATTTGCAACTTCACTTAAGTTTGCAGCTTCAATAGCAACTCCATCTATAACATAAAGTGGGGTACTTGAGGCAGACATAGACCCGATACCACGAATACGTACCTGTGTAGACGAACCCGGTTGACCGGAGACACTTGCGATCTGCAGTCCAGGCGACAATCCTTGTAATGCTTTCTCAAATGAAGTAACTGGAAGCTTTTCCATATCACTGGATTTGATAGTAGCAACAGAACCTGTTAGTGAGTTCTTCTTTGCAGTACCATAAGCTATGACTGTTACTTCATCAAGAATTTCACTGTCGGACTTTAAGATGACTCTTAAAGAAGGTGCGACAGCCACCTCTTGCGTTTGCATACCAACATACGAAATTAGCAGAGTTTTCGCGGAACTACAATGTGTATAATATATTGATAATAAAGAATATACAATAAAAGTTTTCGCGGAACTACAACACTCTTATTTTATTAATAATCAAGCGATTATACCATGTAATAGAAATCACTATAGCGAAATTTCCTTTCTCACAAGGTGTATGTATAGGGGTACAATGTATAAAACCTTACTGCTGTGATACTATTTGTTGGATTAATGACTTGGTTATCATATGTATATCATAAAGTTAATACGTTGCTTAAAGATTTTAAATGATTCTTCCTCTTATATGAAGAATATCTTTTGTCAACATCTATCATCCTAGCTGCTTTCAATGAAGCATTTACTCTACATTGTCATTTTATTAGCGAAAGTACTAAAGTCTATGTAAAAGAATATTTCAATAGCTTCAAAAAACAGTAAACTCAAAACTTTGTGATTAGCTAAACAATCAAGACAACTGTTGTTTCTTCATAACAGTTTTCATCATTTTTGCTTCCACACTTCCACCCGCTCCTTGTATCCCTCTATTCATCGGCATTACAGACGCTGTGGAAGCAATGCAAAAGTGTGGAAGCAAAATTTGCTTCCACACCTCCAATCAGTCTTAAATATTGATAACACACCAATGTCAATCTTCTATTTACACTATACTATACTTAATTGATTCTCAGCAATTTCTCACTGCAAAACTTTGCAAACCTATTGCAGCGATACTGCAAAGCTGTTGCAGTGATACTGCAAACTAATATGCAGTGCGGCTGCAAGCAATATGCAGTGATACTGCAAACAATTTGCAGTAGTACTGCAAAACGTATGCAGTGAGTTTGCAGCGAGCAGGCTGAAACTGAATAGTGAGTGAACAGACTTTAAAGGAGAAGTATATGACTAACGATATGAAAGTGTAGTATTGGCTATGCTAAGTTCGTGTTTTTTTAGGCAAAGGCATGAGTGCATGGTTCTTTTCTAAATCATGCACTATAGTCATATCCATTACATTTGTATACACTTGTGTGGTTTTAACACTTTTATGCCCCAATAATTTTTGCACCGTTGTAATGTTTACTCCATTATAAATCAATAGTGTTGCATTAGTATGGCGAGCAGTGTGAAATGAAATTTTTTTTGATAAACCAGCTAGGCGGGAAATCACAATTAAATCCTTGTTCACATTAGAGTTATCCCTTAAATGAAAGAAGCTTTGTAAGTCATCCCGATATTTGTCCAGAATAACAAGCCCTTTTCCTTCGAATAAGAGATAAAGAGGTAATCTGACTTCTGTACTCGTCTTTATGGATTTATAAATTAGCCAGGTTTCTTGACGAATCTTCACGATGTTATCGGGTGATAAACTGATAAAATCAGAATATCTCATTCCTGCATAGCAACAAAACAAGAATGCATCTAAAGTCTTTTGCAATTTAGTATATCTGCCAGCCAAGTTTAATTTCTCCAACTTCTCCAACTCTTCAGGAGATAAGTGCGTATGCTTGTTTTCTATAGTTTTAATTTTGTACTTTCGAAAAGCGTATTTTTGTATCTCCATATAATCCTTGTTGATGGCGACATTTATATGTCGCTTCAGATGCTTCATATGTTTGGCTATCGTATTTGTGTGATAACCTCTTGATTGCAAGAAATATTCAAAGGAGGATATGAATTCGAATGTTAAATCAGAAAAGGTTACATCCTTTTTGAACTGTTGTAATAATGAAAGAGTGGAGAGATGATTTCGTTTTGTACTTTCTTTTAGAGTAGAGTTTGCTATCTCTTGCCTAAAAAAAGGAATAAAAGAGGTTTTGTTTTCGCTTGTGCTCAAAACATCCTTTAGTAACTCTAATGAAATACGCCTTCCTTGCTGCCACAATTCCAACTCTTTTTTTTCTATCATAGCCATGAACTCATATATCAATCTATTCAGCGCATCTGCATTAGGATGATTCTTCACAATAAGCTTTTTATTGTCCCACTGTTCTGGCTTTAAATAAACTTTGGTTGAAAAATACTTTTTCTTTCTGTCCAAATAGGCTTCTACTTGCACTAATGCCATTCCTTTTTTATTCAGGCTCCTTTTTCTGTTGTACACTAGATTGTAAATAATTTTACTCATTTTACTTGATTTTAATTAATACCAATAACAAATAAGACGATATTCTGTGCTCGATGGGATTAGAATAAGAATTAATATCTTTAAAAAGTGTCTTTTTGTGTTTAGCTATTAATCGGTATTTAGCCTCCGGGAACTCTCAATTTGTTTCAAAATCAGGTCTGTTCTCTGTTTTAGCGGCTTATTTATTAACCATTTTGTTTTAAAATATGTGTATTTCTTGGAAAAATCATCCTAAAAGAGGGAATCATAGTGATAGTAAACATAAGCCAGTTTAGGTTTTTTAAGTGTGAAAAATCTGTTATTAAGCATAAAGCAGTATGTTTAATTAACAAATTGATAGATTTACAAGGTTTTTTCAATAAAATAGTTGTTCGTTTCAGTTTTATTAATATATTTGCACTTTGTTAGAGTAAAGAAACAATTAATGTAAAGTTAAACTTTAAGAGAGAATTTATGAAAAGAAAATTAATGCTGTTATTGGCCTGTCTTTTTGTCGGAATAGGCCTAGTAACTGCCCAAACCCAGAAGGTTACAGGTGTTGTAATTTCTGAAGAAGACGGGCAGCCAGTTATTGGAGCCTCTGTATTGGTAAAAGGTACACAAATTGGTGCTATTACCGGTGTAGATGGTGATTTTACATTACCAAACGTACCAAGTTCCGCGAAAACT